>JBKJHN010000028.1:0-24388 GCA_046599015.1 Ramlibacter sp.
CTGTACGGCCGGTTCCATGATGGCGATACCCGGCTGTTGACCATGCTGGCGGCCCAGGCCGCGCTGACGCTGGCGAACGTGCGGGCGGCCCAGGCGCTGGAACGCAAAGTCGAGGAACGCACCGCCGAACTGGCCGCCTCGAAGACCGAGGCCGAGCAGCGCGCCGCCGAGCTCGGCGTCGTCAACAGCATCCAGCAAGGCATTGCGGGTTCGCTGGATTTCAATCGCATCGTGGAGCTGGTGGGCGACCAGCTGCGCGAGGTGTTCGGCAGCGACAGTCTCGTGATCGCGTGGAGGCACGAGACTGCGCCCGATATCGTGGAGTTGCCCTACGTGGTCGATCGCGGCCGCCGCGTCATCAAGGCGCCCTGGACGATGAACCGCGAAGGACAATTTGCGCGCACCCTGCTTGCCGGCCAGCCGGTGGTCGCCAACAGCCGCGCCGAGATGAATGCGCTGGGGCTGAGTACCCCTGAGGGCATGACGCCCAGCGAGGCCACCTTGACCGTTCCCATATTTGTTGGTGACGAGATGCAAGGGGGCATCACCGTGGACAGCCACGAACCGGGCCGCGTGTTCGGGCCCGTCGATGTGCGCCTGTTGCAGATGGTCGCCTCCAGCATGGGTTTGGCGCTGCAGAACGCGCGGCTGTTCGACCAGACGCGAGACGCGCTGGCGCAGCAAGAGGCCACGTCGAAGGTGCTGCAGACCATCAGTGCTTCGATGGCGGACACCCGCCCCGTTTTCGCCGTCATTATGGATTGCTGCGAGCGCTTGATTCCCGACCTGGACGGTGTGCAGCTTGAGACGGTCGACGATCGCGGCATGGTGCAGCTCGCCGGAATCCGGTTCGTGAGCGTGCGCGGCGCCACGCCCGAGGAGCAGTCGGCCAAGCGCGCGGAGCTGACCCGAAAGACGCACAGCTTGTTTCCCTACCCGATGGCCGGATCGGACATGGAAACCGAGATGCGCAAAGGGCAGGTCACCGAGTACGCGGACGTGCTCGAAGGCCCGGACGTCCTGCCGGGGGCCCGCGGTGTGGCACTGCGCTTCGGGCACAGCTACTCGCAGTTGAACGTGCCCCTGCTGCGCGAAGGCCGGGGGGTCGGCATGATCCGAATCTACCGCCGCGCGCTCGGCGGGTTTGCGGACAAGGAGCGCAGGCTGTTGCAGCCCTTCGCCGACCAGGCTGTGCTCGCGATCCAGAACGCCCAGCTCTTCAGGGAAACGCAGGAGGCGCTCGAGCGCCAGACCGCCACCGCCGATGTGCTGCAGGTGATCAGCGCTTCGGTCACCGATACGCAGCCGGTATTCGACGTGATCGTGCAAAGCTGCCAACGCCTGTTCGCAGGCCGCGCGGTGTCATTGCTGTTACCGCGCGATGGCATGATCCATCCGGTCGCGTTTTCCAGCAGCGCCGCGGACGGTGCGATCCCTCACCTCCAGCCATGGCCGCTGGATCGCCAAAGCGGCGCCGGCACCTGCATCCTGGACTCGCGGCTGATCCATGTGCCCGACACCGTGCTGGGGGCCGTCGAATTTCCGCGCATGCCCAGCCTGGCCCTGGCGATGGGTTATCGCTCATGCCTGTTCGTGCCGCTGCTGCGCGATGGCGCGGCGATCGGTTGCCTGTGCGTCCTGCGCGCTGAGGTCGGGCCCTTCGACGAGCAGCAAATCGTGCTCGGCCGCACGTTCGCGGACCAGGCCGTCATCGCAATCGAAAATGCCCGGCTCTTCAAGGATGCGCAGGAAGCACGCGCGGCCGCCGAAGCGGCCAACGAAGCCAAGAGCTCCTTCCTGGCGACCATGAGTCACGAAATCCGCACGCCCATGAATGCGGTCATCGGCATGAGCGGCCTGCTGCTGGACACCGCGCTCACCGAGGAACAGCGCGACTTTGCCTCCACGATCCGCGACTCGGGCGATGCCCTGCTCACCATCATCAACGACATCCTCGATTTTTCGAAGATCGAGGCCGGGCGCATGGATGTCGAGTCGCATCCGTTCGACCTGCGCGAATGCGTCGAGTCGGCGCTCGACCTGATCAGTGCTCGAGCGGCGCAAAAAGAGCTGGATATCGCGTATGTGTTCGAAGGCGACGTGCCCACCGCGATCGAAGGCGACGTTACGCGGCTGCGTCAGGTGCTGCTGAACCTGCTGGCCAACGCCGTCAAGTTCACCGAGCATGGCGAACTGGTGCTCACGGTTCAGCCTGGTCCCGAAGTGGATGGCCGCCCGCAGCTCGAGTTCTCCGTGCGCGATACCGGGATCGGGCTCAGTGCCGCGGGCATCGAGAAGCTGTTCAAGAGTTTCAGCCAGGCCGACAGCTCCACCACCCGCAGGTACGGCGGCACCGGGCTGGGCCTGGCGATCAGCAAGCGGCTGGCGGAACTGATGGGCGGCACGATGTGGGTCGTGAGCCAGGGACCGGGCTGCGGATCGGATTTCCACTTCACCATCGACGCCCGGCCCACCGTCCTGCCTGAAACCGCACGACGCAATTTCACCGGGCAGCAGCCGGCCCTGGCGGGCAAACATCTGTTGGTCGTGGACGACAACGCCACCAACCGCAAGATCCTGTCGTTGCAGGCCGCCAGGTGGGGCATGGTGCCGCGAGAAACGGAATTCCCGGCGCAAGCCCTCCAGTGGCTGCGTGCCGGTGAACGCTTCGACCTGGCCATCCTGGACATGCACATGCCCGAAATGGACGGGATGGAGCTGGCACGCAACATCCAGGCAATCAACCAGACCATCCCCCTCATCCTGTTCACCAGCCTCGGACAGCGCGAACAGCAGGCGCAGGCGAATCAACTTTTCAAGGCGGTGCTGGCCAAGCCGCTGCGCCAGAGCCACCTGTTCGACGCGCTGATGACGGTGTTGGCCCATGGAATGGCACGCAGCGAGCCGATCGCCGCGGCGAAACCCCTGATGGACGCCGGCATGGCCGCACGCCATCCGCTTCGCATCCTGTTGGCCGAGGACAATGTCGTCAACCAGAAGCTCGCAATGCGCTTGCTACAGCAGCTCGGCTACCGCGCGGATCTGGCATCGAATGGCATCGAGGCGCTGGAATCCATCGCCCGCCAGCCCTACGACGTCGTCCTGATGGACGTGCAGATGCCGGAGATGGACGGGCTGGAGGCTTCCCGCCGGATCGGTGCAAGATGGGCTCCGGGCGAGCGCCCGCGCATCGTCGCGATGACTGCGAACGCGATGCAGGGCGACCGCGAGGAGTGCCTGGAGGCCGGCATGGACGACTACGTGACCAAACCCGTTCGCGTCGATCGCCTGGTCGAAGCGCTCAACAACACCCTGCCGCGAAAGGACCGGTGAATGACAACCATCGACAATGTCACATTTCGCGAGCTGCAGGAGACCGCCGGAGCGGAGTTCGTGACCGAACTGGTTGCCACTTTCCTCGAAGAAGCACCCTTGTCTCTCGCCGAGCTTCGCACATCGTGGAGCGCGAAATCGGTCGAACGCTTCCGTCGCGCCGCGCATTCCATCAAGTCGAACGGCCAGACCTTCGGCGCAACGTCGTTCGCGAATATGGCGCGCCAACTGGAGACGAGCGGATTGCCCGCCGACGCCAGCGGCATCGACGCACTCGACCAGGAATACCAGCGTGTCGCCGCGGCGCTGACGGAGCTGTGCCGTGGCTGAACAGGGCGCGCGGCTGCTGGTGGCCGAAGACAACAAGGTCAACCGCCTGCTGTTGATGCGAAGCCTCGAGTTGCTGGGCCACCGCGTGGCCTGTGCAGAGAACGGACGCATCGCGCTGGAGATGCTGCGCCGCGAACCGTTCGATCTGATGCTGCTGGACATGGAGATGCCCGAGGTCGACGGGTTCCAGGTGCTGGAGCAGCTGGTCGGCGATCCGCACCTGTGCGATTTGCCCGTGATCGTCACTTCGGCGCTGGAAGGCGTTGCCGATGTGGTGCGCTGCATCGAGCTCGGTGCCGACGATTACCTGAGGAAACCGGTCAACTCCGTTTTGCTCAAGGCACGCATCAACAGCAGCCTCGAGAAGAAGCGCCTGCGCGACCAGCAGCGCGCGATGGTGCGCCGTTTTGCGACGAGCGAAGTCGCACTGGACATGCAGCAATCGGGTTTCGCGCTGGGCGGTCGGCACGTGCATGGTGCGGCGATGTTCTCGGACATCCGGGGCTTCACGTCCATTGCCGAGTCGCAGGGGCCGCAAGAGACCATCGACCTGCTCAATGCCTACTACGCGCTGATGTTCGAGGCGATCAGCGCGCACGGCGGCGTCGTGAACCAGATGGCCGGCGATGGGTTGATGGCGATCTTCGGAGCGCCCCTGCCGCTGGCCGAGCCCGCGCTGAACGCGGTGCGCGCCGCAATCGACATGCAGGAAATGATCACGCTCCTGAACGTCGAGCGCACGGCCGCCAACAAGGAGCCGATCAGGATCGGGATAGGAATCGCCACCGGCGAGATGATCGCGGGCTACACAGGCACCAATCAGCGAGCCACCTACACCTGTGTCGGGGATACAGTGAATCGCGCGGCGCGGCTCGAATCGCACACCAAGAAGATCGGGCGCGGCATCGCGGTGGACGGTGCGACGCATGCGGGAGTGAAAGAGCGGATCGCGATGGACGCCTTCGAGCCGGTCACCTTCAAGGGCAAGTCGGTTGCGACGAAGGTCTACGCGATCTAGGGAAGCACTGAACAAGCCATGCCGCGCGCGAATCCTCCGCGCTGCGTTCAGGCGCTCTTGAGAGCGGGCTCGCGGTGAGTGCGCGACTGCTTCAAAATCAGCAACAGCGCCACGGCCATGAAAATGGCGAACCAGACGAAAGACCAGTTGGCCAGCGACAGCCCCACGAAGGTCCAATCGATCTTGGTGCAGTCGCCGCTGCCCTTGAAGATCATCGGGACGACGCGCTTCAAGGGGAAGGTTTCGATCATCCCGTAGAAATCCCGCCCGCACGAAGAGACCTCCGGCGGATACCACTGCAGCCAGCTCTGGCGGGCAGCGACGAAAGCGCCAAAGCCGGCCACCAGCAGCATGAGCGCGCTGCCCGTTATCAAAGCCATGCGGCCACGCATAAGGGCCGTGATGCCGGCGACCAGGCCGACCAGCAGCAAGGCATAACGCTGCACGATGCACATGGGACAAGGGTCCAGCCCCACCACGTGCTGCAGATAAAGGCCGAATGCCAGCATCGCCACGCACACGGTGCCAACGAGGGCAAGCACGCCCCTGGGCGCGCTGTCAAACCACTGGGTCAAATTCTTCTCCCGACAGGGGCGCGCCCGAGGCCGCCCCTTCCACAAACACACGTGCACGCCGCGGCGTCACCACCAGCGTCTCGCCCTCGCGGAACCCCATATCTCGATACTGCTGCGCAGGAATCTGCGCTTCGATGATCGCATCCTGATTGTCACCCGCTGATTTGTTGTCGCCGGCGGGAATAAGTTCCAGCCGGGCAATGGGGCCGACGACGATGGCGCGGCTGAGCTGCACGACGATGCCGCTTGGGCGCCCGGCGACATCCACGCCTTCGCCCGGAGAGTATCGGCGAACGTCCAGGTCGTGCGGCCGCACGTAAGCGAATGCCTTGGCATTCTGGGCGCCCGAGTGTTCGGGCGAAGCCAGATGCATGCCCTCCAGGTGCACCTCGCCTTCGTGGGCTCGTCCGTGGAACAGGTTCACGTCACCGAGGAAGCCGTAGACAAAGGGGCTCGCCGGGTGGTCCCACACCTCCTGGGGCGAACCCACCTGCTCCACCTTGCCGGCATTCATCAGCACCACCCGATCGGCCACTTCCAGCGCTTCTTCCTGGTCGTGAGTGACGAAGATGCTGGTCACGTGAAGTTCGTCGTGCAGCCGGCGCAGCCACCTCCTGAGCTCCTTGCGGACCTTCGCATCGAGCGCGCCAAAGGGCTCGTCCAGCAACAAGACCTTGGGCTCCACCGCCAGGGCCCGTGCCAGCGCGATCCGCTGGCGCTGGCCGCCCGAAAGCTGTGACGGGAAACGGTCGGCCAGCCAGTCCAGCTGCACCAGGCCAAGCAGTTCGTGAACCTTCTTTTTGATCTGCTCCTCGCTCGGACGTAGCCCGCGCGGCTTGACGCGCAGGCCGAAAGCGACGTTCTCGAACACGGTCATGTGCCGGAACAGCGCGTAGTGCTGGAACACGAAGCCCACCTGGCGCTCCCGCACGTGCACGTCGGTGGTGTCTTCGCCGGCGAACAGGATGCTGCCCGCGTCAGCTGTTTCCAGCCCGGCGATGATGCGCAGCAAGGTGGTCTTCCCGCAGCCCGACGGCCCGAGCAGCGCAATCAGCTCGCCCGAGTTGATGTCCAGCGAGACATCCCGCAAGGCGTGAAAGTCGCCGAATTTTTTGCTGACGTTGCGAATTTCGATGCTCATATGCTTACTTTCTCCCTCCCCCTCTGGGGGAGGGTTGGGGTGGGGGCTTGGCGCCTGCCCTCACCCTAGCCCTCTCCCAGAGGGAGAGGGAGAGGGAGAGGGAACAAATCAAACCGGCCGCTCCGGCGATATCTCCCCGGCGATCTTCATCTCCCGCTCATGCCGCCACTCGACCACCGACTTGATCACCAGTGTGACAAGGGCCAGCAGCGCCAGCAGCGAAGCCACGGCGAATGCGGCCACCGACTGGTACTCGTTGTAGAGAATCTCGACATGCAGCGGCATCGTGTTGGTCTGGCCACGAATATGCCCGGACACCACCGACACCGCGCCGAATTCGCCCATGGCGCGCGCATTGCACAGGATCACGCCGTAGATCAGGCCCCACTTGATGTTGGGCAGCGTCACGTACCAGAAGGTCTGCCAGCCGTTGGCGCCCAGCACGATCGCGGCCTGCTCCTCTTCGTTGCCCTGGGCCTGCATCAGCGGAATCAGTTCACGGGCGATGAACGGAAAGGTCACGAAGATGGTCGCCAGCACGATCCCCGGCACGGCGAAGACGATCTTGATGTCGTGCTCCGCCAGCCACGGACCGAACCAGCCCTGGGCGCCGAACACCAGCACATAGATCAGGCCCGCCACCACCGGCGAGACCGAGAATGGCAGGTCGACCAGCGTGGTGAGGAACGCCTTGCCCCGGAACTCGTATTTGGCGATGCACCACGCCGCCGAGACGCCGAACACCAGGTTCAGCGGCACCGCGATCGCCGCGGTGACGAGGGTCAGCTCGATGGCGGACCACGCGTCCGGTTCGCCGAGCGCGGCGATGAAGGCCCCAAAACCCTTGCGCAGCGCCTCGGCGAACACCGCTGCCAGTGGCAACACCAGAAACAGTAGCACGAAGACCAGCGCGACGGCGATCAGCGTGTAGCGAACCCACGGCGCTTCCGTCGTGACCACCCTTTTGGTGGCGAGCGAGGTCATTGGCCCCCCGATCGGCGGCGCTGCCAGCCTTGCAGCCCGTTGATGACCAGCAGCAGCAGGAACGAGATCACCAGCATGACCACGGCAACGGCAGTGGCGCCGGCATAGTCGTACTGCTCCAATTTGCCGATGATGATGAGAGGCGTGATCTCCGAAATCATGGGCATGTTGCCGGCGATGAAGATCACCGACCCGTACTCGCCGATGGCCCGGGCGAAGGCCATCGCAAATCCGGTCAGCAACGCCGGAGCGATGGCAGGAAAAATGACCTTGACGAAGGTCTGCCAGCGGGTCGCGCCCAGGCACATCGCGGCTTCCTCGAGCTCCTTCTCGTTGTCTTCCAGCACGGGCTGCACGGTCCGGACCACGAACGGCAGCCCGATGAAGATCAGCGCGATCACCACGCCATTGGGATTGAAGGCCAGCTTGATGCCCAGCGGTTCCAGGTATTGCCCGATCCAGCCGTTACCGGCCAGCAAGGCAGTCAGGGAAATGCCGGCGACGGCCGTAGGCAGCGCGAACGGCAAGTCGACCAGCGCATCCACGATCTTCTTGCCGGGAAAGCTGTAGCGCACCAGCACCCAGGCCAGGAGCAGCCCGAACACCACGTTGATCAGCGCTGCGATCAACGAGGCTCCGAACGTGAGCCGATAGGAAGCAAGCACGCGCGGCGAACTGATCGCTACCCAGAACTGCTCCCAGCTAAGGGTGAAGGTCTTGAAGACCAGCGCCGAGAGCGGAATCAGGACGATCAGGCTGAGGTACAGAAGGGTATAGCCCAGCGTGAGGTTGAAGCCGGGCAAGACCCTCTTGCCGCCGCGTCGCGCCGGCCCCGCCGCCACCGGCAGCGGAACCCCCAGACTGGCCGCGGTCATTTCACGGTGTAGATCTTGTCGAACAGGCCGCCGTCGTTGAAGTGCACCTTCTGGGCCTCCGACAGCGACCCGAACAATTCCTGCACGGTGAACAGCTTGACCGGCTTGAAGGTGTTGGCGTATTTCTTCAGGATCGCCGGATTGCGCGGGCGGATCGAGTGCCTGGCCGCGATCTCCTGCCCTTCGTCGGAGTACAGGAACTGCAGATAGGCTTTGGCCAGATCGGCCGTTCCCTTCTTGGCCACTGTGCGCTCGACGATCGCGACCGGGTTCTCGGCAATGATGCTGGTCGACGGATAGACCACATCCACCTTGCCGGTGCCGAACTCCTTGTTCACGGATTCCACTTCGGATTCGAAGGTGATCAACACGTCGCCGGTATTGCGCTGGAGGAAAGCGGTAGTCGCATCGCGACCGCCACGAGCCAGGATCGGGACCTGCTTGTACAGCTTGGAGAGAAACTCCTGGGCCTGGGCGTCGGTGCCGCCCTTCTTCTTGATGTACCCGTAAGCGGCCAAGTAGGCGTAGCGGCCGTTGCCGCCGGTCTTGGGATTCACCACGATCACCTGCACGCCGGGCTTGATCAGGTCGTCCCAATCCTTGATGCCCTTGGGGTTGCCTTCGCGCACCAGGAACAGCATGGTCGACGTGGTCGGCGCAGCGTTGTCCGGGAAGCGCTTGGCCCAATCCTTGGCGACCACGCCCTTTTCCGCCAGGAACTCGATGTCGGTCGTCGTGTTCATGGTCACGACGTCGGCGTCCAGGCCGTCCGCCACGGCCCTGGCCTGCGCGCTGGAGCCGCCATGGGCCTGATCGATCTTGACGTCCTTGCCGCTCGTCTTCTTGTAATACGGAATGAAGGCCGCGTTGATGTCCTTGTAGAACTCACGCGCTACGTCGTAGGAAACGTTCAGGAGTGTCTGCTGCGCCGAAGCCAGGCTGCTCGCGGCCAGCGCAAGGCCGGTCAGAAAAATCTTGATCTTGAGGTTCATTGTGTGGGTCCTTCAGCGGCAGATTCGGCGGGCGACCACGAGCGGGTAAGCCTTGAATGCGGCAGACGCGGATTGTGAAGGGGCGCCTTTAAAACTCAAACGACTGTATCGTTCTTTATTAATATTGATGGTGCATAAGGCGTTGAAAAATCGATTCAGCTTCCGCAGCCCGGCCGCGCGAATTAAGCTGGGAGCACCACGGAGACACACATGAGAACCCAGGTAGCGATCATCGGAGCAGGACCGTCGGGCCTGCTGCTCGGCCAAATGCTGTTCAAGGCCGGCATAGACAACATCATCGTGGAGCGCCAGAGTGCCGAGTACGTGCTCGGCCGCATCCGTGCCGGCGTGCTGGAACAGGTCAGCGTCGATATGCTGGACGAATGCGGGGTGGCTGCTCGACTCCACAAGGAGGGCCTGGTGCATGGCGGGATCGAACTCCTGTTCAAGGGGGCTCGCCACCGGATCGATATGCGCACGCTGACGGGCGGCAAGTCGGTCACCGTCTATGGGCAGACCGAAGTGACGCACGACCTGATGGACGCGCGCAAGGCGCAGGGCCTCACCACGGTCTACGAAGCGGGCGACAGCGTCAGCCTGCACGACTTCGACGGAACGCAACCCAGGGTGCGCTACTCGAAGGATGGACATGCGCACGAGATCGAATGCGACTTCATCGCCGGCTGCGACGGCTACCACGGCATCAGCCGCGCCAGCGTTCCGCCCGGCGCGATCAAGTCTTTCGAAAAGATCTACCCGTTTGGCTGGCTGGGCGTCCTCGCCGACGTGCCTCCGGTGTCGCACGAACTGATTTACGCCAACACCGAAAGGGGGTTCGCACTCTGCTCGATGCGCAGCAGGACCAGAAGCCGCTTTTACGTGCAGGTGTCCTTGCAGGAAAAGGTTGAAGACTGGTCTGATGACGCGTTCTGGAACGAGCTGCGAAGCCGGCTCGACCCCAAGGCACGTGAGCGCCTTGTCACCGGGCCCTCACTGGAGAAAAGCATCGCACCACTGCGCAGTTTCGTCGCGGAGCCGATGCGCTTCGGCCGCATATTTCTGGCCGGAGACGCCGCCCACATCGTGCCGCCGACCGGCGCCAAGGGGCTGAACCTGGCAGCTTCGGATGTGAAGTATCTGTCGGCAGCGTTCATTGAACACTACCGCGACAAAAGCAGCGCCGGGATCGACCACTACTCGGAGAATTGCCTGCGCCGCGTCTGGAAAGCCGAACGCTTCTCCTGGTGGTTCACCTCGCTGATGCACAAGTTTCCGGAGACCGGTGACTTCGGCCAGAAGATACAGGAGGCCGAACTGGACTATCTCGTCACGTCGATCGCCGCTTCGACGGCGCTGGCCGAGAACTACGTGGGCTTGCCGCTGTAGACGCCATGGCCGCCCGTCCACTTCGCGTTCTCAAAGGCACCCGCATTCTCAGCCTGGCATTGAACTTGCCGGGCCCGGCGGCGCTGATGCGCTGCCGGAGCATGGGAGCCACCTGCATCAAGCTGGAGCCGCCAGCGGGCGACCCGATGGGCCACTACAACAAAAGCGCCTATGCACAGCTCCACGAAGGCGTGAAGGTACTGACCGCGGACTTGAAGACGGACAAAGGCCAGAAGCTGCTACACCGCGAACTCGCCCAAACAGATGTGCTTCTCACCTCGTTTCGGCCCTCTGCCATGGAAAAGCTCGGCATTCCCTGGAAGAAGCTGCATCGGCTCTACCCGCACTTGTCGCAAGTGGCGATTGTCGGTGCGCCGGGCGCGCGCGCGGAGGAGCCGGGCCATGACTTGACCTACCTGGCTGACAACGGCCTGGTGCCCGGACTGGAGCTGCCGGCCACCCTCTACGCGGACATGAGCGGCTCGGTGATGGCAAGCGAGGCCGTGCTGCAAGCCGCGTTGCGCCAGCAAGAGCGTTATGCGGGTACC
This sequence comes from Ramlibacter sp., assembly GCA_046599015.1. Lineage (GTDB taxonomy): Bacteria > Pseudomonadota > Gammaproteobacteria > Burkholderiales > Burkholderiaceae_C > Ramlibacter. Next base: position 11,183 of record JBKJHN010000028.1, read on the forward strand.
GGCGAAGCCACCAGTGGCGTTTTCATCGAGGTGGCCCTGGCCGAGGCGGCACGGTATCTCGCGCTGCCGAGGCAATGGGGGTTGACGCAGCCGGCCGGCTCGGTGGGGGGCGCCCACGCGGGCTACCGGATCTATCCCTGCAGCGACGGGCGGGTTGCAGTCGCGGCTTTGGAGCCGCACTTCGCGGCAGCCTTGTGTGCCGCTTGCGGACTGGCCGGCTCGGACCTGCGCGCGATGTTCGCCCCGGGTACGCACCACGCGATCGCGGCCTTCCTGTTAACCCAGACGCGCCAACAGCTGGACCGGCTGGCGGCGGAAAAGGACATACCCCTTCACACAATGGCGTGAAGAAAGCTCCCCATCCATAAGCCGCTGACGCCCGGGGGCGCTCGGTCTTGTAGGACAAAGCCGGAATTTGGCCCCTGAAAGCCCGAAATCGTCGCGCCGGGCGTTTTGCGGCGCAAACTCCAGGCTGCTGAGGTAGCGGGGATTACTGATGAACGACTCAATTGTCAAGATAGGCATCGTCGACGACCACGCGATCGTTCGGGCGGGACTGAAACAGTTCCTGTCTGAAATGGTCGATTTGCGCGTCGTGGGCGAAGCCGCAAGCGGCCGCGAGGCCATCGACCTGGTGCGCACGACCGAGATGGACGTGATGATCATGGACTTGTCCATGCCCGGGCAAAGCGGGATTGACGCGCTGGCGATGATCCGGGCCAAGGCCCCTGATGTGGGGATCCTGATCCTGTCGGGTTACCCGGAGGAGCAGTACGCGGTGAACTTGATCCGGCAAGGGGCCAGCGGCTACCTGAACAAGGAATGCGAACCGATGGAAATCGTCAACGCGATCCGCACGATCGCGCTCGGCCGCCGCTACATCTCGCCCTCGGTGGCGGAGCTGATAGCCCAGCAGCTCAATCGCAAGGAAGGCAGCGCCGCCCACGACCTGCTCTCGGAGCGCGAGTTCCAGGTGTTCCTCAAGCTCGCCAAGGGCGAGACGGCAGGCGACATTGCGAGCGCACTCTCCCTGAGCGTCAAGACCGTGAGCACCTACCGGACCCGCCTCATGGAAAAGATGGGCCTGGCGTCCAACAGCGACCTCACCTACTACGCGCTGAAGAACAAGCTGATCGACTGATCGCGCACACGTGCTTGCTGCACTGTCCTACAGCCATCTCCGGGCGATCAGCTAGGGTGAATGAATGGCAGCACCCTCCAGCACCCGCACCTTGTGGAAAGGCGCGATCAGCTTCGGCCTTGTCCACATTCCCGTGACCCTGCACTCGGCTACCGCCGAAAGCCGGATGAAATTCAACTTGCTGGACAAGCGCACCATGAATCCGGTAGGCAACAAGCAGGTGAACAAGGCCACCGGCGAGGCCATGACGAAAGAAGAAGTGGTCAAGGGCTTCGAGTACGAAAAAGACCAGTACGTCACGCTGACACCGGACGAAATCAAGGCCGCGCTACCCAAGTCGACCCAGACCATCGAGATCGAGTCGTTCATCGATGGCAGCCAGATCCCCAGCACGTACTACAACAAACCGTATTACGTGGCGCCTGCCAGCAAGGGCCAGAAGCCGTACCTGCTGTTGCTTGAAACCATGCGCCGCACCGGCAAGGTGGGCGTGGCGCGGGTGGTGATCTCCACCCGGCAGCACCTGGCGGCGCTGATGCCGTCCGATCAGGGCCTGGTGCTGGAACTCCTGCGCTGGGCCGATGAGGTCCGCGACACCGCCGGCCTGCCTCTGCCCAACGAGAAAGACACCAAAGTTAGCGAACGGGAACTGAAGATGGCGCAGCAGCTGGTCACCGAGCTTCAGGACGAGTGGAAGCCGGATGCTTTTCATGACGAGTTCCGCGAGAAGCTCGAGCTGGTGGTGCAGGAGAAGGTCAAGGCCGGCGAAGGCGGGCACGTCGTCAAGCCGCTGGAAGGCGAAGAAGTCAAGGCCAGCGCCGACATCCTGGACCTGACCGAGCTGCTCAGGCGCAGCCTGCGCAAGGGCGGTGCCAAAGCCGACGACGAAGATACCGGCAAGGCCGGGCCCAAGACCGCGCGGCGCAAAGCGGCGAACGACGAGGAGGAAGCGCCAGCGCGACGCGCAGCGGCGACCAAGAGCGGTTCCCGCGCCACCGCCACCGTCAAGCCCAAGCCACGCAAGAAGGCGGCGCGATGAGGCTGCCGGTGGGTGCCCAACGACGGGCAAAGAATCCGCTGCTCAACGTGGCCGCGGCATTCGCCATCGGCGCGGCCGTGACGTACTTCATCGGCGGCGCGCTCATGCGCAGGCGCGGCGGACTCCCCCCCAGCGATTCGCAATTGCGGGAGCACGTCTGCTCGCGGCTGGCCGATCTCGTCAGCCATCCGGAAGCGATCCAGGTCACGGTCGAATCGGGCGTCGTCCGAGTGTCAGGGCGCGTACTGGCCGGGGAAATGGAATCCCTGCTGATGCGACTGATCGATGTTCCCGGGGTCTACAGGGTGCATAACGCCCTCTCCGTGGTGGACGATCTCAACGCGCTGGCTAGTTGAAGCGCATCTGAGATTCCCCTCGGCAACGGGCCAGCCCCGGCAACCGGCAAATCAGGCAGCCCGCTCCACCCGCTGGTGGCGCTTCTTGCCGGCGGCCCGCGCCTCTTCCGTGGTGAACTGGTGGGCATGCCCGCTGGCATGAGCGGCGCGGCCACCCATGCCCGCGATCTCCCGTTTCTTCTCAGCCGAGAGGGCCGCAAATCCCCGGAGGCGACGCGGTTGTTGTTGTTGGGCGGGTGCGCCTTGTTGCGAAGAGTCTTGCATCGAAAAGCTCCTTGGTGTAACGAACTTTGATGATTGCTTAAGCTCATCGGCAGCCGTGTAGGACAGCACCGCGCCTTGGTGTGAAAAAGTGGCTTCAGCTGATGCTGGCCGGGACCCCAAGCCTTCGAATGCTCTCGTCCTTTTCTTCCCACAAGGCGCCTAGCCATTGCTGGAAGCGCACCCGAAAAGCAGGGTCGCCGGTGTAGTCTCCCGTGCAAAACTCGGCCGGAATCGGCAACTCGCGGATGCGCACGATTACGCGCGGCACCTGGCCGCACACGAATTGCCAAAAGGTCGGCGCGCCCGCCGGGTAAATGATCGTGGCATCGACGAGCGAATGGAACTGCTCACCCATCGCGTTCAGGGCCAACGCCAATGCGCCGGCCTTCGGCCTGAGCAGGTGCTGGTACGGGGACGCCTGGCTCTTGTGCTTGTCGGGGGTAAAGCGGGTGCCCTCGGCAAAGTTCATCACACTGGTAGGCACCAGCGCGAACTTGCGGCAAGCCCGCCGGGTTGCCTCCGCATCCTGCGTCCGCAGCTCGGGACGCTTGCGCAATTGCGCCTTTCCGTGCCGCCGCATGAAGGGGAAGTCGAGCGCCCACCACGCCAGCCCGATCACGGGTACATAAATCAGCTCCTGCTTGAGGAAGAACTTCAGCATCGGGATCCGCCGGTTCAAAAGGCGCTGCAGCACGAAGATGTCGGCCCAGGCCTGGTGGTTGCAGTTCACCAGATACCAGCCCTGGTAGCGCAAGTCTTCCACGCCCTGCACATCCCACACCGTTGGCTGCGTCAAAGCCATCCAACCGCTATTGCAGGCCACCCAGCAGGTGGCTATCGCATTGAGCACCGGATCGATGCGCACGCGCACGGCCTGGAACGGCAGGACCAGTTTGACCAAGGCGCACGCAAACAGCAGCGAACACCAGAACAGCGTGTTGACGGCCAGCAGCAGCAAGGCAACGACGCCACGAAGGAATGGGGGCAGGAATGCAAGCATGGGTGCGGGGATTGTCGCCGCAAGTCGATCCCGCCTCGATTGCGCCAAATCATGGATCAGGGCACGCGACGCGGCGGATACAGCGCAGACAGCACCTTGCGCGCCACGGTCTCCAGTTCGCGGCCCATCGCCAGCGCCAGTTTCCCGGTATCAGGCTGGTTGCGCGCCCCGACCCAGAACGGCGTCAACATCTCCTTGCGGCTTTCGACGGCGGCCACCACCTCGCCCTTCCAGGACGGCCGCAGTTCGCCGTCATCGGCCGGTCCGCGGCCGAAGTGCGTCACCGCCAGGTAGCGCAGCAATGCGGCCTCGGTCATCGCCCGCATCATCTCTTCGCTCAGCTGCACCAGCGTACCGCCGCCGGCACTGGCCCGGTTCTTCCAGGCGGCGGCAATGAAGCCAGCGCTGCCGCCCACCAGCGCGCCAAGCGCCGTGGCCGCACCGAGGGTCAGGCCGCCCACCAAAAGATCGACCGACGCCCCCATGGCGGCCCCGCTGGCCGCCCCGGCCATACCGGCCTGCGGCATGTCCACTGCCTGCTGGACGACGAACTTCTCCTGCAGCTTGAGCTGCAGATCGCCGGCCGCCGTGTCACCGACTCCGTGCAACGCGCGCAGCCTGGCGAACATCTCCGCTGCCGATTGATCCAGCCTGCGGACCATCGCTTCGATGGCCTGCTGCCTGGCTTGCGCCTGCGCCTGCCGCTCTGTGGGGATGAAGCTCCTGACGGTGAGCGCACCGGTGCGCACCTCCTCCGATTGCCGCGCTGCGAACAACAAGTGTTCCGCCACCACGCCCATCGAGCGGGTGAAGCGCTGGGCATTGCGCTCCTCCCAGGCTGCAACCAGCCGTGCGAAACCGGCCGCCTTGGCCTGGTTCAGCAAACTGCCGACCGTGTCCAGCAGGGTCTTCTCCTGCACCCAGCAGCGCGCGAAATCCTCGAATGACAACTGTCCGGCGGCAGTTGCGGAACCATTCACCAGGGTCAGCACCGGCTTGCCAAGCCATTGCAGCAGTGGCTCGGCGCCGGCCTCGTCCTGCGGCGCGCCGACCACATGAAGCACCACATCGCTGTCCGCGCGCGCCGCCGCGAGCGCCGGCTCTGCGCCGCGCGCCGCATTCCCCGGGGCACGGAAAATGGCCAGCAGGCGCCGGCCCCAGCCCGCCTCAGCTCGCTCATTCACCGTCGGTGCATGGGCCCCGGATACATCGACCAGCCGCAGCACGTCGCCGTGAGCCGAGCGGATCAGCGTGGCCCCAGCCTCCGGCTCCTGCGCCAACACCTTGAGCAAACGGCCTTTGTCTGCGTCGCGATGAGTGACCAGACACAGTTGCACCCGCGCGGAATGCAGCATCGACAGCAGCCTCTGGTAATAAGGCTCCTGCAGATCGATGCGGACATTGCGCGCCTGCATCCGCTCGCGCCCATATGCAAGCGCGGCCAGCAAGATGCGCGGGATCACCACCCAGACGACGAGCAGCGCCACGTACATGTACACCCATCGGGCGCCTGCCAAGGCCCCCCCGGCCTCGCTGAACCGCAAGCTCGCCACTTCCTGCACCGAAAACGGATCGAAAGGGAACAGCAGCAGCGCCGGCAGCCGCAGAAAACTCAGGACCGCGTGAACCTGGCCATCAGTCAGGAAAGTGCTCTCCCAACCCACCCGATACTCCACCACCAGGCCGCGCGCCAGTATTGAAAGGGCGACCCCCACCGCCCATGCCGCGGCTGCGAGGTGAAGAACACGCTTGATTCGCAGCACATGCAATGCCTGGGTGGCCGGATACCAGCGCAAGTGGAACAGCGCGAGCACCTCGGTGCGCAGGCTGGCGCCGCCGCGCCGCAAAGCCCGTTCGCCGTCGGTCCAGCGTCCCAGCCCGGCCAACAGCGGGCGCGCCTCGCCCCGGCGGCGCAGCACCCAGCCGCCAATCAGGGTAAGGTAGATCGCCAGATTCCAGGCCACGATGCCGAGCAGGGGCAACGAGACCAGATCCACCCGGTGGGGATTGGCGATCACGTCAGTCAGCACACCGAGCACCAGGGCGGCCGCCGGCGTGAGCGCGGCGAACCATCGCTGCCAGGAGCCCGGCTCCTGCAAGGCCGCCAGCTGCGGATTACGCCCAGCGACGGTGGCCAACAAGGCCCGAGCGCGCAGGTCGAGGAAATGCTCTGGCTTGACCGTGGCTGTCTCGTCGCTGCCGACTCCTGCCGCCTGCCGCGCCTCCCGGTCGATCTGGTCGCGCTCGACCGCGCTCACCAGCAAGGCCTGGGCGTCGGCGCTTTCGATCGCGTAGGCCAGGACCACGCGGCGTGCGGCGGGCTCGTCCATTCTTATGCGCATTGCAAGGCTGGCATGCTCAGATTATGTTGCCCGGGCCCGGCGACGTGGCGCAGGTCGGGCGTTTCTCTGACGTCCAACGGTCGCGCTTTGGTGTAGCGTACCGCAGTGCATCTACGTCCGCCGGCCCCGATTCTTCTTGTTGACGATGAGCCCGCGAACCTGTTGGCCCTGGAGGCGGTCCTGGAGGAAGTGGGTGAGCCGCTGGTGCGCGCCTTGTCAGGGCAGGAAGCGCTGAGGCAGCTGCGCGACCGCGACTTCGCGGCGGTCCTGCTGGATGTTCGCATGCCCGGCATGGATGGGTTCGAGGCGGCGCGCCTGATCCGGGCGCAGCGACGCTCGCGCGCCACGCCCATCATCTTCATCACCGCCGATCCCGGCGCCGTCTCGATCGACGAAGCCTATGCGCTCGGCGCGGTCGACTTCCTGGCCAAGCCCCTGATGCCCGCCGTGCTCAAGGGCAAGGTCGGCTTCTTTGTCGAACTGCATCGCAGCAAGCAGGAACTCGAGGCGGCAGAGCGCCGGGCCGTGCAGGATCGCGCTTTTCTGTCGGCAGTGCTCGAAGCCGTGGAGGACGGCATCGTGGCCTGCGGTCCGGACGGCGTGCTGACGCTGTTCAACCGCGCGACACGCGAATTCCACGGATTGCCGATGCTATCGCTGCCCGCGGACCAGTGGGCGGGCCACTACGATCTGTATCGCGCTGACGGCAAGACGCCGCTGAATACGCAAGAGGTTCCACTGTACCGGGCTTTGTCGGGCGAGCAGGTCCACGATCTCGAAATGGTGATCGTGCCCGCGGGCGGAAAGCCCCGCAGCGTGCTGGCCAGCGGGCAGCCCCTTTATGACGACACCGGCAACAAGCTGGGTGCTGTCGTATCGATGCACGACATCACTTCGCGTCACGAGATGGAAACCGCGCGCGAGGCGGCGGCCACCGCACAGGTGCGGCGTGAGGAAGCGGAAGCGGCGGCCGCGCTGATCCGGCTGAGCGAGGAGCGGCTGCGCGCGAGCGAAGAGCGCGTACGTCTGGCGACCGAAGCTGCCGGGTTGGGAGTCTGGATGTGGGATGCGGCCAGTGGGCACATCACATGGGAGAACGACCGGCTGTACGAGTTGTTCGGGGTAGCGCGTTCGCAGGAGCCTGCCAGTGCGGCGGAATTCATGGCCGAGTTCGTGCACCCGAACCAGCGAAGCGCCTTCGAGACGGCGATGGCCCACACCGCCACGCGCGGCGACCGGCTGCATTTCGAGGGCCGCTTTCTGCGGCGCAGTGACAAGGCGCCGCGATGGTTCGAACTCACCGGCATCCTGCAGCCCGCCGGCAGCGGTTCGCAGCGGCGCGTGCTGGGCACCGCTGCGGACATCACGGACCGCAAGCGGACGGAGGAGAACCTGCGCCAACTGGCGGCTGAACTGGCGGCGACCGATCGCCGCAAGACCGAATTCCTGGCTACTCTCGCCCATGAATTGCGCAATCCACTGGCCCCGCTGACGAACGGCCTGCATTTGCTGAGGATGTCTGCCAACCCGGCGGCGCAGCAGAAGGCTCGCGAGATGATGGAGCGCCAGCTCAGGCACCTGGTGCGACTGGTCGACGATCTGCTCGACATCGCCCGGATTTCCAGCGGCAAGATGGAGCTGAAGAAGGAACGGGTCGAATTGAATGCGGTGTTGGGCAGCGCCGTGGAAACCAGCATGCCCGTGATCAACGCGGCGGGGCATACGCTGGACCTGAGCTTGCCCTCGGAAACACTGCACCTGTTGGCGGATTCCACGCGGATTGCCCAGGTGGTCAGCAATCTGTTGAACAACGCGGCCAAATACACGCCACAAGGCGGACGGCTCCAGCTGTCGGCGCGTGCCGAAGGCGATCAGGCTGTGATTGCAGTGTCGGACACCGGAATCGGCATCGCGCCGGATGCTCTGACCGAGGTGTTCGAGATGTTCACCCAGGTCGGCCGCAACCGGAATCGATCGCAGGGCGGCCTGGGAATCGGCCTGGCCCTGGTGCGCAGGCTGGTGCAACTGCACGGCGGCAGCGTGACCGCCGACAGTGCCGGGACCCATCAGGGCAGCACGTTCACTGTGCGGCTGCCTGTGGCCCTGCCCGCCGCGCATAGCCTTGCCGCCGCGGCGCCGAGCGCGGGCGTTGCGGCGCCGCGCCCATTGCGCGTGCTGGTGGTCGACGACAATACCGACGCCGCCGAGAGCCTCGCCGCGCTTCTCGAACTCAGCGGACACGCTACGCGAATTGCGAACGACGGCACTGAGGCGCTGCGCGCTGCCAATGAGTTTCGACCTGAAATCGTGTTCCTGGATATCGGGATGCCGGGCAAGGACGGCTATGAAGTGGCCAGGGAACTGCGCGATTCACCGCACACGAAGCAGGCCGTGCTGGTCGCGCTCACCGGTTGGGGCGCGAAAGACGATCGGGCGCGCTCGCGGCAGGCGGGGTTTGACCACCACCTCACCAAGCCAGCGGCACTGGCCGCGGTGGATGGACTCATTGCGAAGATGGGTGGCGATCGGAGTCCGCCCGATTCGGTTCCGGCCAGATAGGGGCCGGGCCGCATGCATTGGGCTACCATCCGGCCCATGACCCACATCGTCGGCCAACGAGATCGCTCCGAGTTTGTTCTCGATCCAGCGCAGGCATGGCGCCGCGGCCGCATGCTGGACGCGATGTTCTCAGCCCTTCGCGTCCGCCCCCCACCAGGCATCACCCGGGCAAGTCATCGAACCATGAACGAACTGGACGACCAGCGACAGTTGGCGGTCGCGCGCCGGCTCAATTCGCCGCGGTAGGCCGATGGATCAGGATCTGTTGTTGATGCTGCTCGGCCGCTTCCAGGCAGAAGGCGTGCGGTATGTTCTGGTCGGCGGCCAGGCGGTGAGGCTGAACGGCTTTGTGCGCGCCACAGAGGACATCGACATCTTGCTGCCGTCTTCGATCGACAACGGCCGCCGGGTGATTCGTGCCCTGGACTTCCTGCCCTCTGCCAGGGAGCTTGAACCGGAGTGGTTCGAGGTGTCGCCGAACGAACCCGAGAACATCCGCGTTGCAGACGACCTGCTGATTGATCTGCTATTTGCTGCCAACGGACAGACCTACGAGGGCTTGCAGGACCATGTCCGGGTGCTCATGGTAGAAGGTGTCGAAGTGCGAACCCTGGACATCGAGGGACTGCTTAAAACCAAGACCGACTACCGCGACAAGGATCGCATCGATCGGGAAGCGCTGACGCGCCTGAAGCATCAGCTTTCGAAGAAGGACTAGCGCGGCTTGCGCGGGGCTTTCGCAGCACCGGTCACGCGCGGCGGCAGACCGGTGTGCTGGGTCAGCATGCGCCCTTTGACGGGGGACGCGACCCGCTCGCCGGTCGTCGGTGTGGAGTTCTTGCGCCGCGCGCTCTGGTAGCTGCCGTCGATCATCGGCTGATAGGCGGGAATCAACTGGTGCCTGGCGCTGCCGATCAGGTCGGCGCGGCCCATCGCTTTCAGCGCCTCGCGCAGCAGCGGCCAGTTATTGGCGTCGTGATAGCGCAGGAACGCCTTGTGCAGGCGCCGCCGCTTCTCGCCCCGCACGATGTCGACGCCTTCGCTTGCGCGCGTGATCTTGCGCAGCGGGTTCCTGCTGGTGTGGTACATGGCCGTGGCGGTGGCCATGGGGCTGGGGTAGAAGGTCTGCACCTGGTCCGCGCGAAAGCCATTCTTCTTCAGCCAGAGCGCCAGGTTCATCATGTTCTCATCGCTCGTGCCGGGATGCGCGGCGATGAAGTACGGGATCAGGTACTGCTTCTTGCCGGCCTCGGCCGAGTACTTCTCGAACAACGCCTTGAACTTGTCGTAGCTGCCGATGCCGGGCTTCATCATCTTCGTCAGAGGCCCCTGCTCGGTGTGTTCGGGAGCGATCTTCAGGTAGCCGCCGACATGGTGCTGCACCAGTTCCTTCACGTACTCGGGCGACTGCACCGCCAGGTCGTAGCGCAGCCCGGAGCCGATCAGGATCTTCTTCACCCCTTTCAACGCGCGCGCTCTCCGATACATCCTGATCAGCGCGCTGTGATCGGTGTTCAGGTTCTGGCAAATGCCAGGATAGACGCAGCTGGGCTTACGGCATGCCGACTCGATCTCGGGCGACTTGCAGCCGATGCGGTACATGTTGGCCGTTGGGCCGCCCAAATCGGAAATGACACCCGTGAAGCCCGGCACCTTGTCGCGGATCTCCTCGATCTCGCGGATCACCGAATCCTCGCTGCGGCTCTGGATGATGCGGCCTTCGTGTTCCGTGATCGAGCAGAACGTGCAGCCACCGAAGCAGCCGCGCATGATGTTGACCGAGAAGCGGATCATTTCCCAGGCCGGTATCTTTGTCGCGCCGTCGTGGCTGCCGTTCTCGTCCCGATAACTCGGGTGCGGGCTGCGCGCGTACGGCAGGCCGAAAACATGGTCCATTTCGGCGGTGGTGAGCGGAATCGGCGGCGGCGTGAGCCACACGTCGCGGTCGCCATGGGCTTGCACGAGGGCGCGTGCATTGCCCGGGTTGGTCTCAAGGTGCAACACCCGACTGGCATGGGCATACAGCACAGGATCACTCTTGACCTGTTCGTAGGAAGGCATGCGGATGACGGTGCGCTCGCGCGGGGGGAGGTTGAACTTGCCCTTTCCTCTTATCCCCTCCCCCTCTGGGGGAGGGCCACCTCTTGTCCCCTCCCCCTCAGGGGGAGGGTTAGGGTGGGGGCTCTTCGCCGCGAGGCTCGCATTCGGGAAGAAGGTCAAAGGCTGGACTGACATGCCCCCGCCCCTGCCCTCCCCCGAAGGGGGAGGGAGTGAACTCACATCTTCCTTCGCGCAGGTAGCACCCTGCCCCGCCGCCTGCTCCGAAGTCGTCTGATACGGATTGATGTGCTCTTCCACCCGTCCCGGTGTATCGACGCTGGTCGAATCGATCTGGAACCAGCCTTCGGGCTTGTGACGCTGGATGAACGCGGTGCCGCGCACGTCGGTGATCTCGTGCACAGGTTCCTTCGCCGCCAGCCGATGGGCGATTTCGACGATCGCCCGCTCGGCATTGCCGTACAAAAGCAAATCACATTTGGCGTCAACCAGGATCGATCGCCGCACCTTGTCCGACCAGTAGTCGTAGTGGGCGATGCGCCGGAGGCTGCCTTCGATGCCGCCAAGCACGATCGGGACATCCTTGAACGCTTCCCGGCAACGCTGGCTGTAGACAATCGCTGCGCGATCCGGCCGCTTGCCGCCTGCGTCACCGGGTGTGTAGGCATCATCGCTGCGGATCTTGCGGTCCGCCGTGTACCGATTGATCATCGAATCCATGTTGCCGGCGGTGACGCCGAAGAACAGGTTCGGCTTGCCGAGCGCCTTGAACGGGTCGGCGCTCTGCCAGTCCGGCTGGGCGATGATGCCGACGCGAAAACCCTGTGCCTCCAGCACCCGCCCGATCACAGCCATGCCGAAGCTCGGATGATCGACGTAAGCGTCACCGGTGACGATCACGATGTCACAGCTGTCCCATCCCAGCTGCTCCATCTCCGCCCGGCTCATCGGCAGGAACGGGGCCGTGCCGAAGCGAGCCGCCCAGTACTTGCGGTAGCTGGTGATCGGCTTGGCGGCGCGCGCAAAAAAGGAAACGTCGACGGGGGCGTTCATCGGGGTGGGAAGTGGGAGGACACGGGCCAGAAGTCCGGCTCCTCAAGATCCGAAGGGAACCGGGGATTTTACGGTTCACCACCCCGAACGGCTGGCAGCAAGGGTATTTTGCGCACTCCCGATGCGCTCAGCCGGAGCGGGTGACCACCGCGGCTTGCCGCGGTGCAAGCGTGCGAGCCAGCGCAGTGTAGGCTTCGGCTGTCAAGAACAAGGAGACCCCCATGCCTGACTTCAGCACCTTGAGCATCTCTCAGGATGCGACCAATCCCCGCGTCGCGCGGCTGCTGCTCAACCGGCCCGAGCGGCTGAATGCGATCAACGACGCCACCCCCCCTGAGATTCGCGCCGCCGTGGATTGGGCCAACGGCGAGGCCGACGTGCATGTGATCATCGTGGAAGGCGCCGGCAAAGGCTTTTGCGGTGGCTACGACCTGACCCATTTCGGCCAGAGCCAGATCGATCACCCCTGCCAGCAGGAACGCCATCCCTGGGACCCGATGGAAGACTACGCCTTCATGAAGCGCAATACGGACGACTTCATGAGCCTCTGGCGCAGCCCCAAGCCCACTATTGCCAAAGTGCATGGCTGGGCCGCGGCCGGCGGCAGCGACATCGCGCTCTGCTGCGATCTGCTGGTGATGGCCGACGACGCGCGGATCGGCTACATGCCCACGCGGGTCTGGGGCTGCCCCACCACCGCGATGTGGACCTATCGCCTGGGGCCCACGCGCGCCAAGCAGCTCATGTTCACCGGCGACACCATCGATGGCAAGACGGCTGCGCAATGGGGACTGGCCAACGAAGCGGTGCCCGTGGCCGACCTGGAAGCGACGACGATGAAGCTTGCCGCACGCATCGCCGGCGTGCCGCGCGGCCACCTGGCCATGCACAAGATGGTGGTGAACCAGGTGCAATTGAACATGGGACTCGAGCAGACTCAGCAACTGGCGACCTTGTTTGACGGCATTTCCCGACACAACCCGGAAGGACTCTGGTTCCGACGCTACGCGCAGGCCGAAGGGTTCAAGAAGGCTGTGGAATGGCGCGACAGTGGCCGCAACATTCCGGAAGGTGATGAAGCGCGGGCCGCCATTTTGGAGATGGACCAGCGCAAGAAGACGCCCTGAGCCAAGGGGCAGCGTTGCGGCGGCCTCACGAACGCACGCGGGCAAGGTCACGTTGGAAAAGTGAGCAGTACGTTGCCAATCTTTTGTCCGGAAGCGGCGTAGCGGAAGGCGTCACCCACCTGTTCCAATTGATACCTGCGGTCCAGCAGCGGTTTGAACGCACCCGTTTTCAACAGGTGCTGCACGTGGGCCATGGAGCGCGGAATGTCTGCTGGGATTGGGAAAATGTACCGCCGGCTGCTGAAGCGTGTTGTCAACGGGAGATAC
>JBKJHN010000068.1:0-6800 GCA_046599015.1 Ramlibacter sp.
GGACGCGCCATCGTCACGACCTCCACCACCGGAACATCGCGGAAGCTCAGGATCGGGTAGCTGCCCCACTCCTGATTGGCGACGACGTTGGTGCCAGGCGCCAGCTGCACCTGCTCCTTCAAGGCCCGGCTGGTGGTCTGCAGCACGTTGCCATGCACCTGGTGCTTGACGCCTTCCGGGTTGATCATCAGCCCGGCGTCGTGGCCGACGACGACGCGGCTCACATGCACTTCGCCAGTAGATCGGTTGACGTCCACGTCGGCCACCCACACGGCCCAGGCCGAACCGAAGCCCGGCCACCTGCTGTGAACATAGCGTGCATACGCCACGCCCTGCCCTTGCACGATGTCGCCGCCTGGCGGTTCGCTCTTCTGCCGCGGGCCGGTGCGCGGTATCCATCCGGCTCGATCCGCGGTGGTTCGCAGCAACTCCGCGGCGCGCGGATCCTTCAGGTAACGCAACCGGAACTCGACCGGGTCGGCGCCCGCAGCGGCCGCCAGTTCATCGATGTAGCTCTCGTGCGCGAACGAATTCGGCAGCGCCGAGACGCCCCGCAGCCACGAAGCCCGCAGCACGGGCGGCATGTCGTTGACGCTGACGCGCAGGTTCTGGAAGTCGTAGGGTGGGCGCGCGGTGCGGTCCCCCATCTCAAAGGCTTGTGCGACCGGCTCGATCGTGCGCGTGAGCAGCAACGCAAGCGTCGGCGCGCCGTTCGACGGATACGAGGTCTGGAAATCGTAGGCCGCTACGGAGCCGTCGATGTTCAGGCCGCCGTTGACCTGCATCAGCTGCGCCGCGCCCTTGGGCTCCCAGGCGTGCTCCTGCTCGCGCGTGAGCTGGACCCGAACCGGGGCATTCACCGCGCGAGATAGCAAGGCCGCATCCGCGGCCACGTCATCGGCGCAGTTGCGGCCATAGCAGCCGGCCGCTTCCATCCGCACCACTTCGATCGCGATATCGGCCAGCCCCATGAGCCGGGACAGATCCACGCGCAGGACATGCGGGTTCTGCGTTCCGGCCCATACGGTCATCCGGGTTGGAGCGTCCGCATCGCCATGCCAGTGCGCCACCGCGCAAGAAGGGCCGATGGACGCATGCATCTGATAGGGCCAGACATAGGTGCGCGGCATCGCATGGGCCGCGCGGCCCATCGCGCCGTCCACGTCGCCCTCTTCGACCAGCCGGCGTTGGGTCGAAGGATTCGCCCGCAGCGCCTGCTCGAGGTCGTCCATGCGCGGCAGACCCGGCCAATGTTTCCAGTTGACGCGAAGCTCGCGTTGGGCCTGCTCGGCCTCGTCTTCCCGTTCGGCCACGATGCCGACGAAATCGCGAATCACCACCACGGCGCGAATGCCCGGAATGTGGGCTATCGAAGACTCATCGACCGACTCCAGCGTGTTGCCGATGAAATCGCCGTGGTCCGCGCCCGCATAGGGCGGCCGCACGACGCGGCCATGCAGCATGCCCGGCACCCGCATGTCGTGCACGAAGATCAGTTCGCCGGTGACTTTGGCGGGGATGTCGACCCGCGGGACACTGCGGCCCACCACCTGATGGTCTTCCGCCCGCTTCACCGGCGTGTCCAGCAGCAGCGGCAATTCGACATGTTCGCCCTGGAGCAGCGCACCGTAGCTGATTTTTCGATCGGGCTCGGCCCGCACGCGCACCATGCCGTTGCGCACCATCAATTCATCGGCCGGCACTTCCAGCAGCTGCGCGGCGCGGGCCAGCAGCCAGGCGCGGGCCTGCGCGGCGGCGGCGCGCAGCGGCACGGCATGAATCTGGATCGAGGCGCTGGCGATGGTCGCACCCTGGTTCGGCGCCATCGCGGTATCGCCCAGCACCATCGACACGCAGGCGAGCGGAACGTCGAGTTCCTCGGCGACCACCTGCGCCAGCGCCGTGCGGATGCCGGTGCCCAGGTCCACGTGCCCGGCGAGCGAGGTGACAGTGCCGTCGTCCCAGACAGCTATCAGGATCTCCACCCCTTCGGCCGGGTTGCCCGCGACCAGCGCCGGCTGACCTGCGACAGGGGGAGGCGCCGGTGGCGGCTGCCGCGTCACGATCAGCACGCCCTTGCCCTCATGAAAGTCCGAGCGAGCGCGCGGGAGGTCGGCGCGACGGGTCATGGGCTGGGCTCCCCTGCGGCAACTCTCATTTGTTGAGCGGCCAGTTGCACGGCTAGAAGAATTTCGAGGTGCGCGCCACAACGGCAAAGATTGCCCGAGAGTTCGCGGCGCACTTCATCCTCACTGGGATCCGGGTTGCGGGCCAGCAGCGCCACGGTCATCATGATCATCCCGTTGGTGCAGTAGCCGCACTGGGCCGCTTGTGCGTCGATGAAGGCCTGCTGCACCGGGTGCAAGATCACGCCGCTGCGCAAGCCTTCGAGCGTGGTGATTTGCCGCCCCGCGACACCAGCGGCCGGGATCACGCAGGAGCGCGCGGCGATGCCGTCCACCAGCACCGTGCAGGCCCCGCATTCACCCAGGCCGCAGCCGTACTTGGGCCCGTTCAACTCGAGGTCGTTGCGCAGCACGGTCATCAGCGACGCGTGCCTCGAGACTTCGAGCACGTGCGTCGCCCCATTGACGATCAAGGTCACTGCGCCAACCGTCATCGGATCGGGTCACCTGCTGCGATAAACATCTCCAATCGGAACCGCGGGTCAGCCGAGGATGTCGGCAGACTGGATCCGCTTCACGCCCTTGGCCGTCATCTGCTTCCATGCTGCCGCGAGTGAGCCGTTCAGGTCGATGGCCCGGGTCGCGTCTTCAATCACATAGGTTTCGAAGCCCAGCTTGCGTGCATCCATCGCCGTCCATGCGACACAGAAGTCGGTGGCCAGTCCTGTCACGAACACCCTCTTGATCCCGCGTTGCTTCAAGTAGCCGGCCAGCCCGGTCGAACTTTTGTGATCGGCTTCCTCGAAGGCCGAGTAGCTGTCCATGTCCTTGTGATAGCCCTTGCGCAGGATAAGTTGCGCGTGCGGCAGCTTCAGGTCCTTATGCAGCGCCGCGTCATCGGTGCCCTGCACGCAGTGGTCGGGCCAGAGCACCTGCTGGCCGTACGACAGCTTGGTGGTCTCGAAAGGCTTCTTGCCCGCGTGGCTGCTGGCGAAGGACGCGTGTCCCGGCGTATGCCAGTCCTGCGTCACGATCACATTTTCGAAAGCCGCCGCCAGGCGGTTCACCACCGGCACCACCTCATCCCCCTTGCCCACCGCAAGCGTGCCACCGGGCACAAAGCAGTTCTGCACGTCGACGACGATCAACGCCGTGGTCGCTCCGGTCTTGATCTTGGCCGCCGCCGAGAGTGGAAAGTGCGGAACGGTGCCGACGATCACGCCGGCGGCGCCGAAGCGAAGAAAGTCTCTACGTTGGAAAGTCTGCATGACATGGCTCCTGGTTGGGTGACGGTTGACTGGGGAAAGCCTCAGACGCTGAGGTAATTGCGGCGAACTTCGTCGTTGACGGCCAGTTCGTCCATCGACGCCTGATAGCGGATCTGGCCTTTTTCGAGCACATAGGCCCGATCCGACACCAGCTCGGCGAAGTGCATGTTTTGCTCGGACAACAGGATGCTCACGCCCTCGGCCTTGAGCTCCAGGATCATGTGGGCCATCTGTTCAACGATCACCGGGGCCACGCCCTCGGAGGGTTCGTCCAGCAAGACCAGAAACGGATTGCCCATGAGCGTGCGCGCAACGGTCAGCATCTGCTGTTCGCCGCCGCTCATGCGCCCGCCCGGGCGCTCGCGCATTTCGCCCAGATTGGGGAACAGCTTGAACAGCCGCTCCGGGGTCCACGAAGGCGCGGCCGGGCCCTCGGGCCAGAACCGCTCGGCTTGCCGGCCCACATCGAGGTTCTCCGTCACCGTGAGGTCGGTGAAGATGCGCCGGTCCTCGGGCACATAGCCCAGGCCCAGGCGCGACACCTGATAGGGCTGCGCCGTGGAGATGTTCTGCCCCATGAACTCGAGTTGGCCGATCCGCTTGTCCAGCAAACCCATCAGGGCTTTCAGCGTGGTCGATTTGCCGGCGCCGTTGCGGCCCATCAGCGCCACGACTTCACCGCGCCCGACTTCCAGATCGACGTCGAACAGGATCTGCGCCGCGCCGTACCACGCCGACAATCCGTGCGCCTTCAAAAGCGGCTGCGCCGCGACGGGCACCTGCGGCGGTGGAGCGGTCATCACGCAAGCTCCTTCACTGCGCGGGCCTTTTCGAAAGTCTTGCCGGTTCCGAAGTACACCTCCTGAACCTTCGGGTGGTCGCGAATTTCCGCGGGCTTGCCTTGCGCGATCAGGCGGCCGCGAGCCAGCACGATCATCCGGTCGGCGTAGGCGAAGACGACGTCCATGCTGTGCTCGGTGAACAGCACGGCCACGCCGCGATCCAGCACCAGCCGCTTGGTGAGCGCCATCAGCTCGTTGCGCTCCTTGGGCGCCATGCCGGCCGTGGGCTCGTCCATCAGCAGCAACTTCGGCTGATTGGCCATGGCGATCGCCAGTTCGACCCGCTTGACATCCCCGTAAGCGAGCACGCTGCAAGGCCGGTCGGCCTGCGCCGCCATACCCACTTGCGCCAGCAGCTGCATGGCGTCGTCACGGCGATGCGCGGCGGCCGCCCGCCACATCGAGAACAGCTTGCCGTCGACCGACAGCAGCGCCATCTGCACGTTCTCGATCACGGTGAGCGAGGCGAATGTCTCGGCGATCTGGAAAGTGCGGCTCACGCCCAGGCGCCAGATCTGGCGCGGCTTCAGGCCTGTCATCTCGTGTCCAGCGAGCTTGATGGAGCCGCCATCGCAGCGCAGCTGACCGTTGACCATGTTGAAGATGGTCGACTTGCCTGCGCCGTTCGGGCCGATCAGTGCCAGCAGTTCACCTGCCGCCAGGTCGAAGTCGACCCCGTCCACGGCCCGCACGCCTCCAAATGATTTGCCCAGACCACGGACCTGCAACAGGCTCATATCGGAAACATCCCTAGACCGCGCGCCTGCGCTCGACCCAATGCTTGACGAAACCGGCGATTCCCATCGGGAACAGCAGGACCAGGATCAGGATGATGGCGCCCAGCATGGCGCGCCAGTAGTCGGTGTTGCGCGCCACGGTGTCGTGCAGCCAGGTGAATGTGACCGCGCCCACCAGCGGCCCGGCGATGGTTTGCACGCCGCCCAGCAGCACCATCACCAGGGCGTCGACCGACTTGCCCACGTGCAGGCTGTCCGGCGAGATGCTGCCTTTGGAGAAGGCAAACAGAGCGCCCGCGAGCCCCGCAAAAACCCCGACGACCACAAACGCGGCCCACTGCATGCGCTTGACGTCGATGCCGATCGCGTCGGCTCGCAAGGCCGAATCCCGGCTCGCGCGCATGGCGTAGCCGAACGGAGAAAACAGCGCGCGCCGCAGCCACAGCACGCTGCCGGCCACCAGCAGCAGCGTCAGGTAGTAGTAGCTGCGCTTGTCGGCCAGCCAGGAGGCGGGCCAGACGCCGGTGAGGCCGTTGCTGCCGCCGGTGAAGCTGTCCCACTGGTAAACCACCGCCCAGGTGATCTGCGCGAAGGCGAGCGTGAGCATCGCCAGATACACGCCGGAGAGGCGCACGCAGAACCAGCCGAAAACCAGCGCGCCCAGCGCGGCAACGACCGGCCCGACGACCAGTGCCGCTTCCATCGGCAGGCCGACACTGCGCACCAACAGCGCCGCGCCATAAGCGCCCAGCCCAAAGTACGCGGCATGCCCGAATGAATGCATGCCGCCCGGCCCCATGATGAAGTGCAGGCTGGCCGCGAACAATGCGGCGATCATCAGGTCGATGGTCAGGACCGTGACGTACGGTGAGCCGGCCGTGGCCAGGGGCAGTGAGATCAGAAAGACAGCAAGCGCCGCGGCGGATAGCTTCAGCGGCGTGTCGGCGCGGCGTAGCGGAGCTTCGGCGGCGCCGGAGTAGCGGCTCGGGGCCTGCGGCTTTCCCATCAGCCCCCAGGGCCGAACCACCAGCACCACCGCCATCACCAGGAATTCGACGACCAGCGTGAGTTTGGAAAACGAAATGCTCACGCCGAAAATTTCGACCAGCCCCAGCCAGATACAAAGCGCCTTGAGTTCGGCGATCAGGAGGGCGGATATATAGGCGCCCGGGATCGATCCCATGCCGCCCACCACGACGACCACGAAAGCCGTGCCGATGGTGTGCAGGTCCATCTCGAGATTGGCCGGTTCGCGCGGCAACTGCAGCGCCCCGCCCAGTCCCGCCAACATGGCCCCCAACGCGAATACGCTGGTGAACAGCCAGACCTGATTGACTCCGAGCGCGCTCACCATCTCGCGGTCTTGTGTCGCGGCGCGAACCAGTGTGCCCCAGCGGGTCCGGGTCAGCAGCAGCCACAAGGACGCGAGCACCAGCGGGCCCACCGCGATCAGAAACAAATCATAGGAGGGGAACTGCCGGCCCAAGATCATCACGGAGCCGCTCAGCCCCGGGGCGCGTGGGCCCAGCAGTTCCTCCGAACCCCATAGCCACAGCGTCGCGTCCTTGATCACCAGCACCAGTGCGAAGGTCGCCAGCAACTGCAGCAATTCCGGCGCGCGATAGATACGGCGCAGCAAGACCATCTCCAGCACCGCGCCGACCACACCAACCAGCAGGGACGCCAGCAGCAGCGCCGGCCAGAACCAGGCACCACCGCCCGTCCGCTCCACCAGCGTATAGGCGATGTAGATGCCCAGCATGTAGAACGATCCGTGCGCGAAATTGACGATCCGGGTGACGCCGAAAATCAGCGAAAGGCCGGCTC
>JBKJHN010000127.1:0-10442 GCA_046599015.1 Ramlibacter sp.
GCGAAGTACAGCATCAGCGGCATCAGGATCGTGCCCACCGGGTCGATGTGCTTGATCGGATTGAGGGTGACGCGGCCCAGCATGTAGGCCGTGTTGTCGCCCAGCGCCCGCGCCACGTAGCCGTGCGCGGCCTCGTGAATGGTGATGGCGAAGAGAACCGGCAGTGCGTAGATGAGGACGGTTTGAACGAGATTATTGATATCCACCAGCCGATTGTCTCAGAGCGCGAAATCCCGGCTGCGCCCGGAGGCTGTCAAAGCCCCAGTGCCGCCACATCCCCGCGTCCCTGTCGCACGATGATGGCATCGCCTCCGGTGCCCATCGGGGTCAGGTCGATCACGGTGGTGGGATGCGAAGGGCAGGCCCCGGCGTCGATGACGCCCGCTAATTGCTTTTCGAAGCGCACGCGGATCTCCTGGGCATCATTGAGCGAGTCGGCCTCGTGCGGCGGAATCAGCGTTGTGGCCAGCAACGGGGCGCCGTGCAACGCCAGCAATTGCTGCAGCACCTCGTGATCAGGCACGCGCAGGCCGATGGTCTTGCGCTGCGGATGGCTCAGACGGCGCGGAACCTCGCGCGTGGCGTCCAGGATGAAGGTGTAGGCGCCCGGCGTCGCGGCTTTGAGCAGCCGGTACTGCCGGTTGTCGACCCGCGCATAGATGGACAGCTCGCTCAAGTCGCGGCACAGCAGCGTGAGATGGTGCTTGTCGTCCACGCCGCGAATCTGGCGCAGACGGTCAGCCGCGTCCTTGTCATCGACATGGCACGCCAGCGCATAACTCGAGTCGGTCGGGACGGCCACCACCCCGCCCCGTTCGAGCAGGGCCACGGCCTGCTTGAGCAGCCGGGGCTGCGGATTCCGGGGATGAACGTCGAAGTACTGGGCCATGTCAGATTTCGGCTGGCTCCAGCCTGACCCGGCTCTCGCGCACAGTAAGCCAGGCCCCGGCCGCGCCGCACACCGCGATCAGCGCCATTCCCATGAGGGCCCAGCCGTCGGGCACGTGCGAAAACACCAGCCAGCCGCCCAGCATCGCGAACGCGATCTGGGCATACAGATACGGCGTCAACGTCGACGCGGGTGCGCGCATAGTCCCCGCAGCGGGGCGGCCCGGGGGTGCGGCGCTCACCGGATGCGGTCGCCCAACATGTCCCAGACCGTCGTCAGGTGGCCGGGCAGGAAGGGCAAGCGGCCCAGGTCGGTGTGACTTTCGCCGGGGCTGTGAAAGTCGCTGCCGCGCGAAGCCACCAGGCCAAACTCGCCCGCGCTTTCGGCGTAGGTCACGTATTCGGCGGCCGAGTGGCTGCCGGTGACCACTTCGACGCCGACGCCGCCATGCGCCTTGAATTCGGTGAACAGTGCGTACTCTTCATTGGGAGTGAACCGGTAGCGGGCCGGATGCGCGATCACGGCGGCCCCGCCGGCCTGGGTGATCCATTGCACCGCGTCCTTCAGGGAGGCCCAGCGATGCGGGACATAGCCCGGCTTGCCTTCCACCAGGAAACGCCGGAAAACTTCATTGATGTCGCGGCAGATACCGGCCCCGACGAGGAAGCGGGCGAAGTGGGTGCGCGAGACGAGGTCCGGGTTCCGGACGTAGGTGCGCGCGCCTTCATAAGCATCCTTGATTCCCACGAGCGCCAGTCCTTCGGCCATCGCGCGGGCGCGCGATATGCGCCCGCCCCGCGTGTCCAGCAGCCCGCGCGATAGGTTCGGCTCATCGGGGTCGAAGCCCAGACCGACGATGTGCACGGTCTTTCCGGCGAAAGACACCGAAATCTCGGTGCCCGTGAGGTACTTCATTCCATGCGCGTGCGCCGCCGCGGCCGCACGGTTCTGGCCGCCGATTTCGTCGTGATCCGTGAGCGACCAAAGCTCGACCCCGTTGGCGGCCGCCCGGGCGGCCAACTCTTCCGGGGTCAGGGTGCCGTCGGAGACGACGGAGTGGGAATGCAGGTCGGCGTTGAGAATGGACACCGGCTGATTTTAGGCTGGCGTGGCCGCCAGCCGACGCGGTCAGTTGAGAGACCCGGCCTCTTTGTGGATGTCCGTCACTGTGGCCAGCGCGCATTGGATGGCCAGTTTCAGGCCTTGCACCACCTCGTCCAGCCGCATGGAGGGCTGGCCCTGTACTGGCAGCCACGGTATGTGGATAAGGCCGCCCCGCGTGTGGCGCAGGTCGGCGCGTGTGGACAGCTCGTGCATCAGGCCGTAGAAGACATGGTTGCAGACGAAGGTGCCAGCGGTCTGCGAAACTTCGGCATTGATACCTTCCGCGAGCAACGCCGAAAGCATTGCCTTGATCGGCAGGCTGGTGAAATAGGCCGCCGGGCCGCCGGGAATCACGGGCGTGTCGATGGGTTGCTCGCCCGCATTGTCGGCAATCCGCGCATCGTTGACGTTGATCGCAACGCGCTCGAACGACAGGGCCACGCGTCCGCCGGCCTGCCCGGTGCAGATTGCCAGCGCCGGACAATAGTGGCGCAAAAGGTCGCGCAGCGCTTCCAGCGAATGGCCGAACGCGGTCGGTAGTTGCGCTCCTACGATGCGATGGGATCCGACCTGACGCCCGTGTAGGGCTTGAACGGCCATCCAGCTCGGATTGACCGAAGCGCCTCCAAAAGGATCAAAACCGGTTACCAACACAGTTGGAAACCGGCCCACCGCCGTGCTTGATCGGGCTACCATCGCGTCAATGTACCGCAGCTGCGCGGTCGGGAGAAATGTCATGCGTTGGGAAGGCAATCGGGAATCCAGCAACGTCGAGGACGCCCGTGACGGCGGCGGGGGCGGAGGTGGCGGCTTCGGCTTCGGCGGCCGCAGCATCGGCATCGGCACTGTCGTCATCGCGTTGGTGGGCGGCGCCATCTTCGGCATCAATCCTCTCACGATCCTCAGCATGCTGAGTGGCGGCGGCGCGCCCACGCAGGTTCAGGAGCAGGGTCCGGCGAAAGCTCCGCCCGCGGATGACAAGATGGCCAAGTTCGTTTCCACCGTGCTGGCGGATACCGAGGACGTCTGGAAGCAGTTGTTCAGTCAGGGCGGCGCCACCTATAAGGAGCCGCGTCTGGTGCTGTTTCGCGGCGCGGTGGCCACGGCTTGCGGGACCGGTCAGTCAGCCATGGGCCCGTTCTACTGCCCGGGTGACCAGAAGGTCTATATCGACCTGAACTTCTACGAAACGCTCAAGACGCGCATGGGTGCGCCCGGTGACTTTGCTCAGGCTTACGTCATCGCTCATGAGGTCGGCCATCACGTGCAGAACCAGCTGGGCATCACAGCGAAGATGGAGCAGCTGCGTGGGCAGGCCAGCAAGGCTCAGTACAACGCGATGAGCGTCAAGGTGGAACTGCAGGCGGACTGCTTCGCCGGGGTCTGGGCTCACCACGCGCAGAATGCGCGCCAGATCCTGGAGCAGGGCGATGTGGAGGAAGCCATGAACGCCGCAGCCAAGATCGGCGACGATGCCTTGCAGGGCTCCCGTGGCGGCGCGATAGTGCCGGAAAGCTTCACCCACGGCACCAGCGCCCAGCGGCAGAAGTGGTTCAACACCGGGCTGAAGACCGGCAGCGTGAAAGCCTGCGATACGTTCAACAGCCGGGATCTGTAGTTGAATTCCTCCGTCGCCCTATGGTCCCTTCCACGGCGAAATGCGACAATGCCGGGTTGTCTTCCAACCTGTCCTGATGCCTAGTTCCTTCTCCCGTCTATCGCTGGCAGAGCCGCTGGCGCGCGCCGTAGCCGAAATGGGCTACGAATCCATGACCCCGATTCAGGCCCAGGCCATCCCTGTCGTGCTCGAAGGCAAGGACGTGATGGGCGCGGCCCAGACCGGCACCGGCAAGACCGCCGCCTTCTCGCTGCCCCTGCTGCAGCGCATGCTCAAGCACGAGAATTCCTCCACTTCGCCGGCCCGGCATCCGGTGCGCGCCCTCGTGCTGCTCCCCACGCGCGAACTGGCCGACCAGGTGGCTCAACAGGTCAAGCTGTACGCCAAGTACACCAACCTGCGCAGCGCCGTGGTGTTCGGCGGCATCGACATGAAGCCGCAGACGGCGGAGCTCAAGAGGGGCGTCGAAGTCCTGGTCGCCACGCCGGGGCGCCTGCTCGATCACATCGAAGCCAAGAACGCCGTGCTCAATCAGGTGGAGTACGTGGTCCTGGATGAAGCCGACCGGATGCTGGATATCGGTTTCCTGCCGGACCTGCAACGCATCCTCGCGTACCTGCCCAAGCAGCGCACGACGCTGCTGTTCTCAGCCACTTTTTCTCCCGAGATCAAGCGGCTCGCCAGCAGCTACCTGCAGGACCCGGTGACGATCGAAGTGGCGCGGCCCAACCAGGAAGCGTCCACGGTCGAACAGCACTTTTACAGCGTTCCCGACGAAGAGAAGCGGCACGCACTCAAGCAGATCGTGCGCCAGCGCGGCTTGAAGCAGGCCTTCGTGTTCGTCAACAGCAAACTCGGTTGCGCGCGCCTGGCCCGCTCGCTCGAGCGCGAGGGCATGAATACCACGGCGCTGCACGGCGACAAGAGCCAGGATGAACGCCTGAAGGCGCTCGCCGCGTTCAAGGCGGGCGAGGTGGACTTGCTGGTCGCCACCGACGTCGCCGCGCGCGGCCTGGACATCAAGGACGTGCCGGCGGTGTTCAACTTCGACGTGCCGTTCAATGCCGAGGACTATGTCCATCGCATCGGGCGCACCGGCCGGGCCGGGCAATCGGGCCTGGCCGTGACTTTCGTTTCGGGCAACGACCTGCGCCTGGTCGGCGACATCGAAAAGCTGCTCAAGCGAAAAATCGAGCTGGAAGCGATGGAGTTCGATGAGGACAAGCCGCGCGGGCGCATCAACGACGGGCGCCGGGCCTGGCGCGAGGCGGGAGAGGTCGGCGACCCGCGCGACGTGCTCGATGCGCCGCGCGATCGCGAGCGCTTCGCGCGCCCGCAGCGCGATTACCGCCCGCCCGCCGCCCCGAGCGACCCGTTTTTTGACCAGCCTTATCAGGCGCCCGCAACCGTTGCGCCGCCAGCATGGGAAGCCGGCAGCAAACCCGCCGCCAATCGCGTGTCCGCGAACATCAAGACCAAGCGCAAGGTCGCAGCGTTGTTCAAGTCGGAGTGAGGTTGGGAATTGCGCCTTCCCCCTCTGGGGGAAGGCGGGGATGGGGGCTCTTGGTTGGCGCGCACTGCACCTGGATCAACTCATGACCGGCGCCCGAGGCGCCTAGCCGCAGCGCGCTCAGGCAACCGCCCCAGACGCAACCGGTGTCGAGCGAAATGATGTCGCGCCGCTGCAGGAAGCCCAACGTCGACCAGTGCCCGAAAGCGATTGGCGTCCCGGCAGACTTGCGCCCGGGCACGTCGAACCAGGGCAAAAACCCGGGTGGCGCATCGTGCAGCCCCCCCGAGGCCTTCAAGTCCATCACCCCTTCCGGCGTGCAAAAGCGCAGCCGCGTGAGCGCATTGACGATCACTCGCAAACGAGGCGCCCCGGTGAGCGAATCGTTCCATTGCGCCGGCTCGTTGCCGTACATGGCGCGCAGGAAATCGTGCAGGCCCGGGCCACGCAGAACTTCCTCCACCTCGGCTGCCAGCAGCATGACCTGTGTCACGTCCCACTGTGGCAGTACGCCGCCGTGTACCATCAACCAGCCGTGCGCGCGGATCGCCATGCGCTGGCGGCGCAGCCACTCGAGCATGTCGTTGCGATCGTGCGCCAACAGCACCTTGTCCATCGTGTCATTGCGATGCGGGGCCCGGAAGCCATGCGCAACGGCCAGTAAGCTGAGGTCGTGGTTGCCCAGCAGGCAGTGGGCCGATTCGCCGTAATCCATGAGCCGGCGCAGGACGCTGTCCGATTCGGGACCGCGATTGACCAGGTCGCCCAACACGTAGAGCGTGTCCCGGCTGGGAGAGAACCCGATTTTCGCCAGCAGGCGTCCCAGGGCGGCGTCGCAGCCCTGCACGTCACCGATCAAGTAAAGTGCCATGGTGTCCAATTCTCGCTTCGATTGATGGAAATCCTCCTGATCGCGCTGCTCACGCTGCTGAACGGCGTTTTTGCGATGTCGGAGATGGCACTGGCTTCCAGTCGAAAGGCGCGGCTGACGACGCTGGCCGACAACGGCGACAAGGGTGCGGCTGCGGCCCTGAGCCTGATGGACCAGCCCACCCGCTTCCTGTCCACGGTGCAAGTGGGCATCACCTCGATCGGCGTCTTGAACGGCATCATCGGCGAGGCGGCGTTCAGCAGCGGCCTGGCGCAGTGGCTGCAAGGGCTGGGCTTGGGCCCGCGCTGGGCCTCGTACGCGGCCACGGCGATCGTCGTGACCGTCATCACGTACATCACCATCATCTTCGGTGAACTGGTCCCCAAGCGGATCGGCCAGCTGTACCCGGAAGCAGTGTCGCGCCTCCTGGCGCAGCCGATGAGCTGGCTCGCGCGGGCGGCGGGTCCGTTCGTCCATCTGTTGTCCGCCTCCACGCAGATCGTGCTGAAGATGCTGCCGATCGATCTGTCGCGCGTGCGCGGCATGACCGAGGAGGAGATCGCTCACAGCCTGGAGGAGGGCGTCGATGCCGGTGTGATCGAGCAACACGAGCGCCAGATGGTGCAAAACGTGTTCCACCTGGATGACCGGCCGCTCACCTCGATGATGGTGCCGCGCTCGGACGTCGAATGGCTGGACGCGGGCTGCACCATCGCGAACTGCTTGGTGCAGGTGGGGCGGGACGGCGCCCATTCGTGGTACCCCGTGTGCCGGGGATCGCTGGACGATGTGGTCGGCTTGGTAAGCATCGCCAGGCTCTTGTCGCTGGGCCCGGACGCCGAGGGGGTGGTGGAACCGCATGCGACGCCGGGGATTTTCGTGCCGGAGACACTCAGCGGGATGGAGTTGCTGGAGCAATTTCGCCAGAGATCGGGGCGTATGGTTTTCGTCGTGGACGAATATGGCGTGGTGCAAGGGCTGATGACGCCGCACGACCTACTGGAGGCCATCACAGGCGAACTGCAACCCGTGGCGCAAGCCGAGGCCTGGGCCACGCAGCGCGAAGACGGGTCCTGGCTGCTCGATGGCTCGATGCCGGTGAGCGAGCTTAAAGCCCGGCTCGACATACGCGACTTGCCCGAGGAAGACAGGGGGCGTTACAACACCCTGGCCGGCCTGCTGATGTCCGTCTCGGGCACCTTGCCGGGACCGGGAGAGCGCATCGAATGCGGTGAATGGGTGTTCGAGGTGGTCGACCTGGACGGCAAGCGCATCGACAAGGTGCTGGCCAGCGGCCGGCCGCAGCAGGCCCAGGCGAGCCATGCACAGACCGGCCCGGCGGCATGACCGCGCAAACCCGGCGAGCGGCTACCGCTTGCTTCCCGAGGGGTACTTGGATCCGTCGATCACTTCCACGGCGTCCTCGTCGATCAGGCGCTGCATGAGCCGGTCCACCTGATCAGGCTGCAGTTTCGAATGAGCGAGGATCCAGCGCCGGTTGACCGGACGGCTGCTCATCACCGACAGCGTTCCATACACGCCCGCTGTCCGGCTGAGTGCCGGAAGATCCGGCCAATGCTTGAGGCGGTAGATCAGACCCTCGCCAGTGGGCTCCAGCTCGGCGCGCTCGGTCACGGCGAAACGAAGCTCCGGCATCGATGCGGTCGTCAGCCTCGCCCATCTCGAAATGGTCTCGTACACACGTCGCATTGCCACCCCTGTTCTTACTACGGGCCCAGTGTGGCGTGTGGCCCGTGTCGCCCCTTAAGCAAAAGAAGCCCCGTGGCTTAGGGGAATTCCTTAAGGCGTTCCGGCGCGCAGCCATGCGACTGTGGCAATGCCCAGCGCCGTCAGTGCGAACGAGCCCAGCAGATGCCCCAACGCCGTGGCCAGCGCCCAGGCAGTGTGACCTTGCTGCAACTGCGTGACCACCTCGGCGGAGAAGGTAGAAAACGTGGTCAGGCCGCCGAGGAATCCAGTGATGATGAACAGCCGCATCTGTGGCGACAGCTCGGGATGGTTGGCAAAGAATGCGATCGCCACTCCGACCAGGTACCCGCCTATCAGGTTGGCGGCGAGCGTACCCAAGGGCAGCGCGGGATAGAGAGGATTCAGCCGTCCGGCCAGGAGCCACCGGAGAAGGGCGCCCAGCGAGGCGCCGGCCGAGACCGAAAGGACCGACGTGATCATCATGCTATTTCCAGCACCACATTGCCCATGATGCTGCCTTGCTCCACCAGGTCGTGTGCGCGCGCGATTTCTTCGAGGGGCAGCCGCAATGCGACGGGGTGCTGCAAGCGTCCGGCTTGCAGCAAGGCGTCGAGTTCCTTCAGCCCGACCTCGCGGTCGGCGGGCGTAAGCTCATAGACGATAAAGAACTGGAGCGCAATGCTGTTTTGCATCAGCCACATCGACGGCAGCGTGGCTTCGGCCTGTGGCGAGCCGTACACCGCCACCTTGCCATGCGGCTTGAGCACGCTGGGATACGTGGCCGCGTTGGTGCAGATATCCACTTCGATCAGCGCGTCCACACCGCCGCCGTAGATGCTTTGCACACGCGAGCCCACGTCCTCGGTGCGGTAGTTGATGACATGGTCCGCACCTGCGGCCCGGGCGTGTGCCGCCTTGGTTTCGTTGCTCACGGTGGCCAGCACGGTCGCGCCGCGGGCCTTGGCCATCTGGATCGCGTAGTGCCCTACCGCCCCGGCGCCGCCGGCAACCAGCACGTGCATTCCCGGGGACAGCTGCGTCAGGTGGACGGCCTGCATGGCAGTGAGCGCCGGAATTCCCAGGCACGCGCCTTCGGCGTAATCGAGCGCGGGCGGCATGACCACAGCCTGCGCAGCGGGCAGGGCGATGTACTGCGCCGCAGTGCCGAAAGCCCGCTTCCACTGGCCGTTCCAGATCCACACGCGCTCGCCGATCCGGCTGGTGGGCACGCCCGCGCCGACTGCGTCGATGTTGCCGGCGCCATCGCTGTGCGGAATCAAGAGTGGCGCGAACATGCGGCGGTTGCCGCCGCCCTTGCGCGATTTCCAGTCGGAGGGGTTGACGCCGGAGGTGCGAAGCCGCACGCGTACCTCGCCCGGCCCAGGCTCGGGCGTGGGCTGCTCGCTCACCGTGAAAACCTCGGGGGCCGGACCCTGCCGCTGATAGAACGCTGCTCGCATGAAAGTTTCCTTGAAGCGATCGTCAGGTCATGCCTGACCGCCCGCGATCACGCCGCGGTGTTTCAGCTCGGTGACCTGAGCCGGCGTGAGTCCAATTTCGGCCAGCACCGCGTCGGTGTGCTGTCCAAGTGTCGGCGCGTTGTGGTGTTGGCTGCCAGGCGTGCGCGAGAGCTTGGGCACGATGCCGGGGACCATCAGGCTGGACCCGTCACTCATGTGCACGGTCTGCAACATGCCGCGTGCCTGGTAGTGCGGGTCGGCAGCGATGTCGGCAACCGTGTAAATCCGTCCGGCCGGAACGCCGGCCTCGTCAAGAGCCGCCAACACTTCCGCGACGGAACGCCCGGCCGTCCATTCGCCGATTGCGGCATCGAGTTCGGCCACCCGTGCCACCCGCCCTGCGTTGTCGGCGAGCGCGGGGTCGGCTGCCAGGTCCGCGCGCCCGATCGCACCCATGAGGCGGCGAAAAATGCTGTCACCGTTGCCGGCGACCAGCGCATAGCCACCGTCGTTGCACCGGTATGCATTGCTGGGCGCAATACCGGGCAGTGCGCTGCCTGCCGGACCGCGCACTGCGCCGAACGCACTGTATTCGGGCAGCAGGCTCTCCATGCAGTTGAAGACGGCTTCGTAGAGCGCCACGTCGATCACCTGGCCGAGCCCAGATCGGTGGCGTTCCTGCAGCGCCATCAGGATGCCGATCACGCCATGCAGCGCGGCCAGCGTATCGCCGATCGAAACGCCCACGCGAACCGGCACGCGACCGGGTTCCGCGGTCAGGTGGCGCAGCCCGCCCATGGCTTCGGCCACGACACCGAAGCCGGGTCGATCCCGGTAGGGGCCGGTCTGGCCGTAACCGCTCACTCGCAACACGATCAGCCGCGGATTCGTTTCAAGCAGGCGCTCGGGGGCCAGGCCCCAGCCCTCGAGCGCTCCGGGGCGGAAGTTCTCGATCAGTACGTCGCACTCTGTTGCGAGCCGCCGCACGACGGCCTGTGCTTCGGGATCCTTCAGGTCCAGCGCGATCGAGCGCTTGTTGCGCGACTGCACCTGCCACCACACCGATGTGCCGTCTTTCAGCAGACGCCACTTGCGCAGCGGGTCGCCCGCGCCCGGCGGCTCGATCTTGATGACTTCCGCGCCGAAGTCCGCCAGCGTTTTCGCGGCGAACGGGCCGGCGATGAGCTGGCCCATTTCGAGGACCTTGAGTCCGGCCAGGGCGCCGGTGGCAGCCGGTGCGGATGATTCTGGTGGCATGCTGTAAAAAGTCGTCGCGGGTC
>JBKJHN010000139.1:0-5280 GCA_046599015.1 Ramlibacter sp.
TCCAGCACCTGCAGCAGCACATTGAACACGTCGTGGTGCGCCTTTTCGATCTCGTCGAGCAAGATGACGCTGTAGGGTTTGCGGCGTACGGCTTCGGTCAGGTAGCCACCTTCCTCGGAGCCCACGTAGCCGGGCGGCGCGCCGATCAGGCGGGCGACCGAGTGCTTCTCCATGAATTCGCTCATGTCGACGCGGATCAAGTGTTCCTCCGTGTCGAATAGAAACGTCGCGAGCGCCTTGGACAACTCGGTCTTGCCCACGCCCGTGGGGCCAAGAAAGAGGAACGACCCGGTCGGCCGGTTGGGATCGGACAGGCCCGAGCGCGAGCGTCGAATGGCGTTGGCCACGGCGGCAATCGCTTCTTCCTGGCCGATCACACGTTGGTGCAGACGGTCTTCCATCTGCAGCAGCTTCTCACGCTCGCCCTGCATCAGCTTCGACACGGGGATGCCGGTGGCGCGCGCCACGACCTCGGCAATTTCTTCGGCGCCTACCATCGTGCGCAGCAACTGCGGACGGCCGCCGTCCTTCGCGCTCTTGGCTTTGCCGGACTCGACAGCCTGCGCCTCCTTCAGCCGCTTTTCCAGTTCGGGCAGGCGGCCGTATTGCAGCTCGGCGACCTTGTTGAAGTCGCCCTTGCGGGTGAATTCCTCGATCTGGCGGCGCAGCGTATCGATCTCTTCCTTCACTTGCGCGGAGCCCTGCGCCTGCGCCTTTTCCGCCTTCCAGATTTCGTCGAGATCGGCGATTTCCTTTTGCAGCTTGCCGATCTCTTCCTCGATCAGCGCCGCCCGCTTCTTGGAAGCTTCGTCCTTCTCGCGCTTGATGGCTTCGCGCTCAATCTGCAACTGGATCAAACGGCGATCGAGCTTGTCCATCACTTCGGGTTTCGAGTCGAGCTCGATCTTGATCTTGGACGCGGCTTCATCGATCAGGTCGATGGCCTTGTCCGGCAGGAAGCGGTCGGTGATGTACCGATGGCTCAGCTCGGCCGCGGCCACGATGGCGGGGTCGGTGATTTCCACGCCGTGGTGGACCTCGTACTTTTCCTGCAGACCGCGCAGGATGGCGATGGTGGCCTCGACGCTTGGCTCGCCCACCAGGATCTTCTGGAAGCGGCGCTCCAGCGCCGCGTCTTTCTCGATGTACTTGCGGTACTCATCGAGCGTGGTCGCGCCGACGCAGTGCAACTCACCGCGCGCGAGTGCCGGCTTAAGCATGTTGCCGGCGTCGATGGCGCCTTCGGCCTTGCCGGCCCCCACCATCGTATGCAGTTCGTCGATGAAGACGATCGTCTGGCCCTCGTCCTTGGCCAACTCGCTCAAGACGGTCTTCAGACGCTCTTCAAACTCGCCGCGGTACTTGGCGCCAGCCAGCAGCGAGGCCATGTCCAACGACAGCACCCGCTTGTTCTTGAGAGTCTCCGGCACTTCCCCGGCAATGATCCGCTGCGCAAGACCTTCCACGATGGCCGTCTTGCCCACGCCAGGCTCGCCGATCAGCACCGGGTTGTTCTTGGTCCGGCGCTGCAGCACCTGGATGGCACGGCGGATCTCGTCGTCGCGGCCGATGACCGGATCCAGCTTGCCCTGGCGGGCTCGCTCGGTCAGGTCCATGCAATACTTCTTCAGCGCCTCTCGCTGGCCCTCGGAGTCGGCGCTGTTCACGCCGGCGCCGCCCCGCACCGTTTCGACGGCAGCTTCGAGCGACTTGCGATTGAGCCCGTTATCGCGGGCTATGCGCCCTATGTCCTGCTTGGTATCGGCCAATGCCAGCAGGAACAGCTCGCTGGCGACGAACTGGTCGCCCCGCTTGATGGCCTCCTTCTCGGCCGCCTGCAACAGGCTCACCAGGTCGCGGCCGACCTGGACCTGCTCCTGGCCCTGGACCTTGGGCAGCTTGTGCATGGCCCCTTCGGCGGCTGCCAGCAGCCCCTGCACATTGGCGCCGCCGCGTTGCAACAGCGCGCGCGGGCCATCCTCCTGCCGCAGCATGGCGACCAGCAGATGGGCTGGTTCTATATACGCATGATCGTTGCCAAGGGCAAGCGTTTGCGCCTCGCCCAGCGCTTCCTGGAATTTGGTGGTGAGTTTGTCAAGTCGCATGGCGGATCTCCGTCGTTCTGCCAAGCAGCTTAGGCTTGTCCACAACTTTTCAAGGGCCAATGTAAGGTTCTGTTCCCCGAAATACAGTGACTAGAATTCGCGGATGAAGATCCATCAGCTGTCCGTCACTTACCTGGCGGAACAGGACCGTATCCTGGTACGGGTGAATACCGCGGCTGCCGAGGAAATGCGGCTGTGGCTTACCCGCCGCCTCATGCTGGGGCTCTGGCCGCTGCTTGGCAAACTGCTCACCCGACACCTGCTCAAGCTCGAATCCGCCGGCACTTCGCTGGAGACGGCCGATGAGGGCCTGAAGAAAATGCTGGCGGACTTCCGCAAAGAGGAATTCCTGAAGAACGCCGATTTCGAAACGCCCTACAAGCAAGATCAGCCGCAGCTGCCGCTGGGCGAAGAACCCCTGCTTGTCACCGATGTCGACGCCTCCCCTCTCCCAAATGGGCGCCTGCGCCTGAGTTTCAACGAGCGCGCGCCCAATAGCCAGAAGCCACGCAGCTTCCAGATGGAGATGGAGCCCAGGCTGATGCAGGGCATGATGCACCTGCTGGAGCAGGCGCTGGCCCGATCGCAATGGCGGGAAGCCTTTGGCGCGGCGCCTTCGATGCCGGAAGACGGGACCAGCGCCGAGGAAGCTTCGTCAAGGAAGCCGCGGTACCTCAACTGAAGACTGCTCGAGCGAGAACCCGGCGATCTTCTTGTAATCGTCGGACATGCGGCGCAGCTCGACCTGACTGATCAAGTCGTCGATCTGACGGAAGGGTTTGCCGCCACTCAGCTCATCCACCTTCGTGATGATGTGATCGGGCGGCACCGTGCGATTCGCTTGCACGATGGCGGCTGTTGGTTCCAGGCGCAATACCTCATAAGCTGCCAGCGCCGCTGGAATATCCGTTGTCCCCGACAGCTGCTCGGCAAGGGTCCGGGCATCGATGATCGCCTGGGCCGAACCATTGGAGCCGCGCGGATACATCGGGTGCGCCGCGTCCCCGAGCAGGGTGACGCGGCCGCACG
Organism: Ramlibacter sp.; assembly: GCA_046599015.1. GTDB lineage: Bacteria > Pseudomonadota > Gammaproteobacteria > Burkholderiales > Burkholderiaceae_C > Ramlibacter. The sequence goes on from JBKJHN010000139.1 coordinate 3,135, forward strand.
ACCAACGCGGCACCGGATCCTTGTCGACCATCGGGTACTCGAAGATGTGCTCGGCGCTCGAGATGAGCGCCGGCACATCCAGCCAGTCGAACCGCCAACCCCGGAAGATGTCCAGGAAGTCCTCGGCCCGCCCGGGCTGGTTCCAGTCGTTCATCGGCGCGCCTTCACGCCGGATTTCAGTGGTCCAGTTCACCAGCTGGTTGCCCCGGCCATCCACGTTGTCGGCAATCGGGTAGACGACGATCTTGCCGGTTTCGATGGAGCCGATGCGCAAGTAGCTCTTGCCGCTCAGGATGGGTGGATGCACCGTGACACCGCGCCACGTGTTGATACCAGCGAAGGCCAGCTTCTCGTCGGGGTAGAACTGCCGCCGTACAGTCGAGTTGACGCCATCGCAGGCGACCACTACATCCGCGCGCGCCGCTGGCAGTGACTGCCCGGCCCCGTCCCTGAACATCAGGTTGACGCCGGCCGCATCCTGATCCACTCCAGAGCAACGATGATCGAGGTGAATTCGGTGGGCGCCGACGCGCTGACGCACTGCTTCGTACAACACCCCGTGCAACTTGCCTCGATGGATGCCGATCTCGGGGACGTCATAGCCGGCATGGCGGCCGCGCGGCTCCCGGTAGATGATTTGCCCATGCCGGTTGCAGAACACGCTCTCTAGATTCTCGATGCCACAGGCTTCGAGCCGCGGCTGCAGGCCCAGTGCCGCAAGTTCGCGCATGGCATGCGGCAACAGGGTGATTCCCACGCCAATCTCGCGAACCTCAGGCACCGACTCGTAGAGGTCGCTGGCGAAACCGCGGCGGTGCAGCGCCAGCGCCAGGCTCAGGCCGCCGATGCCGCCACCGATGATCGCGATCTTCATGGCCGGCATCAGTTGGCGGTGATGCGCTGGGCCTTGATCAGCTGAGCCCAGCGCTCGGCGTCCTGCTCGACCAGGCGGCTGAACTCCTCGGCGGTGCTGGTGGCCGGGTCCATGCCTTGCGTTTCGAATGCCGTGCGAACCTCCGCCATACCCAGGATGTCCTTGAGCTCACGATTCAGCCGGGCCACGAACTCCGGCGAGGTTCCCAGAGGCGCGAAGACGCCGTACCACATGTCGACGTTGATCTTGCCCGCGCCCGCTTCGGCGAGCGTCGGCACGCCGGGTAGCAAGGGGTGGCGCCGCTCGCTGCCGAGCCCGAGCGCAACCACCTTGCCGGCCTTGACATGCGGCAACGCCACGTGGATCGGCAAGAACATCACGTCCACCTGGCCGCCCAACAAGTCCGTCACGGCCGGACCGGTGCCGCGGTACGGAATGTGCGTGACGAAAATACCGGACGTCGACTTGAAAAGCTCCATCGAGAGATGGTGCGGTGTGCCAACCCCAGGGCTCGCGTAATTGAGAGCGCCGGGTCGCTGCCTGGCGCCTTTGACGAGATCGGAGGCAGCCTTGAACCCGGTCCCGGGATGGGCGACCAGCAGCAGTTGACCCCAGCTCGTCAACGTAACGGGCATCAGGTCCTTCACCGGGTCGAACGGCAAATTGGGGTAGAGGCTGCGATTCATCACCAGCGTGTTCACGCTGACAAGCAAGGTCGACCCGTTCGGCGCCGCGCGCACGACGGCCTCGGTGCCGATGTTGCCCGAAGCACCGGCGCGGTTGTCCACCACGACCGGACGGCCGAGCCGCTCTCCGAGCTTCGGGCCGACCGTGCGGGCGATCAGGTCGATGCCCGTCCCCGGCGTGAAGGGCACGATCAGGCGAAGGGGCGCCTGGGCCGGTGCGGCCGGCGCGGTTGTCTGCGCCACGGCGGCCGTGCCAACGACCGCCATGAGCCAAAGCGCAGCAGTGCGCCACGGGTGAGAAATCATGATGACGTTCCTCCAAGTTGCCTCAGGAATTGGGCTTTTCGATGCCCCATTTAGCCAGCGCGGCGTCGTCGCTGACGCGTGCGTCGACCCAGTGCGCACCTTCGGGCGTCTGCTCTTTTTTCCAGAACGGCGCCTGCGTCTTCAAGTAGTCCATCAGGAATTCACAGGCCCTGAAACTTTCACCACGATGTGATGCGGTGACCGCCACCATCACGATCTGGTCGCCGGGCTGCAGCAGACCGACGCGATGGACAATGCGAGCCGCGCAGATGTCGAAGCG
>JBKJHN010000212.1:0-10168 GCA_046599015.1 Ramlibacter sp.
GGCGGGCGAACCTGGCTGATCTGGCTGATCACCGCGGCCGGGCTGTCGCTGGCCGGCGCCGCGCTCATCGCGCGGCTGATCAACCGGCCGCTCAAGCAACTGTCATTCGCGGCCAGCCGCGTGCGTGATGGCGACTTCGACGCGAGCCGCCTCGACGAGAAAGCCGTGACCAGCGAAATCCGCGAGGTCAACATCGGCTTCAACCGGATGGCGCAGCAGCTCGCCAAGATCGAACAGGATCGCGCCGTGATGCTGGCCGGCATTTCGCATGACCTGCGCACGCCGCTGGCGCGCTTGCGGCTGGAAACCGAAATGAGCGTGGCCGACGCCGACGCCCGTGAACACATGGCCGCCGACATCGACCAGCTCGATGCAATCATCGACAAGTTCCTGGACTACGCGCGGCCCGATCACGCGGAACTCAAGCCGGTGCTGCTCAACGACGTCGTCGAGGCCTGCCTGTACGCCGTGCAGGACCAGGGCGACATGCGCGTGAACCTCGATATCGCCAAAGGCCTGGTAGTGCTTGCCGACGAAGTGGAACTGGCGCGCGTGGTGTCGAACCTGCTGGAGAATGCGCGGCGCTACGGGAAGACACCCGAAACCGGCATCGCCGTGGTCGATATTGCCGCCAAGTCGCGCAACGAGTGGGTGCTGCTGAAGGTTCGCGATCACGGCTCGGGCGTGGCGCCCGAGGCGCTGCCGAACCTGATCAAGCCGTTTTTCCGCGGAGACGCCGCGCGCACCGCGGCGACCGGCGCCGGGCTGGGTCTGGCGATCGTCGACAAGACAGTGCAACGAATGGGTGGCATCTTCGCCCTGGCCAATACTTCATCCGGCGGCCTGGCTGCCCACATCAAGCTGCAAAAACCCAGGCCTGCGGCACCGGCACCCAACGAGCCAGAACCTGCTGAGCAGGCAGCGTACTAGGAGCTAGGAGCCAGGCTCCTGGCTTTCCAGCAACACGATCGCCCGCGCCTCGATGGCGAGCCCTTGGCCAACCGGCCCCAACTTCTCCGCCGTCTTGGCCTTGACATTCACCTGATCGGGCGAAAGCCCGAGTGCCAGTGCGATGCGCTGGCGCATCGCATCGATGTACGGCGCGAGCCTGGGCGCTTGCGCGATCACCGTGCTGTCGACGTTGGCGATCCGCAGCCCGCGCTCGCGGACGCGTCGCGCGGCCTCCGTCAGCAGCACCACTGAATCGGCGCCTTGGAATTGCGGGTCGGTGTCAGGGAAATGCCTGCCAATATCACCCAGCCCCGCGGCGCCCAGCAACGCATCGGTGACGGCGTGCAACAGCGCGTCGGCGTCGGAATGGCCCATCAAACCGCGCTCGAACGGGATCTCGACGCCACCGATGATGAGTTTGCGCCCCGGCGCCAAGGCATGGATGTCCCAGCCCTCGCCGACTCGAAAACTCATGAAAGGTGCAACCTCATCTCAAGCGGCCCTTGAGCACGGCCTCGGCCAGCGCGAAATCATCCGGGAAGGTTACCTTGAAGTTCTGGATTGCGCCAGGCACCAGCAAGGGGCGGTGCCCGAGCGCTTCGATCGCCGACGCTTCATCGGTGACGTTGCCACCGCACCGCTCCAGTGCCTGCATCAGCATGCCGATGCGGAACATCTGCGGCGTCTGCGCCAGCCACTTGTCTTCGCGTTGCAAGGTTTCGACGACGCGGCCGCCCTCCTCGCGCTTTAGCGTGTCGGGCAGTTTGTGCGCCAGGAGGCCACCAACCTCGTCCTGCACGCAGGCATCGATCAAGGCGTCGACAAGCGCCGGCCAGATCAGGCAGCGTGCGGCATCGTGGACCAGCACCCAGTCCTGCTCGGTGGCGCCCACGCGCCGCAGCTCATACAGCCCGTTGGTGACGCTGGCCGCCCTGGTCGCGCCGCCACAGGCCACCACCAGCGCGGAAGTGGCATTGCGTTCGAAAAACCCATCGCCAGGCGCCACCACCACCAGGGTCCTTGCGATTCGGCGCACGGCCGCGAAGGCCGCGAGCGTGTGCCACACCATTGGCTGGCCGGCGATGCGCTCGTATTGCTTGGGGCCGTTGGTACCGGCCCGGCTGCCTGTGCCAGCACAAGGCACCAGGGCATAAAACCGGGAATTCGACTGGCTTTCACTCATTGACATAGGTCCATTCTAGAATCGTGGCATGCACCCCCCCACTTGTTGGGCGGGGTGTTTTGTATTTTTTTGCCGCCGGGCCGCCCCCAGGCAAGAAGCGCCCCGCCGGGGCAGCGAACGTGGGGCCCCAGGTTATTCATGGATTTACCCAAACTCAGCGTCGGCAAACGGTTCACCCTGCCCCGTCCACCCGGCTCCGCCGACGCCTTGCTGTTGGCGCGCCTGGCCGAGCGTGAGCAGGCGGGCCGCCGGATCACGGCCATCGTCACCGCGGACGCAGCCGATGCACAGCGTCTCATCGACGAGATTGCATTTTTCGCGCCCGACTTGCGCTGCGCACTGTTTCCCGATTGGGAAACCCTGCCTTACGACAGCTTCTCGCCGCACCAGGACTTGATCAGCGAGCGATTGGCCACCCTGTGGCGCATTTCGCAGGGAGAGGCGGAAGTCATCGTGGTGCCAGCGACAACGGCGCTGTACCGTGTCGCGCCGCCCAGTTTCCTGGCCGGCTACACATTCCATTTCGAAGTGAAGCAGAAGCTGCAGGAAGCCAAGCTGAAGGCCCAGCTCACCCTGGCCGGGTACAGCCACGTGACGCAGGTGGTCAGCCCGGGCGAATACGCCGTGCGCGGCGGCTTGATCGATCTGTTTCCGATGGGCTCGACAGTGCCCTATCGGGTCGACCTGTTCGACGACGAGATCGATTCGATTCGCACCTCCGATCCGGACAGCCAGCGCAGCCTGTATCCCGTGCCAGAAGTGCGACTGCTGCCCGGCCGCGAATTCCCGATGGACGACACGGCGCGCGCCAGGTTCCGCAGCCGCTGGCGCGAACTGCTGGAGGGTGACCCGACCAAGAGCCGGATCTACAAGGACGTCGGCAACGGGGTTGCCACGGCCGGGATCGAATACTACCTGCCGCTGTTCTTCGACGAGACCGCGACGGTGTTCGACTACATCGGCGAGCAGGCGACAGTCGTGCTGCACGGTGACCTGGAACCGGCTTTTCAACGGTTCTGGCAGGACACCCGCGACCGTTACCGGCTCGTGCAGGGCGATCCCGACCGTCCCGCATTGCCGCCGGAGTCGTTGTTCCTCACGGTCGAGCAGTTTTATGGGCGCGCCAATGAGCATGCACAGCTGGCTATTCGATCTGTCATCCCGGGCTTGACCCAGGATCCACTTTCGCCTGAAGCGAGCTCACTTGATCGCGGCGATGGATTGCGGGTCAGGCCTGCAATGACAGCCGGGGACTCGAGCGCTTATGCCGAGTTCGAACTCCTCCCGCCAATGGCGGTCGTCCGCGGCGCCGAAGAGCCACTGGCGCGCTTCAAAGAGCACTTGCGCAACACGCCGCAGCGCGCGCTGCTCCTGGCTGAAAGCGACGGCCGGCGCGAGAGCCTGCTGGACTTCTTGCGGGCCAGCCACCTGTCGCCGCCCGCCTTCGATTCACTGGAAGAGTTCCTGGCCAGCGATGAAAAGCTGGGCATTGCCACCGCGCCGCTGAATGTCGGCTTCAGCTGGCTCGAAGAAGGCATCGACCTCGTCACCGAAACCGAACTGTTCGCCGCCGGACCCACGGCGCGCCGCCGCAAGAAGCAGGAACAGGTCAGCGACGTCGAGGCGCTGATCAAGGACTTGTCGGAGCTGAATGTCGGCGATCCGGTGGTGCATTCGCAGCACGGCATCGGCCGCTACCGGGGCTTGGTCAACCTGGACCTGGGCCAGGGCACCAACGAAGACGGCACGGCCGCGGTGCAGGAGTTCCTGCACCTCGAGTACGCGGACAAGGCGACGCTGTACGTGCCTGTCAGCCAACTGCATCAGATCAGCCGCTACACCGGGGTCTCCGCCGACGAAGCGCCCCTGCACAAGCTTGGCTCGGGCCAATGGGAAAAGGCCAAGCGCCGCGCCGCTGAACAGATCCGCGACACGGCCGCCGAATTGCTGAACATCCATGCGCGCCGGGCCGCCCGGGAAGGACACCCGTTCCGCTATTCGGCGCAGGACTATGAAGCGTTCGCCAATGACTTCGGGTTCGAGGAAACCGCCGACCAGAATGCCGCCATTCACGCCGTGATCCAGGACATGGTGTCGCCGCGGCCGATGGACCGGCTGGTCTGCGGCGACGTCGGCTTCGGCAAGACCGAGGTTGCGCTACGGGCCGCCTTCATCGCAATCACCGGCGGCAAGCAGGTGGCCTTCCTCGCGCCGACCACGCTGCTGGCGGAGCAGCACTTCCAGACCCTGGTGGACCGCTTCTCCAAGTGGCCGATCAAGGTGGCGGAAGTGTCCCGCTTCCGCTCTGGCAAGGAAGTGACAGCGACCTTGAAAGGCCTGGCGGACGGCAGCGTGGACATCGTGATCGGCACCCACAAGCTGCTGTCGGAAGCGACCAGGTTCAAGAACCTGGGCCTGCTGATCATCGACGAGGAGCACCGGTTCGGCGTTCGCCACAAGGAGGCGATGAAGGCCATGCGCGCGGAGGTCGACGTGCTCACGCTCACAGCGACACCGATCCCGCGCACGCTCGGGATGGCACTGGAAGGCCTGCGCGACCTGTCCGTCATCGCCACGGCGCCGCAACGCCGTCTGGCCATCAAGACCTTCGTGCGCAACGAAGGCAACGGCGTGATTCGTGAAGCCGTGCTGCGCGAGTTGAAGCGCGGCGGCCAGATCTACTTTCTGCATAACGAGGTGGAAACGATCCAGAACCGCCGCGAGCGGCTGGAAACACTGCTGCCCGAGGCGCGCATCGCCGTCGCACACGGCCAGATGCCCGAGCGTGAACTGGAACGCGTGATGCGCGACTTCGTGGCCCAGCGCTACAACCTGCTGCTGTGCTCCACCATCATCGAAACCGGCATCGACGTGCCGACTGCCAACACCATCGTCATCAGCCGCGCCGACAAGTTCGGTCTGGCGCAGCTGCACCAGTTGCGTGGACGCGTCGGCCGCAGCCACCACCAGGCTTACGCCTACCTCATGGTTCCCGACACCGAGAGCCTCACCCGCCAGGCGGCGCAGCGGCTGGACGCGATCCAGCAAATGGAAGAACTGGGCTCGGGCTTTTACCTCGCGATGCACGACCTGGAAATCCGTGGGGCCGGCGAAGTGCTGGGCGAAAACCAGAGCGGTAACATGCTGGAGATCGGATTTCAACTCTACAACGAGATGCTGGCCGAAGCCGTCCGGTCGCTCAAGGCCGGCAGAGAGCCCGACCTGCTCGCGCCGCTGTCGGTCACGACCGAAATCAACCTGCACGCACCGGCGCTGCTTCCGAGCGACTACTGTGGCGACGTGCATTTGCGGCTGTCGTTCTACAAGCGATTGGCAACAGCCAGGACCGAGGAGCAGATCGACGCATTGCTGGAAGAAATCGTCGACCGCTTCGGCAAGCTGCCGGCGCAGGCACAGACGCTGATCGACGTGCACCGGCTGCGCGTGCTGGCGCGACCCTATGGCGTCGTGAAGGTCGACGCTGCGCCCGGTGTCACTCACATCACGTTCAAGGCGAATCCACCGATCGATTCGATGCGCATCATTCAACTGGTGCAGAAGAACCGGCACATCAAGCTGGCCGGTAACGAGAAACTGCGTATCGAGCGCGAGCTCAAGGATCCAAAGGACCGCGCGCAAATGGTGCGCGATGTTCTGCGTTCGCTCGGACAACCCAAAGTGGCTGAGCCGGCGTGAGCGGGTGCGACAATGGCCGGATGATTCCTCCCGACGAAATTTCACCCGGCCTTATTGTCCAGGGCTTCATCCCGCCGATTGCCTTGAAGAGCTTCAAGCTCGTCGCGCTCGACATGGATTGCGCACTCATCAACGGCGAATGTGTCGACGAAATTGCCGCGGCTGCCGGCAAGAAGGCCGAAGCGGCAGCCATCAAGGACGCCGCCAGCCGCGGCGAGATCGACAATAAGGAAAGCCTGCGTCAACGCGTGGCCCTGCTGCGAGGCTGCACGATGCGGCAACTCGAAGAGGTTTATGCGAATCGTGTTTCGCTCAATGCCGGCGCCGGCGAATTGCTCACCGCCTGCAAGGCCGCGGGCCTGAAGGTCCTGCTGGTTTCGGGCGGCTTTTCTTTTTTCATCGATCGCGTGCGCGATAGCCTGAGCGCCGACTTCACGCGCTCGAATGTGCTCGAGATTGCTGGCGGCAAGCTCACCGGCCGCATGGTGGACCAGCCCTGGGGCGACATCTGCGACGGCGTTGAAAAGCGCAAGGTGCTGCTCGAAACCTGCGCCTGGTTGGGCATTACACCGAAGAAGGCGATCGCCATCGGCGACGGCGCCAACCTGCCGATGATGGGCGAAGCGGGGCTGTCGGTGGCGTACCACGCCGATCCCAAAGTGCGGGGGCAGGCGATGGTGGCGATCAATGAAGGTGGACTTGACCGCTTGCTTCAAGTGCTGAATTGACGACTGCGCTGCGCGTTGCTCCGCGCAGTCCGCGAGAGAATGCATGCGGTGCGGAAATGTGAAAATCAGCGCCATGGGCCATCCCTTCGAGATTTCCCCGGGCCTCACGGTCAAGGGCTTCACTCCCGCGCTCGCGCTGGGCAGCTTCCGGCTGATCGCGTTCGACATGGACTCGACACTGATCAACATCGAGTGCGTAGACGAGATCGCGGATGTAGTCGGCAAGGGGCCGGCCGTGGCTGCCATCACCGAGGCCGCCATGCGCGGTGAAACCAGCGACTTCAAGGAGAGCCTCGCGCGGCGCCTGGCCTTGCTGGCGGGCACACCGGTGTGGGTGCTGCAACGGGTGTATGAGCATCGCCTGCGCCTGAACCCCGGCGCGCTGGAACTGCTGGCCTATGCGCGCTGGGATGGACTGAAGATCCTGCTGGTGTCGGGCGGCTTCACATATTTCACCGACCGGCTCAAGCCCCGGCTCGGCCTGGACTACGCGTTTTCCAACCAGCTGGAAATCCAGAACGGCGTCCTCACCGGCCGTGTGCTTGGACCCGTGATCGACGGTCAGGCCAAGCGCGACGCCGTGGCGCAGGCCTGCCTGGAGATCGGCTGCTCGCATGACCAGGTGATCGCCGTCGGCGACGGCGCCAACGACCTGCCGATGATGCAGCTCGCCGGCGTATCTGTCGCCTACCGCGCCAAGCCGAAGGTGCGCGAATATGCCAACGTGAGCATCGACACAGGCGGCCTGAACCGCCTGCTCGAAGTCATCGTCCCCTCAGTAGCCTACAGCTGATCAGGCCGGCACACTGGGCAGCCCGGCGAGCGCCATCGCCAGTTCGCTCTCGTCGTAGTGTTCGTCGGTCAGTTCGCCCGCGAAGTACTTCTGGTAGGCCGACATGTCGAAGTGGCCGTGCCCGCAGAGATTGAACAGGATCGTTTCGGACTTGCCCTCCCGCTTGCAGCGCAGGGCCTCGTCGATGGCGCCCTTGACGGCATGATTCGCCTCGGGCGCGGGAACGATGCCCTCGTTGCGCGCGAACAGCACGCCGGCCTCGAAGCACTCGACCTGGTTGTAGGCCACGGCGTCCAGCAGGCCCAGTTCCTTGCAATGCGACACCAGCGGCGCCATGCCGTGGTAACGCAGGCCGCCCGCATGAAAGCCCGGCGGCGTAAACTGGCTGCCCAGCGTGTGCATCTTGGTCAGCGGCGTCATGCGGCCGGTGTCGCCGAAATCGTAGGCGTACTTGCCGCGCGTGAGTGACGGGCAGGCGGCGGGCTCCACCGCGACGATGCGGGACTTCTTCCCGCCGCGCAGCGCGTGCCCGATGAACGGAAACGCAATGCCGGAAAAGTTGGAGCCGCCGCCGGTGCAGCCCACGATCACGTCGGGCCAGGCGTCGGCCATCTGCAACTGCTCCATCGACTCCAGGCCAATGATGGTCTGGTGCAACAGCACGTGGTTCAATACCGAACCGAGCGCGTACTTTGTATCTTCGCGCTGGACGGCAAGTTCCACCGCTTCGGAGATCGCAATGCCCAGGCTGCCGGGATGATTCGGCGTCTTTGCAAGCACGGAGCGGCCGAACTGGGTTTCATTGGAGGGCGAAGCCACGCAGCGCGCGCCATAGGTCTCCATCACGGCGCGGCGGTAAGGCTTCTGGTCGTACGACACGCGCACCTGGAAGATCTCCACCTGCAAACCGAACAGTCCACCGGCATACGCCAGCGAAGTCCCCCACTGGCCGGCTCCGGTCTCCGTGACCAGCCGCTTGACGCCGGCCTGCTGGTTGTAAAAAGCCTGCGGCACGGCGGTGTTGGGCTTGTGACTGCCGGCGGGGCTCACCCCCTCGTATTTGTAGAAAATCTTGGCCGGTGTGCCGAGCGCTTTTTCGAGCCGGTGCGCGCGATACAGCGGCGAGGGACGCCAGGCGCGGTAGACATCGCGCACCGGCTCGGGAATTTCAATCTCGCGCTGGGTGCTCACCTCCTGCAGGATCAGTTCCATCGGAAACAGCGGCGCCAGATCGTCCGGGCCGACCGGCTGCAGCGTGCCGGGGTGCAACACGGCCGGTGCCGGCGACGGCAGGTCGGCCTGGATGTTGTACCAAAACTTGGGCATCTGGCTTTCGCTCAGCAGATACTTGGTCTGATGACTCATGACGGCGACTCCTAAAGGGATGGATGGGTGGAAGAACGGTGTACCTCCGAGCCTTCGTCCTATCAACCCACGTTTACCCCTGATCAAGCCGTCACGTGCCTGCATCCGGCTCGAGGCTTGCAGAAATGGCACGACCCTTGATCTGCGTCAACGCTCGCAGATCGCCTGCCCAGCCATGCATCGTGCTGGATATGCCGGATTGCAGTCCGGCATGACAACCTGTATCTTCTGCGACGCGCGACTCCTGGCCGATCGCGCCCAGTACCTCTGCGACCATCTCATCCAGCGAGGGGGTCATGACTGACTTTACGGCAATCCGTTCTTTTTCAGGATCGCCTCCCGGCGCTTTCTGGTCACGGCCTCACCCGAGGTGGTGGGTTCGGTACTGCGCAAGAGACCGGACGGGTTCCGGCGGACCCAGCGGCTTGAACAAGCTTCGCGAGAGTTGGGATTCCTGGGCCTGTTCTCAGCCAACGGCGACACCTGGCGCCGCCAGCGGCCCAGGCGTTTGGCGAAAACATCAATACCCTTGAAAAGACGGAACAGGAGGGCATCCAGCAGCACCTCAACGTCGTGATGCCTGGCTTGTTCAAGCGCATCCTCGCGCCCCTCGAGCTTCCACGCTGGATGCGTGCAGCCGAGGAAAAAGAGCTGCACGACCATGTCGGGCACTTGCGCGAGGCTGGGAGCACCTTCATCGGCAATACCCGGACACTGCTGACGCAGTCGCCCGAATTGCGCGATCGGCCTGCGAACCTGATCCAGAAAGCCGGTCGCACCGTTCATCTTCAATGAAGCCGTGCAGGACACCGTGGTGGACAAAGTAATGGTCCCCCGGGGCGCCTTCGTCGTGTGCCTGCTGCGCCCCGGCGGGCTCGATCCGCAGCACTTCCCCAACCCGGCTGCCTTCGATCCTTCCCGCTGGAACCAGGCGGCCCCCGACGCTCCTGCCTCATTGCATTCCCCAAAGCGCCTGACGATGCCGTTTGGCGCGGGGCCTCGGATGTGTCCCGGCCGGTACCTGGCGCTGGCGGAAATCAAGATGGTGGCAGCGATGCTCCTCGCGAACTTTGATTTCAAGGTCGCGGTTGCGGGCGGCGGCGAACCGAAGGAGAAAATCTCCATCGTCATGGCGCCGGCAGGCCTGACCATGCGAGTCGCGAACCGCGATCGGACAAGCCGCCCGACAGGCGCTCACTCGTTTTGACCGTGCCTCAAGCCGCAGGCCAAACAGCATTCAGGCCTTCTCTACCCGCGCTCGCCCGGCTTGGACCGTGAAACGCGCCAGGGTTCCGATCCGCGTGTCCTGCCGTGTCACGTCATCAACCACGCGCAGCGTGGTCGTGAGCTGGCCCGGTGTGAATTCGGCGACGCCATAGCCCTTCCCCACGGAATCAGCAAAGATGAAATGCGGGTTCTCGGCCAGCCTCGCGGGAATCGTCGCATTGCCGC
>JBKJHN010000218.1:0-7459 GCA_046599015.1 Ramlibacter sp.
GGTAGCTGTGAATACCGTCCTTCCATGTGTCTCGAGAAGCCCTCGCCTGTTCCGGCTCCCGAGTAATGTGATCAGGCCGACCGTCTTTTACGTCCCGAGTGCCGGTTGACCATTGGAAATTGCTGTTGAACTTGATGCCATAGGGCGGATCGAAATAGATGCATTGCACCTTGCCGCGCAGGCCTTCGCGCTCGGCCAGTGACGCCATCACCTGCAGGCTGTCGCCCAGGATCATCCGATTGGCCCAGTGCGCGTCGTGCTGGTAAAACTCGGTCTTGGCGTTGGTGTCGGGAAGGCCGTTGAAGTCGGCGAACAGGTCCACCTGCTGGCCCCCACCCTTCGCTCCCCCGGAGGGGGAGGGTTCTGAAGCCTTGCGGCGCTCGGACTCCCGCTTCAGGTCATCGATCAGCACCTTGGGGTGCACCTTCTCCTGGATGTAGAGCGGTGGCGCCTGCACGATCAGGTTGGACCAGTCCTGCTCGTCCTTGCCGCGCCACACCAGCTGCGGGTCCAGGTCGCGGTTACGGCGCTCGTACTCCACGCGCACGGGCTTTTGCTCGTCTTTGGCCATCACCGACTGGTATTCGGCGGTGGGGATGTTCTTGCGCTTGGCGTCGTCGTGCTTCAGCGTTTCGACGGTCAGCGGGGTGTTCTTCTTGGTGGCCATGTGTTTGCTTGCGGTCCGGCTCAGGAGTCGAGAGCGTCGGGGTTCTTCAGGGACTTCTTGTCTTCCGACAGCAGGCGCCGCTCTACCTTCTTCACGTCTTCGTCAGGAGGCAGGCTTTCGGGCCGGATGCCCCGTTCCAACAGGGTCTTGCGCACCGCCTCGTTGTTGGTGATGTGCTCGCGCGAGATGGCGGCCTCATTGCCCATCTGGTGCTGGCGGGCATTGAAGATGGTGATTTCGGCCGCGAAATCCTTGGCCTTGAGGATGATGGTGGGCGCGAAGTCGGCGAGGGGCCGGCTGTCTGGCACCTTCCAGTGCGCCTTCATGGCCTGTGTGGACTTGCCAAACAAGGCTTGGTCGCCCTTGCTGCGGATGAGCGCAAAGTTCTGGTTGCCGCCAGACTGTTCAAAAATGACATCCGACAGTTCTTTCTCGGTGGCAGAAAGTTTCTTGCGGGCGGAAACGCGTTCAGCGTCGAGCAATCGCTGCTCGATCAGCTCCGCGCGGCGGGTCTGGACGGCAAAGTAAGTCTGGGCAAATGCGATTTCCGGCTTTTTCGGGTCACCGTTTTGAGCGATCAGATAGCAGGCATAGCGGGTGAGCATGAGGTCTGGCACCTCTTTCTCCGCCCCCTTTGGCATGGCGATCGTTTTGCCGACGTCGGCAAAATGATCGGGCACCGCATGCCCGGAGACTTCGCATGCGGTTTTTGCCTTCGAAACCACATTCAGAAAGTTGTCCCACTTGGTGTAGCCCAGCAGGTGTTGAATGTCACGCGCAAGCCAGAACTCAACACCGCCTTCGGTCTGCTTGGCGTAAGACTCAAAAGTCGTGGTCAGCGATTGAACTAGTTCAGTTTTCATTGACGTCCTGAAAGCCCATGAGCTGGCACGCCTTTTCGCTGGTCTCCCAGCTTTCAGTCTGAGTATTGAAGTCGATGTGTGACGTGCTGGAAGACTTGGCCGCTGCACACCCGTTTGCTTTTGGCTTGGGGATCGGCGTGATGAATTCAGCCGGCCGCCGCTTTTCTATGATTTGCTGGGTGGGCTGGCCTGTTTTGTCGAGTTCCCAATAGCGTGCCGGGTCCCCATAGGGGGAATTCAGGATCGGCTCCTCGAAAAACGCGTTTGTCATGGTCCCTGGAGCTTTCTGGCCCTCTTCCTCTCCGAGACATTCTAGAGACAGATGAGCTGAGAGGCCACCCAGAGTCTTGTCCAACGAGGTATGAGCCTGGGGCGGGGCGCGTGATTCCAACGAGGAATGAGCCTGGAAGCAGGCTGGATGGGGCGCGGTACTGGCTGATGAGCAGCCGGCGCGCGAGGTGGGTCGATCATCGAACCGATGGTGATCGACATGAACGAAGCCCAAGTGCGCACGCTCGAGCAGGTGCGCCAAGTGCTCGAAGGCACGCAGGCACTGGAGTTCCGGCGGGCCGAAGATGACCAGGAGCGCTATAGCTGGATCGAGTCGGTGCTGCGGCGCTTCGACTACCGCCAACTGTCGCGTCCAATGCGCGGGCCGGTGCTGGCCTACCTGCAACGCCTGAGCGGCTACAGCCGCGCCCAGATCACCCGGCTGGTCGCCCGCTGGACGGCAGGCAAGCGACTGGTCAAGGAGTACCGCTCGCCTGAGCACGCCTTTGCGCGGCGCTACACGGGCGCCGACGTGGCGCTGCTGGCCGAGGTCGACCGGGCCATGAACACGCTCTCAGGGCCTGCCACGGCCTGCGTGCTACGCCGCCAGCGCGATGTCTTCGGCGACGTGCGCTTTGCACGCCTCGGCTCGATCTCGGTGGGCCACCTGTACAACCTGCGCAACAGCGCGCCCTACCGTGCCCAGCGCGTGGTGCTGACCAAAACCAAGCCCACCAAGGCAGTGACCATTGGGGTGCGCCGTGCCCCAGCCCCCGAAGGCCGCCCGGGCTTCATCCGCATCGACAGCGTGCACCAGGGCGACTTGGACGGCACCAAGGGCCTGTACCACATCAACGCGGTGGACTGCGTGACGCAATGGGAAGTGGTGGCCAGCGTGCAGACCCTCTCCGAGGCCCACCTGCTGCCCGTCATCGAGCAGATGCTGGCCCAGTTCCCCTTCGAGATTCTGGGCTTTCACGCCGACAACGGCAGCGAGTACGTCAACCATCGGGTGGCCGAGCTGCTGGACAAGCTGCGCATCGAGTTCACCCGATCGCGCCCGCGGCGCAGCAACGACAACGGCCTGGCCGAGACCAAGAACGGTGCGGTGGTGCGCAAGCTGTTTGGCTACGAGCACATCCCGCAGCGCCATGCGGCGCGGTTCAACACCTTCTGCGTCCAGTACCTCAACCCGTTCCTGAATTTCCATCGACCATGCCTGTTCGCCACCGATGTGGCGGACCCCAAAAAGCCTGGGCGTATCAAGCGCGTGTACCGACCCAAGGACGCTATGACGCCGCTGGACAAGCTGGCCAGTTTGCCCAATGCGGCGACGTTCCTGCGCGAGGGCATCACCTTCGAAGAGCTGCACGCGCTTGCGCGCGCGCTAACCGATGTGCAGGCCGCCGAGGAACTCAACGACGCACGCAACGCGCTGTTCCGGCGGGTGCCGAAAAAAACAGCCTGAACCCCGGGAAATTCACAGTGCGCGTTCGCGCCCGCGGTGGACAAGTCCGCTGCCCACACCACAAGGGTGTGGACAGCCCCTCGCTGACGCTTCGGGGTGCCGGACTTGCCCACCGCTCCCCGGCCTGGAGCCTACGGCCTGACGCGTCATCGGCCTGGGGGCCGATGACTTGCCGAACAGCCGTTGAAAAAGCACTCCGGAAACTCCCGACACCCGGCAGCCTACACTTGCAATCTCTACAACGTATCGACCTACTTCGCGCCGCTATTTCGCGCTCCGCCCAGGCTCATACCTGAATTGGAAATGACTCCCAGAACAAGAAAAGCCTGGCCACTCTCGGCCAGGCTTTCAGTTGAAGGCATGCATTGCGGATCAAGTCCGCCATGACAATGCCGGACGCTACTTCTTGCCGCCCAAATTCAGCAACTTCGCACCTTCCGTATACACCGTCAACTTGTCCTTCATGAAGGCGTCCATCTGCTCCACGCCGACGTTGATCAGCTCGAAACCGCTCTTGGCCGCGAGTTCCTTCATCTCCGGGTCGTTATTGAGCGAAGCCCATAAGTCGGACAGCCGCTTGCGCGCATCCGGCGGCGTCGACTTGGGCACGCCGATGCCGCGATAGGCGCCATCCACCCAGTCCACCCCCAGCTCCTTGAAGGTGGGCACGTCCGGCAACAGCGGATGACGTTTTTCCATCGCCACGGCCAGCGCGCGCACCTTGCCCTTGTTGTTGACGGCAAAGGCGGTGTAGGTCACGGCGCCGTCGATCTGGTTGCCGACCACCGCCAGCGCCATGTCGCCGGTGCCCTTGTATGGCACGTAGGTGCTCTTCATGCCGAAGGCCGCGTTGAGCCGTTCGTGCGACGCATGGTTGGCCGAGTTCAGGCCCGAGCCGCCCAGGCTCATCTTGCCAGGATCCTTCTTCGCCGCGGCGATGAAATCGGCGAAGGTCTTGTGGGGGCTGGCCTCGGGAACCACCAGCGCGTCCGGCGTGAAGTGGAACCAGAACACCGGCGTCACGTCAGCCGTCTTGTATTGGACCTGACCTTCGATGGGCTGAAACACGATGTGCGGCAGGTTGACGCCCACGATATTGAGGCCGTCGCCGGGCAGTGCGTTCATCTGCGACCACATCAAGCCGCCCCCGGCCCCGGCCTTGTACTGGATGATGGTATCGATGGCCTGACACTTCTTCTTGAGCACCACCTGCTGGTGCCGGGCCGAGAGATCCGATTCGCCGCCCGGCGGGAAGGCTTGCCAGTACAGGATGTTCTTGTCCGGACAGGCCTGCGCCATGACGGCCGGGGCCGCCGCCAGCGCGAGGATGCCGATCCAGTTTCTCATGCCGAACTTCATGCTGCCAGTCTCCAGGTGGTTATTCCCAATCGCGCGGCCTGCGAATCAAGCCGCGCGCCGCTTGCCATTTTGCGCAAGCAGCGCACAGACGGCATCAGTGACTTCCTCAGTGCGGGCATTGCCGCCGAGGTCTTTGGTGTGCAGTTCGGTCCGGGCAGTGACCGCCTCGATCGCCTGCATCAGCTGCCGGGATGCCTCCGGCTCGCCGATATGCTCGAGCAGCATCACGCAGCTCCAGAAGGTGCCTACGGGGTTGGCGAGGCCCTTGCCCATGATGTCAAAGGCCGAACCGTGAATCGGCTCGAACATCGACGGGTAGCGCCGCTCCGGGTCGATATTGCCGGTGGGCGCGATGCCGAGGCTCCCGGCCAGCGCGGCCGCGAGGTCGCTGAGGATGTCGGCGTGCAGGTTGGTGGCCACCAGGGTGTCCAGCGAGGCGGGCCGGTTCACCATGCGCGCGGTGCAGGCGTCCACCAGCTCCTTGTCCCACT
Organism: Ramlibacter sp.; assembly: GCA_046599015.1. Taxonomy (GTDB): domain Bacteria; phylum Pseudomonadota; class Gammaproteobacteria; order Burkholderiales; family Burkholderiaceae_C; genus Ramlibacter. The sequence goes on from JBKJHN010000218.1 coordinate 5,119, forward strand.
TGACGCCTGGGAACTCCCTGGAAATCTGCAAGGCGATCTCGTCCCACATCACCATCGCATGGCGCTCCGCGTTCCACTTGGTGACCACGGTGAGCAGCTTGCGCGGCCGCGATTCGGCCAGCCGAAAGGCGAAGCGCATGATCCGCTCGACACCGGCCCGCGTCATGATGCTGACGTCGGTCGCGACCTCGATCGGATGGCCCTGGTGCGCGCGGCCGCCGACGCCCGCGTATTCGCCTTCGGAGTTCTCCCGCACGATCACCCAGTCCAGGTCCGCCCGAGTGCAGCGTTTGAGCGGCGCGTCGATACCGGGCAGGATGCGAGTCGGCCGCACGTTGGCATATTGGTCGAAGCCCTGGCAGATCTTGAGCCGCAGGCCCCACAGGGTCACATGGTCGGGGATGTGCGGATCGCCGGCCGAGCCAAACAGGATCGCGTCCATGCCACGCAGCGCCTCCAGCCCGTCGGCCGGCATCATTTCGCCGTGCGCGCGGAACCAGTCGCCACCCCAGCCGAAGGTTGTGAACTCGAAGCCAAAGCTGCCTTGGGTCCGCGCCAGCGCCTCCAGCACCGTTTGCCCGGCCGGCACCACTTCCTGGCCGATGCCGTCGCCGGGAATGCAGGCAATGCGATAGCTCTTCATCGGATACCTCTGACTTGTTGCTGGCGTCATCTTACGGGCTCGAGCCGGCCGAGTTCCGGCGCTCGAAATGCTCAACGGGCGCGGTTGCGGGTGCACGGGCTCTTGGCCTATATCATCGGCATGCAACTCAAAGGAGATTTGAATGAAGACAGAGCTTATATATCTCGTGTATGTCACCGCCTTCACGGGGCTTATCTGGGTTCCTTACATCCTCGACCGAGTAGCCACCCGCGGTCTGCTGGACGCCGTTGGCTATCCAGAAAATCCGAAGCCGCAGTCACCCTGGGCCCGGCGGCTGATGAAGGCCCATGACAACGCAGTCGAAAACCTGGTTGTGTTCGCCGTCCTCGTGCTGGCGGCCGTTGCGGCAGGCGTTTCCAACCCGGTCATTGCCACGGCTTCGATGGTGTACTTCTGGGCCCGCGTGGTGCACGCCCTGGGCTACACGTTCGCTGTGCCCTGGGTCAGGACGCTGGCATTCACGGTGGGCTTCTTCGCCCAGGCTGCCATTGCCTGGCAGCTACTCGTTCGCTGAGCGCGTGGGGCTGTGAAGGGTTGACGTCTGGGAGCCGGAAATGGGAGAAAACGGGACTTTTCGCGAGGGAGCTCAGAATGTTTGCAGGTCATGTGGGCGCCGCGATGGCGCTCGGGCGCGCGGACAGGCGGATCAATCTGGGGGTCTTCGCCTTCGCCGCGATGCTGCTCGACTTCGTGCTCTGGCTGCTGGTTCTGCTGGGCTGGGAGTCGGTGGTCATCCCCACTGACTTCGTCCGCACGCATCAGCCGGAATTCGTCTTTCCTTATTCGCATGGTTTGCTGGCCAGCATCGTCTGGTCGGCACTGGCCGCCCTCGCCACCCTGCTCTGGTATCCAGGCCTTACGAGGGCAAAGATGCGCGCAGCGGCTCTGGTGGGCGCGGCGGTCTTTTCGCATTGGCTGCTGGACGCGCTGGTGCATGCACCCGAACTGCCCGTTGCCGGCAGCGGTTCGATGAGAGTGGGCCTGGGGCTTTGGCAGATGATGCCGCTGGCACTGATCGTCGAAGCTGCCATTGCGCTTGCCGGCCTTTGGCTATTTGTCGCCGGCGCCGGCATTTCACGGGCGAAGAAAGTGGGGCTCTCGCTGCTGTCGGTGCTGATCGTCGCCTCCACCGTGGCGGGCATGACGGTGGCGCCGCCTCCCCCTTCTGTCACCGCCATGGCCGCAACGTCAATCGTGACGATCTTGGTGGTCTGCGCACTAGCCGCCTGGTTGGGCAGAACTTCCGCGGTCAAACCGCGCGATTGAGGTCCACTGCCAGCCCGGCCTTCTTCATTTCGCGGGCCAGCAGCAGGCGCCACAACCCGCCGTCATCCACGGCAACGCGCGCTGCGCCATCCAGCTCCGGTATCAGTGCCGGCTGGCCATCGAGCACCAGGCAGATCCGGCCGCGGCCGATCGAACCGAGCAGGAATCCGATTTCCAGCAGGAAGGCCGGCGTTGCAACCGACTGGCCCGCGGCGAGCGAGACAACCGCAAAGTCCAGGTCGCGCAGCCGGTCGAACCGCGCGACGCCGGCGCCGGCCGCGCCGGCGAGCTTGACAGGGTCCAAGCCAAGTTGCTCGATCAATTGCGGCACTGCGTTGGCCGCGGCCCCTTCGGACTGCCAAACGATCCCGACGCGCGCGGGGCGCTCCGTCGCTGGGGCTGTAGGTGCTG
>JBKJHN010000039.1:0-11192 GCA_046599015.1 Ramlibacter sp.
ACTTCGGCCATCCACACAGCGTCGACGCCCGCGTCGAAACCGTCGAAGGCTGCCGCATCCAGATCGAGCTGATCGCCCAACACGACGATCAACGAACGCAGTTCAGTCAGGCGCGACTCCCTTGCGGCGGCAGGCTTCGGAGCAATACTTCACCTCAGCCCAGTTCTTTGCCCAGCGCCGCCGCCAGCTCATCGCCAGGCCGCAGACTGCGCAGGGCTTGCTCGGCAATGCGGCCTTGTTGCCGCGAAAGTTGCTGCGCAGGCCATCGGACAGGAAGATTTTTCGGGAAGGCAGCATGCGTCAGTCCTGAGCTTTCATGGTGTTTGCGCTGCAATTGTCCCCGACCCGGCTTGTTTCCGCGCATGTTGGGATGATCCCCGGACGAACGCTTCCCTTATGGACCCCGCAACGGCCACGGCGCTGGGTTGTCCTCGGTGGCCTCGACCGACCAGCGCCGCGCAAGGTCCCCGCATGAGCTCATAAGGGCGTAGGGGCTTGCGAGCCGGCTCCGCTAGCCTTAGAGTGCCAGCTGAACCATTGGAGTAACGCAATGAACAAGAGATGGATTGCGATCGCCATCGCGCTGGCCGGCGCTCTGCCTGGCCTGGCTGCCGCCCAGGACCAGCGCGCCCTGTACGCCGCCAGCCTTGCCGCCACCTGCGCCAATTGCCACGGCACGCACGGGCGCGCGGCGGAGGGTTCGGCCGTGCCCGCCCTGGCCGGGCTGTCGCGCGAGTACATGGCCGCGCAGCTCAAGGCTTTCAAGGACGGCACCCGGCCCGCGACGATCATGCACCAGCTGGCCAAGGGTTACAGCGAAGCGCAGATCGAGCAGCTGGCCACGTACTTTGCGGCACAGAAGAAGTAAAGGGGCTCACCATGCAACGCAGACATTTCCTCCATTCCACCGCCGCTCTGGGCCTGCTCGGCCTGGGCGCCTGTGCCACGACGTCGAGCATCCCGAGCAAGGCCCGCGTGGTCGTCATCGGTGGCGGCTACGGCGGCGCCACTGCCGCCAAGTACGTGCGCCTGTTGTCCGACTACAAGATCGACGTGGTGCTGATCGAGCCGCAAGAGTCGTTCGTCTCCTGCCCGATGTCGAACCTGGTGCTGGGCGGCAGCCGCACCCTGGCCGACATGACCGTGCCCTACACGGCATTGAGTCGCCAGCATGGCGTCACCGTCGTGCGCGACATGGCGACCCGCATCGACACGGCGGGTAAGCGCGTCACGCTGGCAGGCGGCGCCAGCATCGGCTACGACAAGCTCGTGGTCTCACCCGGCATCGACCTCAATTTCGCCGCGGTGGAAGGCTTGGCCGCTGCGCAGGCCGCGGGCACGGTGCTGCAAGCCTGGAAGGCCGGCCCGGAGACCGTAGCCCTGCGGCGCCAACTCGAAGCCATGCCCGACGGCGGCGTCTATGCCCTGACGATCCCTGTGGCGCCGTACCGTTGCCCGCCCGGCCCGTACGAGCGAGCGTGCCAGGTGGCCTGGTACTTCAAGCAGGCCAAGCCCCGCAGCAAGGTGCTGATCCTGGATGCCAACCCCGACGTCACTTCGAAGGGCGCCCTGTTCAAGAAGGTGTGGGCCGAACAGTACCCGGGCATTGTCGAATACCGGGCGCAGCACCAGACCGTCGGCGTCGATGCACGCGCGGGCCTGATCAAGTTCGAGGTGCAGCAGGACGTGAAGGCGCAAGTTCTCAATGTCCTGCCGCCCATGCGAGCGGGTGCCATCGCCATCCAGGCCGGGCTGAACAACATGGTCAGCAACCGCTGGTGCGGCGTCGACTACATGACCTTCGAATCGAGCGCCGCCAAGGACGTGCACGTGCTGGGCGACGCGATCATGCTCGCGCCATTGATGCCCAAGAGCGGCCACATGGCCAACAACCACGGCAAGGTGGCCGCCGCGGCGATCGTCGCGCAACTGTCCGGCTGGCAAGTGAACCCCGCGCCGCTGCTCACCAACACCTGTTACAGCTTCGTCACCGACAAGCAGGTGGTGCACGTGGCGAGCGTGCATGAATACGTCGCGGCCGAGAAGACGTTCAAGGTCGTGGCGGGTTCCGGCGGGTTGAGTGCGGGGCCGACGGACCAGGAAGGCGTTTACGCCTGGAGCTGGGCGAAGAACATCTGGGCGGATTCGCTGGCCTGAGCTAAGGGTCTGCCAGAGCCTGTGCCGGCCCCTGCGGCCAGCAAAATGGGGCCCATGACCGAGCCGACCCCCGAACCCTGTTCCATGCTGTTCGTCCCCGCGGACAGCGACCGCCTGCTGGCCAAGGCGGGCCAGCGAGGCGCCGATGCCCTGATCCTGGACCTCGAGGACGCCGTGGCGCGCCCGGCCAAGGCGGCCGCGCGCGCCAACCTCGCGTCCTTCGTGCCCCGGTTGCAGGACAGCGCGGGCGTTGCGATCTACGTGCGCGTCAACAACGAGCCCGAGCTGCTGGCAGCAGACCTGGAGGCCGCCATCGCGGCCGGGGCCGACGGGCTCCTGCTGCCCAAAGTGGATACCGCCGCGCAGGTGCTGGAGGTCGATGCGCAACTGCGCCGGCTCGAACATCAGGCCGGGCGCGCGCTTGGCGGCGTGAAGGTGGTGGCGCTGCTGGAGTCCCCGCTGGCTGTCTTCAATGCGCTGGCGATCGGCCAGTCGTCGCCGCGCCTGTCGGCGCTGCTGTTCGGTACCGAAGACTTCGGCGCCGCGAGCGGGATCGCGTCGCATCCGGAGGGCATGTCGATGCCGGCGCAGCTGGTGGCGTTGGCCGCCTCTGCCGCGGGCCTGCAGCCGATGGGGCTGCCCGGCACGGTCGCTGAATTCACCGATCTCGATGCCTACCGCGCAACCTGCAACCGCGCCAAGGCCATCGGCATGCGCGGCTGCATCTGCATCCACCCGGCCCAGGTGCCCATCGTCAATGCGGTATTCGGCGGCAGTCCGGAGGAAGCGGCGCGCGCCCGCCGCCTGCTCGAAGTCTTCGACACCGCGGTGGCGGCCGGCCGGGGGGCAGTGGCGCACGAGGGCCGCATGATCGACGAGCCGATCGCAATCCGGGCCCGCCGTTTCCTGCAGCGCCACGACGCCCTTGCGGCCAGGCGCACGCGCGCCGCGGGGGCGTGCCGATGAGCGAGCCGGGCGCCTCGAGCTTGCCGCTGGCCGGCATCCGCGTACTGGACCTCTCGCGACTGATGGCGGGCAACATGCTCACGTTGCAGCTGGCCGACTTTGGCGCCGAGGTCATCAAGGTGGAAAGCGCGCAGGGCGACACCCTGCGCGACTGGAAGAACGGGGGCAAGCCCCTGTGGTGGAAGGTGTATGGGCGCAACAAGAAAAGCATCTGCCTGGACCTGAAGGATGCGGGCGACCGCAACGCGCTGCTGCGGCTGGTGCCGCAGGCCCAGGTGGTGGTCGAGAGCTTTCGCCACGGCGGCATGGAGGCATTCGGCCTGGGCCCCGGCGCGCTGCATGCAGCCAATCCGAAGCTGGTGATCGTGCGCATCTCCGGCTGGGGGCAGACCGGCCCGTACGCCGAGCGCCCGGGCTTCGGCACCCTGGTGGAGGCCTTTTCCGGGTTTGCCCAGCGCAACGGTTTTCCCGACAAGCCGCCGGCGTTACCCAACCTCGGGCTGGCCGACATGATCGCGGGGCTGTCCGGGGCGTTCGCCACGCTGGCGGCACTGCGCGAGGTGGAGGTCAACGGCGGGCTGGGCCAGATCGTGGACCTCTCGCTGCTGGAGCCGATGATCGGCGTGCTTGGCCCGGACGCTGCCATCTACCAGCACACCGGCAAGCTGCCACGCCGCCTGGGCAACCGGGCGGAAAACGCGGCGCCGCGCAACGCCTACCTGTGCAGCGACGGGGAATGGATGGTGATGTCCGGCTCGACCCAGCGCATGGCCGAGCGTGTGCTGGCCGCGATCGGCCGGCCCGAGCTGGCGCGCGATCCCCGCTACGTCGACAATGCCGCGCGCATCGCGAATGTGGAATCGCTGGACCTGCTGATCGGCGGCTTCGTTGGCGAGCGCACGCTCGATGAGAACCTGGCCCACTTCGGCGGTCATGAGGTGACGGTGGGCCCGGTGCTCGACGTCGACCAACTGATGCAGCACCCGCATGTCACCGGCCGCCAGGTGCTGGTGGAGGTACCGGACCCGGAGCTCGGCAGCGTGATCATGCACAACGTGTTCCCGCGCCTGTCCCGCACGCCGGGGCGCATCCGCAGCCCCGCGCCCGGCATCGGGCAGGACCAGGACCTGGCCACCTGAACGGCCGCACATTCGCGAGCAAAGACAAAGGAGACATCCATGAGCCGAAAGACACCCCAGACCCGCCCCGATCCCGCCCGCCGCCGCCTGGCTGCGGCCCTGGCCCTCGCGCCCTTGGCCAGCGCGATCCCTGCATGGGGCCAAGCCGCGCTGCCCAAGTCCATCACCCTGCTGGTGCCGCAGGCGGCCGGCGGCTCCAACGACGTGATGGCGCGCGCCGTGGCGGCACGCCTGCCGCAGATGCTGCCGGGCGTCAACGTGGTGGTTGAAAACCGCCCCGGAGCCGGCGGCAACGTGGGCTCGGCCTGGGTCGCCAAGTCGGCGCCCAAGGACGGCAGCGTGTTTCTGGTGACGGTCAACAGCGCCCAGGCAGTGAACCCGAGCCTGTACAAGTCGACCGGCTTCGATCCGATCAACGACTTCGAGTCGGTGGCAGGCATCGCGGTGGTGCAGCACGCGATCGTGGTCAACCCCAAGTTCCCTGCCAACACGCTCGGCGAGCTGATCGCGCTGGCGCGCAAGGACCCGGGCAAGTACAGCTACGGCTCATCGGGCAACGGCACCTTCTCGCACCTGCTGATGGAGATGGCGAAGAAGTCGCAGAACGTGCAGATCACGCATGTGCCCTACAAGGGCGTGGCGCCCGCGCTCACGGACGTGATCGGCGGCAACCTCGACATCATGGTCAGCACGCTGCCGGCTTGCCTGCAGTTCATCAAAGGCGGGCAGCTCAAGGCGCTGGCCGTGCCCTCGTTGCAGCGCGCGCCCGCGTTGCCCAACGTGCCGCTGGCCAACGAGACCGTCCCGGGCCTGGTGGGCGAGCTGTGGGTGGCGATGTATGCGCCCAAGGGTGTGCCGCGCGAGCTGGTGGAGCAGATGCGGAAGGCCGTCGCCGCGGTGCAGGCGATGCCGGAGATGGAGGCCTTTTTCCTGGCCCAGGGTGCGACCGCGATGAAGGCCGGGCCCGCGGAGCTGGTCACGATCACCAAGGAAGAGATCGCGCGTTGGGCGCCGGTGATCCGGGATTCGGGGATGAAGGTGGATTGAGTCGCTTTGGGGTTTGATGCCCCTGCGAGATCGAGCACGGAAATTCCTGAGACGGGTTATTCGGGCGGGAAGCGCAGCTTCGAAAAGCTGCGCCCGGCCTGGATGGCGCGCCGCTCGATATCCGCCGCCGACGCAAGCCAGCCTTGTTGCTCCAGAAACAACAGGTAGGCGCGGGTGCTGATCTTGCGGCAGTTGTCGGGCAGCAAAAAGCTGGCCCGCGCGATTTTGTGATCCTCGAACAGGAAAACCCCGGTTTGTTGCGCCTGGCCAGGGTTGAATGCTTCCAGCGCGAAGTCGTTCATGGTTTCCTGGATCGCCAGTTCGCCGAGATGGGCGGTGCGGGCACCGGCGGGGTTTGCCGCCAGCGTTTGCCGGTGCTGCTGGAAGGTGCGGGTTGAGCGCATCGATACCTGGCCGGAGGCGGCCCACTGTGCCAGCTTCTCGCTGGTCGGCGTTTGGTTGCGCGTCACTTCGTGCAGCACCCTATCGACCAGCACAATCGGCCAGCCGGGCTTGAACAGCAGGTCGAGCGCATCCGCATAGGCCAGCGTGATGAGCGGCCCGGCGTCGGGCAGCAGTGCAATGTTCGCCGCCATGGCGAGCGGCTCAGTTGGCCAGCGATTTCAGTTGCTCGACCATGTCGTGCGTGACGGCATCGGGCAATCGCGGCATCGGCAGGTGGGCTTGCGCCATCAACAGGAACAGGTCTTCTTCGCTGTCGATCCCCAGCGCGCGCATGGCTTCGTCGCTCGCGAACCGTCCAAGCGAAAAATCGAGCAGCTGCCGGAAATTCTGGTTGCCTGTGGCTTCAGACGCCTCGAAGGTTTCAACCAGATGGCGAAGCTCGGCGTTGAACAGCGCATTGACCGAGGTGTCCGTCTTGGCGGCAATGATTTTGGCGCGCTTGAGCAGATCGCGATCAACCGATCCGGTGAAATTGACGGTGCTTGCCATTTCTTGACTCCATGGAATTAACACATAAATATGTGTATCACTTGAACATGTGTCTCTGAAACCGCGCCGGGTGTCGCGCACGGCTTAAGCTTTCAGTTGCTTGATTGTCGAGGCAGAGGTGAGCACCTGCATCTGGCGGATGGCGATTTCGTTGAGGCGTTTGAGGCGCTCGCCTTGCGGTAGCGCCATATGGATCAGTTCGGCGTTCATGCCTTCGATGTTGGCCAAAACCAGTAATTGCTCGACGCCGGCGTAGTCGCGCATGTTGCCGTCCAGCTTGGGGTTGGCGTCGCGCCATTGTTTGGCGGTTTGGCCGAACAGGGCGACATTGAGCAGGTCGGCTTCGCTGGCATAGGTGATGGCGGCTTGTGCCGGCGTGACCGTGGCGGGGATCAGATGCGCCTGGATGGCGTCGGTGTGGATGCGGTAATTGACCTTGGACAGGGTGCGGTTGAGGTTCCAGGCCAGCGACAGGCGACGACTCTCGTCCTCCTTGAGGCGCTGGAATTCCTTGATGAGGTAGAGCTTGAACTCGACCGAAACCCATGCGGCGAATTCAAAGGCGATGTCCTGGTGGGCGTAGGTGCCGCCGTAGCGGCCAGTCTTGGAAATTAAGCCGATGGCCCCCGTTGTGTCGATCCAGCGTTTGGCGGTCAAGATGAAGCTGTTCAAGCCGGCCTGCTTTTTAATCCCATCGAATTCGATGGGATTAAAGCCAGGGTTGTTGAGTTGCTCCCAGATGCCCAAGAACTCGATGGTATTGCGGTTGCGTAGCCAGTTGGAGATCAGATAGTCCGTCCGTTCGGCGTCTTTGTAGCGGGCTATGTCAGTGATGCAGATGTAATCCCGCTGGTTCTGCGAAAGAACCGTGACGGATGCTCCTTTGACTTCGATAGTGGTTTTCTTGTCTTTGCTCATGGCGGTTCCTATTGCGCAAACTGGTTCAAGGCAACGTAGTCCTTCACGTATTCGGGGACGAGCGTGCGGTAGGGCTGGGGCACGGCTCGGAAATCATGGGTGGTGAAAAACGGGTTGGTCGCCAGATCGGTGAACTGCCGGCTGTCGATGATGTCGCGCACCCGGTTGCTGGTGACGTAGGCCTTGAAGTAGGTCTTGATGGCCGGGATGGCCGGGATGGCGAGGGTGGCGTGGGCACGCGGTCGGCGACCTTATTGCAGGACGGATAATTGGAGCGCACTTTTTTTTGAAAAAGCGCCGTCCACTGCTCCTGCTCCGCCAGTGATTGCCATCCCCGCTCTCCTCCTGCGGCGCACATACTTGCTCGCTGCAGGGATTCTGCCAGCCTCAGCCGCGCCAGCAAATGCCAAATTGCATGCGCTGGCCGGACGAGCCGGAATATGTTGCGCCCTGGGTAGCCGGCACGAGCGCCAGGTACATGAAGCAACTCGTGGAATACTGGCACACCATGGCGGGCTTCAGCTAAGACGGGTTCGATCCGGTGAACCTGATGTGAATCGGCCGTTCGGTCTTCTTTCCCTGCTCCAGCATCCACTTCCGTGCGAAGTCCCGTACTGTCTGCTCCGCTCCGGGCTGCTGGGCGGAAGTGTACGCGGGGCCAGTCCCGCGTTGCGCCAACTCCGGTCCCAGATGACGCAACACCTTGTCCCGGTTCGGTGCTACTGGAGGAGAAAAGATGCTACTTTCAGTTGTGAGGATTTCGATGGTCGCTGTGTCAAATGCGACCGGCGTCTGCAGCTGGAGAGGTGGCACGGTCAAGTTATAGTGCTGTGCCTCAGGTTCGAGGCGCCATTGGGCCGCAAGCGGAATTCGGTAGACATAGTGCGCCGTGACCCGGATCTTCGAAATCGTCTTGGGAAGCTTGCTGCAGTCCAAAAATGGGCAGTCCCATCCTGTTTGCCACGAAAATTCCTCAACCCTTCGTATCTCTGAGACCTGAAGGAATCCTCCAGGGGTGCGAATCAGTTGGACCTTTGCCGGATCGAGGATTTCGACCCTGATTTCGGTCGTTGAGTCAACCTTCCCCAACTGGTTCCAGACGCCAATGACCGCGATCGCAACTACGGTGCCGATGACGACAGGCGCAACGAGTTTCATGGTGGTCTTGATCAACAGGGTCTGATCAACAGGGTCTGACGCATTTTGCGGCATCGTCACAGCCGGCTGCAAAATGCCGGCTGTTTTGTCTTAGACCAGGTCTTATGACCGCTTCAGGTTCCAGGGGAGCAAAATGCCAAGTTAGCATGAATCCAGCTCCTGCTTGCGCGCTCCCCAACCCCGATGCCCGAAGGAGATTTGATGAAACCGGTCGACCCAACCCAACTGCGCGGGCTGAGCGCCGCCATCCTGTCCGACGTGATGGACAGTCTGGGCCTAACGCGGCGTGCCATGAAGCCCTTCGTGCGACCGTTGGATGACGAACTGGTGCTGGTCGGGCGCGCGCGCACGGGGCTGTACATGCCGGCCTTTTCGCTGCGCGACGGTGAGAACCCCTACGAGGTAGAGATTGCGCTGGTCGACGACCTCAAGCCTGGCGACGTGGTGGTGCTGGCCTGCAACGGCCCGACCGATCGCATTGCACCCTGGGGTGAACTGCTTTCCACCGCATCGGTGGCACGTAAGGCGGCTGGCTGCGTGACCGACGGTCTGGTGCGCGACGTCAAGCAGATCCGCGCCATGGAATTCCCAGTGTTCCACGGCGGCATCGGGCCGCTGGACACCAAGGGCCGCGCGCGCATGGTGGATCGCGACGTGCGCGTTGAGTGTGGCGGCGTGTCGATCGATCCGGGCGACATCGTGTTCGGTGACGTCGACGGCGTGGTGGTCATCCCGCGCTCGCACGAGGCCCTGGTGATCGAGAAGGCCAGCGAGAAGGTCATGGGTGAGAACCGCACGCGTGACGCGTTGCGCAAGGGCGAGCCACTGGCCGCCGTGTTCAAGCGGCTGGGCATTCTCTAAGCGCTTGCGTTTCGAAGGTCACGCGCGTGGAGCCGTGCTGCCGCGCACCACCACTTCGAAGGGCATGGCCTGGTTCGCGGCAAACTCTTTGCCTTCCAGCCGTGCGATCAGCTGCTCCGCGGCTGCGGTGCCGATCTCCACGACCGGTGTGCGCACCGACGTCAGGCCCGGCACCTGCGTCGCGCCGAGGTCCGTGTTATCGATGCCGGTAATGGAGATCGCGCCCGGAATGGCCACCCCCGCCTTCCTGCATGCCATCATCGCGCCCACCGCCATCACGTCGTTCGTCGCCAGCACGGCCGTGGGCCTGCATTCGCGCAGCAGCAGGCGCTGCATGGCCTCCTCGGCGGCGGCCAGCGTGATGCGCTGGGCAAACTCGACGTGCGGCTCCAGTACGCCACCTTCCGCCAGCGCGGAGCGAAAGCCTGCCACGCGTTCCCGCCCGCGATCGTTGCCCTCCAGCGGGGCGCTGAGGATCGCGAGGCGCTTGTGCCCCAGGCCAACGACGTGTCGGGCAATGGCTGCGCCGGCGGCTCGATTGTCAAAGCCCACGCAGGGGCGCCGGCCGCTGCTGTCCACGCCCCAGGTCAGGATGAATGGGCGGCCATAGTCTTCAAGTAGCGAGAACAGTCGGGGGTCGTGATCGACACCGACCAACATGAAGGCGTCCACCGAATGCTCGATCAATTGGCGCGCCACCTGCAATTCCTGCTTGAGGTCGTAGTGATGCTCGGCCAGCACAACCGAATAGCCATGGCCGCCCAGCCGTTGCTGCAGGGCGCTTGTGGTGCGGGCGTAGAGGGCGTAGTCAAAGGAGGGGACGATGGCGCCCACCATTCGACTGCGCTGGCTGCGCAGCGAGCGGGCGCCTCCGTGCGGCACATAGCGCAGCCTCTTGACTGCATCGCGCACCCGCTTGAGCGTCGCTGGGTCGACGGCGTCGGGCGTGTTGAGTGCGCGGGAGACGGTGGCCGTGGAGACGCCGGCCAAGAGCGCAACATCTCTGGCGGCGCTGCGGCGAAGGGCGGGCGACTCCATGCGAATGAGCTTATTCGCTTATGCAAACGACTTCATCGGATTATCGCGTCTAAAGGGAATTCCCCTACAGTCGCGGGTTGGAGTGACGCCGCCCGGCGGCGCACAATGAAGCGTGTAATCGAATACATGGCCTATCACACGCAGGAGACCCAGCGATGACCGACCGAACCCAGAAACCCTCGCAGCCCGGCCGCCGCCGCGCGCTGCGGCAGGCCGTATCGGTGGGGGCCATTGCGGCGACGCCGGCGTGGGTGACCAGCGCGCTGGCACAGGGCGACGACCTCGCACCGTACCGCACGGCCAAGATCAACTGGAAGCAGGTGGAGGGCGAGTCGATTTCGGTTGCGGTCATTCCCGCCAGTTACTTCGACAACCTCCTCTCGTTGCTGCCGCAGTTCGAGGCATTGACTGGCATCAAAGTGCGCGCCGAGAAGGTGCCGCCCGGCCAGATCCGCCAGAAGGCAATGCTGGACCTGTCGTCCAAGACCACCACTTATGCCACGCACTCGGCCGACCCGATGTACTACCCGCTGTACGTGGCCAACAAGTGGGTGGAGCCGCTGGACAAGTACCTGGGCGATGCCACGCTGACCGATGCGGCCTGGTACAACTACAACGACATCCTCAAGGCCTGGCGCGACGCCGATTCGGTCGACGGCAAGCCCTATGGCATTCCGTACGACGGCGAGGTGACGGTGCAGGTCTACCGCAAGGACCTGTACGACGCCAAGGGCCTCAAGCCCGCCGACACGCTGGACCAGTTGCTGGCCAACGCCAAGGCCCTGACCGACCCGGCCAACCGCATGTACGGCCTGGCGCTGCGCGGTTTTGCGGGTGCGGGGCAGAACATGTATGTCTACCCGTCCATCTTCCGCAGCTTCGGGGGCAGCTGGTTCAACGGCAGCAACCTGGTGGTGAACTCGCCGCAGGCGGTGGCAGCGCTGGAGTGGTACG
>JBKJHN010000146.1:0-5293 GCA_046599015.1 Ramlibacter sp.
CCGCAGGGACAAGGATCATTGCGACCCGGCTCCGGCGCTTTGCGAATTGTCTCGGTCCGCGGGCCCAGGCTCTTCCAGAGCTGACGCAAATCGTACACCGCCCAGATCGCCGCGGCCAGATCGTTCAATCGCTCTTCGCTCACGCTCGGAGGTCCGTCTTCGGCGAACATGGACAGCGTGGGTTTGCCACGATCGTCGTCGGTCAAGACCACGACCGCGTCGAGCGCGGTATCCAGCATTTGCGCGGCTTCACGGTCGCGCGGCGGCTGCCAGTCCTCGGGCCAGGTCTCCACGGCGTACATGAAGCCCAGAGCCCACACCTGGGCATAAGCGGGCAGCGTTTCCAGTGCGGCATCGCCACGCTCGGCCTCGGGTAACGCCAGCACGGCGCCGCGCGTATCGAGCAACTCGGGGTGGTAGGTGCGCTCGTCGTCGAGCGTCTCCACCGGCGCATCCAGGGCCGATGCCACTTCGGCGCGCCGGCGGTGCCAGCGCCAGACGAACTCCATGTGCCGGGCGGGATTGAAGTCATCTCCCAGCAGGACCGGCCAGTATTCCTCGGGCGGCACGGCGCGGCGCGAGCACACCAGCGCGGCGAGAAAGCCTTCGCAGAATTCCCACTGCGGAATCTCCTCGCCGTCTCCGCGCAACGCGTCGAGTTCGGCGTCCTGTGCGTCGAAGTCCTCCGGTGTCAATGGAGCGAGCGCAGGTTCGGAAGGTGCGGTCATGGGCGTGCCCCGGCTTGAAGAATCAGTGGGTTCATCTTGTTCATGCGGGCTCGGTGCGTTGCTGCAGCGCTCGCGCGAACCACCAGCAGATGATCGGCAATGCCACGGCCGGTATCAGCAACAACGGCATCGGACCAAAATGATCGAACGCATAACCGGCCAGACTGACGCCGATGGCTTGCCCGAAGAATAGCGAGAACGCGAACAGGGCCACTGCCGTGCCGCGCGCCGCCGGCACCATCTGCGTGGCATGCGTCTGCAAGGTGTTGTGGTACAGGTAGGTGCCGAAGCCTACCAGCAAGGCAATCGGGCCCGCCACCCACGCCACGGGTGAGAGCCACCAGGCGAGGTAACCCGCGCCCATCAGCAGCCCGCCCACGAACACCATGCGCCGCTCGCCGTACCGGCGCAGGATGTGCCGGGCCGACATGGCGTACACCAGCCCGCCGACGGCATACAGCGCGATCAAGGCCGATGCCGCCGTCAGTGACAGCCCAAAGCGCTGGTGCAGGTAAGCGGGCAGGAAGGCCATGGGACCGAGCAGGAAAATGCCTTCAGTCAGTCCGGCCGCGAGCACGGCGCGGGCCCAGGCCGTGCGCAGCACCGACGACAGCTGGGCCCGGAACTCCGGCCGGCCAGCGCCGATCGGGGTGAGCGCTGCCGGCAATCGGCGAACGCGCATCAGCAACAGGCATGCAACCACCGCGTAGCCGGCTGAGAGCGTGAAGAATGCGCCGCGCCAGCCCGGCGCGGAGTCCGCGAACAGTCCACCCGCCAGTTGCCCGCCCATCATGCCCCCGAGAGTCCCGGTGAGCAGCCGGGCCAGCGTCGCCTGCCGTTGCTCGTACGGCACCGCGTCGCCGATCCAGGCCATCGCCAGAGGGATCACACCGGCGGCGGCAATGCCCCACAGCACGCGCGTCCCCACCAATGATTCAAAGGTCGGCGCGAGCGCCGATGCCAGCGAGCCGACCGCGCACCCGAACAGCGCCATGGTGACCAGCCGCGCCTTGCCATAGCGATCGCCGAGCGGACCGAAGACCAGTTGCGACAGCCCGTAGGCCAGCGAAAAGCTGATGATCACCAGCCCGGCCGCGCCCGCGGTACGCTGAAAGTCCTGGCCCAGCCGCGGCAACATCGCATCGCAAATGCGCAGGGCAGCGCCGCTGAGGGCGGCTGCGAACGACAACAGCAGGACGGCCCCGTAGGTGCCGGGCGCTATCTCCGGCGCGGGCGTGACGGAAATCGGCACAGACCGCTAGTACAGCACCACGCCCGCTCGGGGGCCATCGAGCTCGACGGATTCAATGCTGAGAGGTTCGCCCGCCTTCCAGGCCACGGCAGCTTTGGTCTTCATGACGCCTCATGTATCGGTGACAGTCACGCCACTATAGAGGCGCCGCACGCTGCAGCGGTAAATCGACCTGTTTGTCCGGTTCGGCAGCGGCATGCGAGAAGAGCTCGGCTGGCGGCAACTTGACGAGGGCCATGGCCTCGTCAACGGTGCCGTTCAGCCATTGGTCCCAGTCGGCGCGCTCGATCGAAACCACGGCTCGCTTGTCCTGCCGATCCGGCGACAAGGCCGGATCGGGCTTGTGCATGAGGTTCAAGAGCGGATGCGCATCGCAGTTCTGCGTGAGCATGGTGTAGCTGGGGACGATCTCGCCGGTCGACGGATCGCACCACTCGGACCACAGGCCGCCCAACGTCCAAGCCGTCCCATCGCGCCGCGCGAAGCGCCACCAGATGTTCTTGCCGGTGCCCCAATAGGGCTCGTCGTAGTCCATCGCAGGAATCAGGCAGCGCTGGCCGCGGGCCCACGCACTTTTGAAAGTCGGCGCGGTGGCCGCCGTTTCAATCCGGCAGTTGTTGGTGCTGATCGGCCGGCCGGCTTTACCGGTGGGCCGCCGCGTCTTGCTGAACCACGGGATCAGACCCCACTGTCCGACCTCAAGCCCGGCGGCCTGAACGAAGGGGCCCCGTTGCAACGGGCCGATGCCGGTCGTGGCATAGGGCTCGCGCTCCCTGATTGACGTGAAGCCGAACACATCGCGGATGTACGTGACGCTGGCCGGGCGGTACCTGTTGCACATGGGCGGATTGTCAGGCCTACGCGAATCCCGCCGCTACGCTGGGGACAGACCTATTCCCAAGCCCGTCCCGTGCCTGCACTGCGCCGATCCTGCGAGCGTTGCCTTGGGCGGTGAAAGCCGTTCAAATGCGGGCACACCATGACAGGAGGCTCCCCATGGCATCCGCAGCGACCACCATCAAACTCTTCGGCGTCTATGTGATATTGACCGGGCTCACCCTGCTGCTGACGCCCAACCTTCTGCTTGCCCTCTTCGGGACTGCCGAAGCCAGGGAGATCTGGATCCGCGTCCTGGGCGCGCTGGCCATCGTCGTCGGCTACTACTACTGGGCATGCGCCGCGGGGAACGCCCGAGCCTTCTTTGCAGCCTCGGTGCAGGGCCGGCTCCTGTTCTTCGTGCTCGGGCTGGCACTGATCGCGTTGGCTGACGCGCCCTGGACCCTGGCGCTGTTCGGCCTGGTCGATGCGGCTGGCGCCGTCTGGACGCTGGCAGCGTTGCGCGCAGAGGCCAGGGTGCAGGCGGCGTAGCTGCACGCTGCTGGCTGGCCTCAACGTTGCGCGCCTTCCTTCCCGACCCCCCTAGCTATAATCAAAGGTTGATTTCAACGCCCGCCTATTTCGAGGACGCCAATGAGCGATAGCACGCAGGAAGATGCCCACACGGGTCCGATCAAGACGCCCAAACAACTGCTGCTGGCGGTATTTTTCTCGTTCGCGATTCCGGTCTTCGCCATCATCGGGCTGGTGACCTATGTGGTTGCCGAAAACAAACCGTCGGGCCAGACCCAGGCCGAGGCCCATGCGTTGGGCGGCGTCACCGCGCAGGACCTCGACCGCGGCGTCGCTGCCCGCATCCGCAAGGTGGGCGCGGTGGAAATCCGCGATGCCAACCGACCGCTCAAGAGCGGCGAGGAAGTGTTCAAGGCCCAGTGCACGGCCTGCCATACGCCTGGGGCGGCCGGCGCGCCCAAGGTCGCCGATGCAGCCGCCTGGGGCGCCCGGATCAAGACCGGGTTCGAAGCCATGGTTCAGTCCGCGCTGAAGGGCAAGGGCGCGATGCCGGCCCAAAGTGGCGGCGACTTCGACGATACCGAAATCGCCCGGGCAGTGGCTTACCTGGCCAATTCGGCCGGGGCCAAGTTCGCCGAGCCCGCGCGTCCTGCCGGTGCGGCGGCACCGGCCACGGCTGCGGCCCCTGCGGCAGCAGCCGTTCAGACGGCTGCGCCGGCCGCCGCTGCCCCCGCAACCACCGCCCCGGCAGCCGCCCTGGCAGCCGCCGCACCGCAAACGGCCGCAGCCGGCGCCGCGGCTTCGGGCGAAGCGCTGTACAAGCAGGCCTGCTCGGCTTGCCACGTGGCGGGTGTGGCCAACGCACCCAAGTTTGGCGACAAGGCCGCCTGGGCGCCGCGGATTGCGCAGGGCCTGCCGGTCCTCGTCACGAGCGTGATCAAAGGCAAAGGCGCCATGCCACCCAAGGGCGGCTCCAGTGCCAGCGACGCCGAAATTCGAGGCGCGGTGGAATACATGGTGAACGCCGCCAAGTAGGCGCGTCAGGCTCCGCCATGAAGCCGGTCTCTGACCGGCTTTCTTTCAGCTCGTGGTGGTGACGCCGCGCCTGGCGGCCGGGCTGCAGACATAGCCGAAACGCTGCTGCAGATCGCCGGCGCACATTTCTTCGGGCGTCCAAAGACCCTGCTCGACCGCATCGGAAGCTTGCTCCATGTCGAGGGTGTGGACCAGGCCGAACCCCAGGTCAGTCTGCAAATACAGACGGCCTTGTTCATCCATCACCACGCGTTGCGGCCTCGCAGGCTTCCCGGTATGCGCGCTCAGAGTGAAGCCAGGTCCGATCCGCCAAACGAATGGCGTTGCCTCCAGTTCCACATAGACGCGCTGCGGCCCGTTCTGGAAGAACCATTGGCCCGCCTCATCGCATTCGTAATTGCGCTGGATGAAGTCGATGAGCTTCTCGTGCTTCAGCAATGAGCCTTTGCTGTGCGGGAAGGGCCCTGCGGCCTGTGTACGGTCGTCGCGCATGTACCAGTTGCCACGCGCGTCCAAGCCCAGCCAGCCAAAGCAATGCGGCACGTTCGGCCACTTGGCGATGGCCTGCCGGACGATGTCATCCATGATCGAATCATTATCGGCCGCCGCATGGCGATCGGGGCGTTACGAGCGAAAGCACCCATAGCGGACTGTGTGTTGCATGTTGCCAGCAGAGCCACGGGTCGAGAATTTGACCCACGTCAAGGTTGAGCTTTGCAGCAGCCGAGCCGCGGGAAACCCCCAATGTACTGCCCGAGTGCGGGCGCTAGAGTCCGTCCACTCGCGCGGCGGCCCCTATGGCTGCGCGCGTCCGAGGGACCGAGGAGACAACTTCCCAGAACACCACAATATCCGCAGGCGTCCGACGAGACGCCTCTTATCGCGCCGCTTATGCGGCGTTTTTTTTGGTCGAACGCAACAGTTACTG
>JBKJHN010000193.1:0-8727 GCA_046599015.1 Ramlibacter sp.
CTTCCCCGGCCTGGTCCACGCTGACTTTGTGGTCGGCGATCGGGATGGCACCAGCGCTGACGCACGGCTTTCGCGCCGGATCTGCGAGCATCTTCAGTCCCTGGGCTACGGGGTTGAATACAACTATCCGTACAAGGGTGTGGAACTGGTTCGGCGCTACGGAGATCCGGCAGGCCACCGGCATAGCATCCAGGTGGAAATCAACCGCAAGCTGTACATGGACGAGCGAACGCTGGAGTTGAATCCAGGCTTCGAGCCGCTAAAGCGCGATCTGCGCTCATTGGTCGATTTACTCTTGCGGACCGATCCGCGCACGGACCTCTGATGGACCATGTCGACGCGCTTGTCGTCGGCGCCGGTGCGGTCGGCCTGGCGGTCGGGCGGGCACTGGCACAGGCCGGCCTGGAGACCATCGTCGCCGAAGTGCAGACCGGCATCGGGCAGGGCGTGAGCTCTCGCAACAGCGAGGTCATTCATGCGGGGCTGTACTACGCGCCTGGCTCGTTGAAAGCGAGGCTGTGCGTTCGGGGCAAACGGCTGCTGTACGAGTTGTGCGACAGCCATGGCGTGGCCCACCGCCAATGCGGCAAGCTGGTCGTGGCAAACACCGAAGCTGAAGCAGCCGCGCTGCGTGGCCTGCAAGACCGCGCCGTGGCCAACGATGTTCCGGTGCAAATGTTGGACGAGAGCCAGGCCAAGGCGATGGAGCCTCATCTGAAGTGCGTGGCGGCGTTGCTGTCGCCCACCACAGGCATCGTGGACAGCCACGGCTTCATGCTCGCGCTCCAGGGCGATCTGGAAAATGCCGGCGGCCTGGTGGCCTTCGGCTCGGCAGCCGATAAAGCGTGGCTGGGCCAAGGCAGTGAACCGCATCGCGTCCTGATGGCGGATGGCAGTGAGCTGGCCGCGCGCATTGTCGTGAACTCGGCGTCCTTGCAGGCGTGCGCGCTGGCCCGGCGATTCGAAGGACTGGACGCTCGTTTCGTGCCTCGCGAATTTTTTGCCAAGGGCAACTATTACTCGCTCGCCGGCAAGGCGCCGTTTTCCCATCTGATCTATCCGGCGCCGGCCGACGCCTGGCTGGGCGTTCACCTCACACTGGATCTGGGCGGGCAGGCCAAGTTCGGTCCCGATCTCGAATGGCTGGATGTCGCGTGTGCCGAGGACATCGACTACGCCGTCGATCCTCGCCGCGCTGATTTTTTTTATGCCGAGGTACGCCGGTACTGGCCGCAGTTGCCGGACGGCGTGCTGCAACCCAGCTACAGCGGCGTGCGTCCGAAGATCCATCAGCGCGGCGAAATGGCTCCGGACTTTCGAATCGACGGCCCGCGGTTGCATGGTGTGCGCGGCCTTGTCAATCTGTTCGGCATCGAGTCGCCAGGCCTGACCAGCGCCCTGGCGATTGCGGAGCACGTCAGGATGCTGCTCGACGAGGCCGGCTCCTAAGAGGTCTGCTTGATGCGGCGCGATTGGATTGTGCAGGTCGCGTGCGCTTACGCCTTCTGAGGCTGCGTCGGCTCGCGCAGGCTCTTCAGTGCGCGCGCCGCCTCACCCACCAGACCGGGCCCGCGATAGATCAGGCCGGTGTAGATCTGGACTACGTCCGCGCCCGCTTGCACCTTGGATATCGCGTCGTGCGCGCTCATGACTCCGCCCACCCCAATGATCGGGAAGCGCCTTCCGAGGGCCCGGCGCAGTTGGGCGATTACACGATTGCTGGCGGCCAGCACCGGTGAACCGCTCAACCCGCCCGCTTCTTCGCAATGAGGCAGGCCCTTCACCGCGTCGCGGCTGACGGTGGTGTTGGTCGCAATCACGCCATCCATGCCGTGGCGCTGCAGCGCCGCGGCGATGACATCGACCTGCGCCTGATCGAGGTCGGGTGCGATCTTGACGAAGACCGGCACCCGGCGCCCGTGTTGCCGCGCCAGGGCCTCGCGCTGCTGGGCGATCGCACCGAGCAGCGCATCCAGCGCCTCGTCGCTTTGCAGCGAGCGCAAGTTGGTGGTGTTGGGGCTCGAAATGTTGATGGTCACGTAGTCCGCATGCGGATACACGCCTTCCAGGCAGATCAGGTAATCACTGGTGGCGTTCTCAATCGGGGTCGTCGCGTTCTTGCCGATGTTCAAGCCCAGAATGCGGCCCTGGCTGCGGAATGAGGAGCGCTTCACGTTGGCGATGAAGGCGTCGAGTCCATCGTTGTTGAAGCCGAGTCGATTGATCATCGCATTGGCTTGCGGCAGCCGGAACATGCGCGGTTTGGGATTTCCCGGTTGGGGCCTGGGGGTGACGGTGCCGACTTCGACGAAGCCGAAGCCCATCGCGCCCAGGCCGTCGATGCAGCGAGCGTTTTTGTCCAGCCCCGCCGCCAGGCCGACGCGATTGGGGAAGTGCAGTCCCGCCAGCTCGATCGGATCGCTGACCATGCTGTTGCGATAGGCCCAGGCCAATGGCGTGCCGTGCAGGCGAGCCAGCGAGTGCATGGTCAATTCGTGCGCCGTTTCCGGGTCGAGCCCGAACAGGAAGGGGCGGACGAGTGAGTAGGGCAGCAGCGACATGGATAATCCGGTTCAACCGAAGGATTGTCGCAAATGACCCAGGATGAACTTAAGGCGCTGGTCGGCCAGGCGGCACTGCGTTACGTCACGCCCGGTGAGATCGTCGGCGTGGGCACCGGCTCCACCGTCAACAAGTTCATCGACGCATTGGCGTCCATGAAGGACCGCATCAAAGGCGCTGTTTCCAGTTCCACCGCCTCGACCGAGCGGCTCGTCGCACTCGGCATTCCGGTGTTCGATTGCAATGACGCGGGTGAGTTGTCCGTCTATATCGATGGGGCTGACGAGATCGATGGCAGCGGGTACATGATCAAAGGCGGCGGGGCGGCGCTCACCCGCGAAAAAATCGTGGCCGCCCAATCCCGGCGCTTTGTCTGCATCGCGGACGAATCCAAATTGGTGAAGGTGCTCGGGCGCTTTCCGGTGCCGGTGGAGGTGATTCCGATGGCAACCGCGCGGCTGATCCGCCAGTTTGCCGCGATGGGCGGCACGGCGCGCGTCCGGCTCAAGGAGGGCGAGCCGCTGGTGACCGACAACGGCCAGCAGATCCTCGATGTCACCGGGCTCGCGCTATCGCACCCGCTGCAATTCGAGTCTGAAGTCAATCAATGGCCGGGGATCGTCACGGTGGGTGTGTTCGCTCACCAAAAGGCTGCCGTTTGCCTGCTGGGCACCGGCGACGGTGTCAAGACCCTGGATTTCTGAGCGACGTCAGAACCTGATGCCCGTCGGGTTGTCGGCGGGTGCCGGTGCGGGCGCCTGCGCGGGAGCGGGCACGCGCTCGGTTTCCACCGGGGGGCGAGGCGTCGGCCGTTGGGGATCTTGCGCCGCCACCAGCGGAGTCGCCTGGGACCGCGAGTAATTGGCGGGCAGTTGCGAGGTCTTGGGATAACCGGCCGCGTCCAGGAACTGGACCCATTCGGTTTCAGCGAAGCCCTTGAGCTGCTGGCCGCCAATGGTGAGGAAAGGCACTGCGGCGGCGCCGGCCAGGCGCTTGAGCGCCTCGATGTCATCGTTGGTAGTGATCGTGCGCTCGGCGAACGGGATGCCACGGCCCGACAACATGGCACGGCCCGCATTGCACGCAGCGCAATCCGGGGCCGCGTACAGGGTCACCGGATACCGGTTGGCCGCCTGGCGCACTTCGAATGGCAGGCTGGCCGCGTTCGAATCGCCGGGCAATTGCACTGTCGGCGCGAGCATCGCCTTCACGCCGCCTTCCACGGGAGGCTTGTCGGAGAAAGTCACCCGCCCGTCCGGTGCCACCATGCGATAAATCTGTTGCGCGTTTGCATCGCCAGTGCATAAACCGGCTGACGCAAAAACTCCAATCAGGCCGGCGGCGAGAAAGCGGCGGGCAAAAAACATGGGTCCGGCCTCCACTGAATGTTCCTTTCGATCAGGTCATGCCCTGGTGCCGCAGCAAGGCGTCCAGAGAGGGTTCGCGGCCCCGGAAGGCCTTGAACGACTCCATCGCGGGCCGGCTGCCGCCGGCCTCGAGAATGGCCTGGCGATATTTTCGCCCGGTTTCGATACTGGGCAAACCGTCTTTTCCCGCGGTCTCTTCGAACGCGGCATACGCATCCGCGCTCAGGACTTCCGCCCACTTGTAGCTGTAATAGCCCGCCGCATATCCGCCGGCGAAAATGTGACTGAACGTATGCGCGGTGCGGCTGAAAGGCGGCAGCTGTATCACGGCGACTTCCTCGCGCACGCGAGTCAGGAGCGGCATGAAATCCTGCGCCGGATCGTGCTCGGTGTGCAGCAGCATGTCGAACAAGGCGAACTCGACTTGCCGCAGCGTCTGCAGCCCGCTCTGGAAATTTTTGGCGGCCAGCATCTTGTCGAACAGCTCGCGCGGCAGCGGCGCGCCGGTGTCCACATGCGCAGTCATGTGCCGCAGCACTTCCCACTCCCAGCAGAAGTTCTCCATGAACTGGCTCGGAAGCTCGACCGCGTCCCATTCGACACCGCTGATGCCCGACACGTCGCGTTCATTGACGCGGGTCAGCATGTGGTGCAGCCCGTGGCCGGATTCGTGGAACAGGGTGATGACATCATCGTGCGTCAGGAGCGGCGGCTTGCCGTCGACACCGTCGGCGAAATTGCAGACGAGATGGGCCACCGGCGTTTGCAGCTGCCCGTTGTCGGGCCGCAGCCAGCGCGCGCGAACGTCGTCCATCCAGGCGCCGCCGCGTTTGCCAGTGCGCGCGGACGGGTCCAGGTAGAACTGGCCCACCAGCTCGGTGGACATCCGCTCGCCGTCACGCCGTTCGCGCTCGATTCGATAGAACTCCACGCCGGGGTTCCACACCGGCGCCACGTCGCGCCGGATGCTCACTTCGAACAGCGTCTCGACGATCTTGAACAGGCCCGCCAATACCTTGGGTGCGGTGAAGTATTGCTTGACCTCCTGCTCGCTGAATGAATAACGCTCCTCCTTGAGCTTTTCGCCGATGAACGACCAGTCCCAGGCCTGAGGGTCGCGCAGGCCGAGCTTTTCGGCGGCGAAGCTGCGCATGTCGGCCACATCGCGCTCGCCATAAGGACGTGCCCTCGCAGCCAGGTCGCGCAGGAATCCGATCACCTGATCGGTCGAGTTGGCCATCTTCATCACCAGCGACACTTCGCCGAAATTCCGGAACCCCAGCAGGCGCGCTTCTTCCTGCCGCAAGGCCAGGATCTCGCGCATCGATTCGCTGTTGTCGAACTTCGGGTCGCCTTGGTCGCTGGCGCGCGTGACGTACGCGCGATACAGGCGCTCGCGCAATGCGCTGCTGTGAGCGAATTGCATGACCGGCAGGTAGCTGGGCATTTTCAGCGTGAGTTTGTAGCCGTCCTTGCCTTCGGCTTGCGCCGCCGACCGCGCCGCCTGGATAACGTCCTCAGGCACCCCGGCGAGCTCGCCCTCCGGAGCGTAATAGGAAAACGCGTCGGTAGCGTCCAGTGCGTGTTCGCTGAACTTCTGGCTCAGTTCGGCCTGCCGCTCCTGAATCGCCGAGAAACGCTCGCGGGCAGCTCCGGTGAGCTCCGCGCCACCCAGAACGAAGTTCCGGATCGCGTTCTTGTGAGCCTGCATTTGCTCGGCGTTCAGGGTGGCGGGATCGATGGCCTTGTACTTGGCGTAAAGCCGTTCGTCAGAACCGAGCCGGGTCCAGAAGTCCGTGACCTTGGGCAGCGCCTCGTTGTACGCGGCGCGCAGTTCGGGGGTATCGGCCACGCTGTTGAGGTGGCTCACAGTGCCCCAGGCCCGGCCCAGCTTTTCAGTCGCGGTGTCGAGGACCCTGGCGATGTCGCTCCATGCCGTCGGAAAACCGGGCTCAGTCACTGTCGCGAGCGCGGCATCGGCGTCGGCGAGCAGGCTCTCTATGGCAGGCGCTACGTGTTGCGGCTGGAGTTGGTCAAAAAGGGGAAGGCCGTCGAATTCGAGGAGGGGATTCATCCCCCGCATTTTGCGTCAGTGCGGCCGGTTACAAGGCTTGCGGGGCTTTGGTCGCGCGCTCAGCCGCGGTCAGTGTGTTGACCAGCAGCATGGCGCGCGTCATCGGGCCCACGCCACCTGGCACCGGCGTGATCCAGCCGGCCACTTCGCGCACGCTGGCAAAATCGACGTCGCCGCAAAGCTTGCCCCGGTCATCGCGATTCATGCCCACATCGATCACCACGGCCCCGGGCTTCACCATGTCCGCTGTGAGCACGTTGCGCTTGCCCACCGCGGCCACGACCACGTCCGCGAGCAAGGTGTGGGACTTGAGGTCCCGCGTGGCGCTGTGGCAGATCGTCACGGTGGCGTTCTTCTGAAGGAGCATCAATGCCATCGGCTTGCCGACGATGTTGCTGCGGCCGATCACCACGGCATGCTTACCGCGCAAGTCGAAGCCGATGGACTCCAGCATCTTCATGCAGCCATGGGGTGTGCAGGGCCAGAAGCCCGGCTGTCCCACCATCAGCGCGCCGGCACTGGCGATGTGGAACCCGTCCACGTCCTTCGCAGGGGAGATGGTCTCGATCACCTTGTGTGCGTCCATGTGCTTGGGCAGGGGCAACTGGACCAGGATTCCGTGAACGGCCGGATCCTCGTTGAGGCTCCTGATGCGGGCCAGCAGTGGGGCCTCGCTCATGTCCGCGGGGTAGCGCTCCAGGGTGGCCGCAAGGCCTGTCTCGGTGCTGTCGTTGACCTTGTGCCGGGTGTACACTTGGCTGGCTGGATCGTCGCCTACCAAAATCACAGTCAGGGCGGGCTGGATGCCTCGCGCCTTGAGCGCCGCCGTCCGCCCCGCCACCTCGGCGCGAATCTGCCTGGCCAGGGCGTTACCGTCGATAAGTGTGGCAGTCATCCCTTGGGGGCGTTCTGCCCCAAGGCGATCTTCAGGAGATCGGCGACGGTGTTGGCGTTGAGCTTTTCCATGATGTTGGCGCGGTGCGCTTCCACGGTCTTGATGCTGATGCCCAGGTCGTCGGCGATCTGCTTGTTCAAGCGGCCGGCGACGATGCGTTCCAGTACCTGCGCTTCGCGCGAAGTCAGTTTGGACAGCAGCGCATCGCGGCTGGCGGCGCTCTGGTATTCGGCGAAGGCGTCCTTCGCGTGTTCCAGCATGCGCTCCACGAGGCTCACCAGCTCGTCTTCCTTGAACGGCTTCTGGATGAAATCCATGGCGCCTTTTTTCATCGTGTTCACGGCCATCGGCACATCACCGTGACCCGTGATGAACACCACCGGGAGCGGCGACTTGCGTTCGAGGAGGCGGTCCTGCAACTCAAGGCCGGTCATCCCGCCCATGCGGATGTCGACGATCAGGCACGCGACTTCACGCGGGTCGTATCGAGAGAGAAAGGACTCCGCGGAATCGAAGCAGCGGACCCGGTAGTCCTTGCCTTCGAGCAGCCACTGAAGCGAGTCGCGCACCGCCTCGTCGTCGTCCACCACGTAGACGGTACCCTTCTTCGGAATCAAACTCATGCAGTCACCCCGGCGTCCTTGTTGGCTGTCGAACTGGTAACGCCGGAGAGAGGAATCCAGAAGCAGAAACGGCAACCGACGACTTCCGGCCCATTGTAGATGTTCTCCGCCTGCATCCGGCCCTGGTGCGATTCGACAATCGTGCGGCAAAGGTTCAGGCCGATCCCCATGCCTTCCACCTTGGTCGAGAAGAACGCTTCGTACAGGCGCTCCATCACTTCGGGTGCGAGGCCCTGGCCCGAGTCGAGCACCGAGAATTCGACAACCGGCTGTTCGTCGACCTCCTTGGGGACCACACGCAGCTCGACGCTGCGCCGAGCCGACGGCCGCTGCGCGTGTTCGATCGACTCGGCCGCATTTTTCAGCAGGTTGACCATGACCTGCTCGATCAGGATCGGATCGACCAGCAGCTTGGGCAGCCGTGCTGCGACATAGTGCGAGAGGCGCACATTACGCCGTCGCAGTTCGATTTCGGCCAGTTCTACCGCCTCGCTCACCATCAGCGCCACGTCGGAAAACTGGCGATTGGGTTCGCTGCGCTTCACGAACGAGCGGATGCGCTGGATGATCTGGCCGGCGCGTTGGGCCTGCCGTGCGGTCTTGTCCAGCGCGGCCAGCAGGTCGGGCTCATTGATCTGCTTGCCCTTGATCCGGGACACCAGGCCGTTGCAGTAGTTGTTGATCGCAGTCAGCGGCTGGTTCAATTCATGCGCCACGCTGGAGGCCATCTCGCCCATCGTGATCAGCCGGCTGGCGGACTGCGCGCGTTCAGCTTGCGCCGCCGACTGCTCCTCAGCGTGACGGCGGGGCGTGATGTCCGTGGCGATCACCATCTGGGCCAGCCGGCCGTCGACCCAGTTGAGATAGCGCGAACGCACCTCGAGCCACTTGCCCAGTTCGGGCACGAAGATCTCCGCGTTCTCCGACTTGGCCGCGGTGAGCGTGGTGCCTGTGGGCAAGCCGACGAAAGAGTCCACCTCGTCGAGCGAGTCTTCGTTGCGCGGATGTTCCGGCACGCCGGCCTGGGCCACCATCTGCAGGTGCCCCGCCGTCTGCACGCCGAACCACAGGCGATACAGCTTGTTGGCGAACAGCAGTTCCTCGCTGCCCAGGGGCGCCACGGAGACCGACGCATCGAGCGCCTCCAGCACCGTGGTGAAACGTTCGTAAGAGGCCGACAGCTGCTCCCGGATGCGATTGGGCTCC
>JBKJHN010000073.1:0-10923 GCA_046599015.1 Ramlibacter sp.
ATTTCGCGATGCCCGATCGCAAATCCCACCTCGATCCCCTCGCCATCTCCCTCTTAGTAGCCTGCTGCCTCTTCTGGGGCTTCCAGCAGATCCTGATCAAGACCACTGTCGGCGAAGTGCCGCCTCTCTGGCAAGCTGCGTTGCGCTTCATCGGCGCCACGGCCCTGCTTTTCTTGTGGTGCGTGGCGCGCGGCGTAAAGCTCTTTGAGCACGACGGCACTTTGCGTGCGGGCCTGCTGGCGGGTCTTCTGTTCTCGGGTGAGTTCGCCTGCATCTACCTGGGCCTGCGCGACACGACGGCTTCGCGCTTGACGGTGTTCCTGTACACGTCGCCATTCGTGGTGGCGGTGCTCCTGCCGCGCCTCGTCCCTTCGGAAAAGCTGCGGCTGGTCCAGTGGCTTGGGCTGGTGATCGCGTTCGTGGCCGTCACCGTGGCTTTCAGCGAGGGCTTTGCCGGTACCATCACGCCCCGTCAGTTGCGGGGCGATGCGCTGGCGCTGGCCGCCGGTGTCTTGTGGGGACTCACGACGCTGGTGATCCGCGCTAGCGCCATGGCCACCGTCAGCGCCGAGAAAACGCTGTTCTATCAAGTGGCCGTGACGGCCGTCGTGGCGCCGTTGCTGTCACTGGGGCTGGGCGAAACCTGGTCGCTGCAGTACTCGGCCTACGCGTGGGGCTCGATCGCGCTGCAGACCGCGATCGGCGCGTTCGCCAGCTATCTCACCTGGATGTGGATGCTGCGGCACTACCCGGCGACGTTGATGTCGTCCTTCACCTTCCTCACGCCGGTGTTCGCGCTGGTGCTGGGCGTCGCCCTGCTCGACGAGCCTGTGACGATTCAGCTGCTGCTGGCGCTCGTCGGGGTGGCAGCGGGCATCGTGCTGGTCAACCGCAAACCCGCTGCGGTGGGGAGCGCGGCCACCAATCGGCCGGCCTGATCAGGTCCGGCGCGCCGCACCCGATAATCTCAGCCGTGGACACCCTCACCAGCATGAAAGTGTTTGCCGCGGTTGTCGACTGCGGCAGTTTTGCCGCGGCGGCGGACCGGCTGGAGATTTCGCGGGCGATGGCCTCAAAGTACATCTCGCAGCTCGAAACGCACCTGGGGACGCGGCTGCTACAGCGCACCACCCGAAAGCTGACGCTGACCGAGACGGGCACGGCGTACCACGAACGCTGCGCGCAGATCCTGGCCGACATCAAGGAAGCCGAGGAGGGCGCCGCCCTTCTGAGTGGCGCGCCGCGCGGCACACTGCGCGTGACATTGCCGGTGGCATTCGGGCTGCTGCACATGGGGCCGCTCATCGCGCAGTACCTGAAGCGCTATCCCGATGTCCGCGTCGATGCGCTGCTGGTGGACCGGGCGGTCGACCTGATCGAGGAAGGCTTCGATGTGGCGGTGCGCATCGGCAAGCTGGCCCAGTCGGAGCTGATTGCCCGGCGGCTGGGCTCGGACCGCATTGTCATCAGCGGCGCGCCCGAATACCTCCAGCGTCACGGCGTGCCCCAGACCCCTGCCGACCTCGCGCGGCACAACTGCCTCACCTACAGCTACTACAGCACCGGCGATGAGTGGCGCCTGAAGGACCGCGATGGGGTGCCGCACGCCGTCAAGGTGTCCGGCAGCCTGCGGGTGAGCAACGGTGACATGGCCAAGCTGGTCGCCCTCCAGGGCGTCGGTCTGATTCTCCAGCCGATGTTCCTGGTGGGTGAAGATATTCGCGCGGGCCGGCTGGTAGAGGTGCTCGCCGACTATCCCGCCGAAGAACTCGGGATCTATGCGGTGTACCCGAGCCGCAAGCACGTGGCAGCCAAGGTGCGGGCCTTCGTCGAACTGCTGGCAGAGACCTTCGCGCCGGATCGCAAGTGGTGAGTCAGAGCTTCTGGTGCGCGCCGTCGCAAAGGGGTTGGGCGCTTGGATTTTTCTTCTTGGTGTGTGACAGCAATGTGTTCTGGGACGCCGGCTCGTTCAATGGCCACCTCAGTCGGTCGCTGCCTTGACAGCCAGGGCAACGGTCAGCACGGTCGGGATTGCCGTGAGCACCACCGCGGTTGTCCACGAGCCCACGCCGCATCTGCGGTTGCGCAATCGGTTGAGGCCGGCGACCACCGGGTCGGCGGCCAGGCCGCCGAGCAGCAAGGCGATGTAACCCAGCGGAAACTCCGCATACAGGTAGGCGTTGGCCAGCAGTGTGCCCAGCAGCAGCATCGAGGCGCCCGCCGCCTCGGGAGATAAAGCGGTGCGCACGTGCTTGTAGTTGAACGCCACACATGCCACCAGAACGCTGGCCAGCGCACCGCTCAACTGTCCCATCGACGGGCTGGAATCCACCATCAGGGCCAGCCCAGCGCCACCCGCCACCACCATCGTCAGCCAGGGCGGTGTTGGCCGCCTGACCGCCGCTTCGGCCATGTAAGTCCAGGCCGCACACACCAGGACTGCGGTCACCATCGCCACGGCCAATGCTCTTGTTGCACCGACGCTTGCCAGTGCCGGCCAGACCACCAAGGCAGATGCGCCGCCCGACAAAGCAAGGCGCGCCGCAATCCGCGGGGCCGCGCTGCTGATGCCTTCGATGGCTGCGGCGCCGGCGGTGCCAGCCACCGCGATCCAGGGCAACCAGTCCAGCGCCTGCCTGGGAACCAGCGACCACTGGTTGTGCAACACAGCAAAGTAGGCGGCTGTGAATCCGGCAGCGATGGCCAAAGCCGGGCCGAGTGGTCCCAGCCGCAATGCCCGTGAACCTGCAAGGACCGCCAGCGCCAAACCGAACGGTATAACCGCGCTTTGCAGCACCAGGGCAAGAACAAAGGGCAGGTCGGGCATGGCGGCTCGGCAGAGTTACTGCTTGATCGCCTCGATGTTGATGCGCAGGTCGACTTCGTCGGTAGCGGCGCCGGGCACGCCATAGGTCATGCCGAAGTCGGTGCGCTTGATCGTGGCCGAAGCGATATAGCCGGCGCGGGTTTCGCCCTTCATGCCTTTGCCGCTGCCAATCTGCTTTAAAGTGAAGGTGACGGGCTTGGTCACGCCGCGCAGGCTCAGGCTGCCGGAGACCGTGCCTTCGCCGCGCTCGTTCAGGGTCAGGCCCGTGGAGCTGAAGCTCATGGTGGGGAACTGCACCGCGCTGAAGAAGTCGGGGCTTTTCAGGTGCTTGTCCAGCCCTTCGTGCTTGGTGTCGACGCTGCCGGTCTTGATCTCCACCTTGATCGAGCTCTTGGCTGGGGTGTCGACCACCAGGTCGCCGCTCATGTCGTTGAAGCGGCCCATGAAGCGGCTGACGCCACCCAGGTGGCCGAGCTCGAAGTAAGCGACCGAGTGGGCCGGGTCGATCTTGTAACTGCCGGCGGGTGCTGGCGTGGCAGCGAAGGACGAAGCCGACAGGACGAGGCCGGCTGCAAGAAGGATTTGGCGGGAAATGGCGTTGTATTGCATGTTGATTCTCGGGTTTGGTAGATTCTGTTAGCTCTCAAACAGAAGATAAATGGCACTTCAGTGATGGAACCGTTTCCTCTATGTTGACAATGGGATGACCCGAAGAGGCGATCCAGGCGTGAATCAGGCCGCCAGCCATTGGTTTGGTTGGTTCTAACCCCGATCACTCGCTCTCCTCGAGTTGCAGGTTATTTCAAAACTTGAGCGCTACAGATGAGCTTTATCAAGTCCGGCGCATACAGACCGGGACTGGCGCAGCCCAGGCTAGCTAGCCTGGTCGCGAGGAGCCGTCGGCAGACTTGAGCAGCAGGCGGGCCGCTTCGAGCGACGCCTGCGCCAGGTCGGGGTCGCTCTCCATCTGGCCCTGCACGTGATCGACCATCAGCACGAAGGCGGGGTCGCCCACCAGGTGCTGGCCCAGTTCGGACAGCAGCACCGTTTCCAGGAAGATCCTGAAGGCCTTGCGCTCGCGCTGCGGATCGTCGGCCTCGAGGGAGCGGATCCGCTGGGCCACCGTCACGGCCAGATCAGGCGTTCCGGCGGCGGTTGC
The DNA here is from genome assembly GCA_046599015.1 of Ramlibacter sp. Classification (GTDB taxonomy): domain Bacteria; phylum Pseudomonadota; class Gammaproteobacteria; order Burkholderiales; family Burkholderiaceae_C; genus Ramlibacter. Next base: position 3,987 of record JBKJHN010000073.1, read on the forward strand.
GGTGACGGTGGCCGGGCGCGCAGCGCTGCCTGCCTTGGCGTCCTGCCGCCGCCGCAAGGAGGCGATCTGCACCCGGATCAGGGCGGCCAGCTGGTGGGTGGGGTCTACTCCGGTCACTCGCTCTCCTTGGGCTGAATCTTATTTGATTAGCGCGAAGGCTGAGATGCGTCAAACCCCTGGCATGCGCAAAGGGTGGTCCGCGTGAAAACGGCCGCCGCTCTTCATGTAAGCTCGCGAGCTGTAACGATTTACCCCGATCCCATTCACCCGAGGAGACGTCCATGCAGATTGGCGCGCCCGCCGAAACCACGGCGGGTGAAACCCGTCTTGCCGTCACGCCCGAGACGGCCAAAAAGCCTTTGCTGATCGGAGTTCCAAGAGAAACGGCGGCGGGCGAGAAGCGTGTCGCAACCGTCCCCGAGGTGGTGGAAAAGCTCGTCAAGCTAGGGTTCTCGGTGGCAGTTGAAAGCGGCGCGGGCGACGCGGCGAACTGTGGCGACGATACTTATCGCGCTGTCGGCGCGCAAGTCGTGCCAACCGCGTCCGAACTCTGGGCGCAGGCAGACATCGTCCTCAAGGTGCGGGCCCCAAGCCCGCACGAAGTCGGCCTCATGCGCGAGGGCCAGACCCTGATCGGCTTCATCTGGCCGGCCCAGAACCCCGAGCTGATGCAGCAGATGGCCGCCCGGAAGGTCACCGTGTTGGCCATCGACTCGCTGCCGCGGACGCTCTCGCGCGCCCAGAAGATGGACGCCTTGACGTCGCAGGCCGGCGTCGCCGGCTACCGTGCCGTGATCGAGGCGGCCAACGCGTTCGGACGGTTTTTCAACGGCCAGATCACGGCCGCGGGCAAGGTTCCGCCGGCCAAGGTGTTCATCGCCGGCGCCGGCGTCGCAGGCCTGGCGGCGATCGGCACTGCCGCAGGCCTGGGCGCCATCGTGCGCGCCAACGACACCCGGGCCGAAGTGGCCGATCAGGTGGTGTCCCTGGGCGGTGAATTCGTCAAGGTCGATTACGAGGAGGAAGGCTCCGGTGGCGGCGGCTACGCCAAAGTCATGAGCGAGGGCTTCCAGAAGGCCCAGCGCGAGATGTATGCCAAGCAGGCCCGGGAGGTGGACATCATCATCACCACGGCGCTGATTCCCGGCAAGCCCGCGCCCCGGCTGATCACCGCCGAGATGGTGCAGAGCATGAAGCCCGGCAGCGTCATCGTCGACATGGCCGCCGAGCAGGGCGGCAACTGCGAACTGACCGAGCCCGGCCAGGCGGTGGTGAAGCACGGCGTCACCATCGTCGGCTACACCGACCTGGTCAGCCGGCTGGCCAAGCAGTCCTCGACGCTGTATTCCACCAACCTGTTCCGGGTAGCCGAAGAGCTGTGCAAGACCAAGGACGGGATCATCGACGTCAACATGGAAGATGACGCCATCCGCGGCCTCACGGTGATCAAGGAGGGCAACATCACCTGGCCGCCTCCGCCGCCGAAGGTTGCCGCAGCGCCCGCCGCCAAGCCGGCCGCCGCAGGCGCGCCCGCCAAGAAGGGCCACGGTCATGGCGCCGCCAGCGAGCCAATGGCGGGCGGCAAACTGGCCATCATGTTCGGTGTCGCCGCCGCGCTTTTCTGGTTTGTCGGCGCCAACGCGCCCACAGCGTTCCTGGCGCACTTCACGGTGTTCGTGCTGGCCTGCTTCGTCGGCTACATGGTGGTGTGGAACGTGACGCCGGCGCTGCACACGCCGCTAATGAGCGTGACCAACGCCATCTCCAGCATCATCGCCATCGGCGCCCTGGTGCAGATCGCGCCGCCGCTGGCGGGCGACGGGGCGCCCGATTCGTGGATACGCTGGATGGCGGTGGGCGGCATCGTGCTCACGGCCGTCAACATGTTCGGCGGCTTCGCCGTCACCCAGCGCATGCTGGCCATGTTCCGCAAGTAGGAGACGACTGATGTCTGCAAGCCTGTCAACGGTCTCCTATATCGGAGCAACCATTCTTTTCATCCTCAGCCTGGGCGGGCTGTCCAACCCCGAGACCTCGCGCCGTGGCAACCTGTACGGCATGATCGGCATGGCCCTGGCCGTGCTGGCCACGGTGTTCGGCCCGCGCGTGACGGCGGCAGGCATCCCCTGGATCGTCGCCTCGATGGTGGTCGGTGGCGCCATCGGCCTGTACGCGGCCAAGGTCGTCAAGATGACGCAGATGCCCGAACTGGTGGCGCTGATGCACAGCCTGGTCGGTCTGGCGGCGTGCCTGGTCGGCTTTGCTTCGTACATCGACACCTCGCACCCGCTCACCGGCGCCGAGAAGACCATCCACGAGATGGAGATCTATATCGGCGTCCTGATCGGCGCGGTGACCTTCTCCGGTTCGCTGATCGCCTTCGGCAAGCTCAACGGCAAGATCGGCGGCGCGCCGCTGTTGCTGCCGGGGCGCCACTGGCTCAATCTGGCCGGCCTCTTGGTGGTGATCTGGTTCGGCCGTGAATTGATCAATGCGCCCAGCATCTCGGCGGGCATGACGCCGATGCTGGTGATGACCGTGATCGCACTGCTGTTCGGCATTCACATGGTGATGGCCATCGGCGGCGCCGACATGCCGGTGGTGGTTTCGATGCTCAATAGCTACTCCGGCTGGGCGGCGGCAGCCACGGGTTTCATGCTGTCCAACGACCTGCTGATCGTGGTGGGGGCGCTGGTGGGTTCCTCCGGCGCGATCCTGTCTTACATCATGTGCCGGGCGATGAATCGCAACTTCATCAGCGTCATTGCCGGCGGCTTCGGCACCGCCGGTGGCACGGTGGCCAAGGGCGACGCGGCGCAACCGGCCGGTGAAGTGGTGCCGATCAGCGCCCTGGAGACCGCGGAACTGCTCAAGGATTCCAAGAGCGTGATCATCGTCCCCGGTTACGGCATGGCGGTGGCCCAGGCGCAGCACACGGTGTTCGAGATCACCAAGCACCTGCGCGCGAAGGGGGTCAATGTCCGCTTCGGCATCCACCCGGTGGCGGGCCGCATGCCCGGCCACATGAACGTGCTGCTGGCCGAGGCCAAGGTGCCCTACGACATCGTGATGGAGATGGACGAGCTCAACGATGACTTCCCCGCGACCGACGTCGCCATGGTGATCGGCGCCAACGACATCGTCAACCCGGCGGCGCAGGACGACCCGGCGAGCCCGATTGCTGGCATGCCGGTGCTGGAAGTCTGGAAGGCCAAGACCTCCATCGTCATGAAACGAAGCATGGCTTCCGGCTACGCCGGTGTCGATAATCCGCTGTTCTATAAAGAGAACAATCGTATGCTGTTCGGCGATGCCAAGAAGATGCTCGACGAGGTGATGGCGGCGCTGAAGGCGTGACGCAGCGCGCCTGCGGGGCCGCACCGCGCGGCATCGCGCGGGCAGTTCACGATGTTGTGAACGGATTCCGAATCGTCAACTGTCGTTCGATCACTTGGCCGTGCTGCATGTCTTCCGAATGAAGTGTCTTGCAGTTCGCCAGCAACGCTGCCGAGACGATGAGCGCATCGTAGATCGATATGCCATAGCGCTCGGCTAACCGCAGGGCTCGTTCGTGCGTCTCGATGGTCACTGGCTCGACCGCACAGACGGCTCGGACCTGGGCCAGCACTTCGCGGATTTCGATCCACGACATGCGCAGCTTGCGCAAAGCGACCGCTGCAAACTCGTTCAGAACCTGTACGCTGATCGCCCCCCCCATGGCGAGCAATTCTTCTGCCCTGTCGGCCTTGGCCGGGTCCGCCGACAGCAGATAGAGCACCACATTGGTGTCGAAGAAGTCCTCACCGCCGCTCATTGGCTAGCACGCGGTCGAACTTGAAGTCGGACGGCAGTCGGCCGCGGTACTTGCGTATTCTGGCCAGCAGGTCACGCGCGCCCGGGGCCTTCTCGATAGCAAAGGAGCGATCACCTCTGACGTGGATGTCGATGTTGTCTCCGGGCTTCAGATCGAGCGCCTCGACAACCGTGGCGGGAAGGCGAACGGCCAAGCTATTGCCCCACTTTGCGACTTGCATTGTTGCCTCGAAGATCTACATGATCGAGTGTATATCTTACACCCTCGTGAGGCGCAAAGGGTGCGCGAATCGGAGGCCGTTGGTCGCGGCTAGAACAGGCCGCCGCGCACCTCGTCGTAGTCGAACTGTACCTTCAGGAACGCTTCACTCCGACGTGAGACCTGGGGCAGGTGGGAACGGTCCTCGCTGAAGCTCGCACCGGCGTACAGCACGGTGCCCATCGACTTGCGCCAGGTGTACGTCACCGACGCGACCTTGCCGCGGTAATACTGTTGCGCCACACCGGGTTCCGGCAGCCGGTCCAGCACCGTGCGTTGCAGGATGACGCGCAGGTCGCGGCTGGCATCCAGGAACCAGATCGCCTTGAGCTGCGTCGCGGCTTCGCGGTAGGTCGATTTCCCATCCTGTTGCAGCGTGGCGTACGAAATGCGCGGCTCCACCTCCAGATGTTTCAGCGGCCGCGTGCGCAGCGAGAAGTTCAGCCGCGCCCCGGGCCGCACGAGGTTGGCGATCATGTCGGCCAGGCGCCCGACCGCCAGCGACGACTCCAGCAGCGGAGCCCAGCCTGCGGGCGTGGTGTTGTACGTGCCGTAAACGTACTTCTCGTGCAGCAAGGGCGCGCCGGGCGCGGCCCGCACCCGCGACAGCGGATGCAGTTCCAGCGAGGCCTGGGTGTTGCGCGCGGCCGCGAACCAGATGCCGGCAAAGGGATCGAGCTTGATCGTCTCGCCGGTCTGGCGGTCGCGTGTGTAGTTGCCGTTGAAGTTGAACCAGAACTCGTTGAACGCGCCCCACTGCCGAAGGCCCCGGCCGTAGTGCGCCTCGACACTGCGGATGCCCACCTGGTTGACAAAGCCGGTGTCATGGCGAAAACCCGCACCGACATCGTTGAGGGTCACGTCGGCCTGATGGTGCTCGGTCTGATTCACCGCCTTCAGGTAAACGCGGTCGCCGTCCACCGCCGCCCCCTCCTGCAGCCGTGTGCCGCTGGCATCGGGCTGCGCCGTTGTGCGCGAGCGCAGCCATTGGGCACGCAGGCGCAGCGTGTCGTTCACCTGCCAGCCCAGATCGGGCCCGGCGACGATGTTCGAACCCATCGCCTCGCCATAGTGGCGCGCGGCGAGGATGCCTCCGAACCGCAGCGGCCCGATGTCGGCGAGTTCGCGCACGGCGAGTGTCCTGGATGCCGGCTGCGCTGCAATGCCAGTCGAATACGGTCCGGGCAGCAGCACCAGGCCTCCGCCCTCGTCGCCGATGGCGATGGCGGTCCCGGCATGTTCCGTCCCGCGCCACGTGGCGCGCAACCCCCACCGCGGCTGCGTGAAGCTGCGCGTGTAGAGGGCGTCGGTCGGCGATCGCATGACGTCGCTCGCCTCGAAGAAGAAGGGGCGCTTCTCCGGAAAGTTCAGGGCGAACTGCGTGTTGCCGCCAAGCTGCGGCACGTCCAGGTCGACTTGCGAGAAATCGGGCTTGATCGTTCCATCGACCACCAGCTCGGGTGTCGGCCGCCACTTCAGATCGAGCGTGGGCTGCACCCGGATCTCGGTGGCCACCGGGGCCGGAGCCTCCTGCACAAGCGTGCGGCGCAGGGTCGCGCTCGGGCGCACGATCAGGAAATGTGAGGCTTGCGGCAATTCGAGCCCGCGCAGCTCCTGCATGTTGGCAAGGAAACTCGGTGCGTCGTTCGGAATCGGCACTGAGGTGAGGAGGTGAAATTGCTCGCGCGGCACGCGCCTCCCAACCATGATGCGCCAGCTCCGGCCGGCCTCCCGCGTGTAGCGCAGCGAAGCGAAAGGCACCCGGAACACGACCGTGTAACCCTCGGCGTTGCGTTGCACGCGGGCGTCGAAATCGAAATCGGGCGCGAAATCCTCGCTGTCGTCAGCGGCTGTCGTCATGCCATCGGCGGTGCTGCCCGCGGCACTCACACGAAACCACTGGGCCGACTGCTTCTTGCCGATCGGATCGAGGTACAGGACGACGAAGTCCTGGGTCCGCAGCACCCCATCGTGACGCACCGGCGGGTCGCGAATCAGTTCGGGTTGCGGGTCCAGCGCGGTGACGCCCACATAAACCGCGCGCTCGTCGAAGAGCACCTGAACGCGCGTCTCGTAGGCCGGTGTCCGGCCGAATTCCGGGTCCTTGGTGATGAAGTCCCCAAACACCGGCGCACGCTGCCATGCCGGGTCGGACAGCCCGCGGTCGAGGTGCAAGGTTTCACCGGGCGCAAGCCGCACCGCGGTGATCGGCAAGGCCTCGCGGACCTGGGCCTGCGCCAGCGTGCCGGCTGCGGCAAGCAACAGGGCGGCGAACCCTTTTCGGACTGGGTCTGGCATGTGATGCTCGTGTTCTCGGCGCCGGGCGTCGTGGGCGCGGCCGCTTGTTGCCCGGGGGCTGTGATGCGCGCTGCGCCCGAGTATATCGGCGTCGGAGGCATTCAGCCCATGCGACGTCGCGAGTGCGCCCTAGGTGGAAACCAAGGGGAAGCCCCAGTCCGCGCCAGAGCACAATCGTGCAGCCTAAATATCGACGTGGAGAAGAGAATGAGCGACTTGAATGACCGCCCTTGGTTGACTTCTTATTCACCGGGGGTGCCCGCGGATATCGATCCCTCGCAGTACGTGTCGCTGGTGCAGCTGATGGAGGAGAGCTTCCAGCAGTACGCCGACCGGACGGCCTATAGCTTCATGGGCCAGGACGTCACCTACGCCCAGACCGATGCGCTCAGCCGCGCGCTGGCCGCGTACCTGCAGGGGCTGGGCCTGGCCAAGGGCGACCGGGTGGCCATCATGATGCCCAACGTGCCCCAGTACCCCGTCGCTGTCGCCGCCATCCTGCGCGCCGGCTTCGTGGTGGTCAACGTCAATCCGCTGTACACACCGCGCGAACTCGAACATCAACTG
>JBKJHN010000010.1:0-6829 GCA_046599015.1 Ramlibacter sp.
TGAATTCAAGAGCGACAAAGGCGAGCTTGAAGTCAATGTCGGCGAGTTCGTCTCCGTGGCCATCGTCGCCATGGAAAACGGCTACGGCGACACCATCGTCAGCCGCGACACGGCCAAGCGCCTGGCCTCGTGGATGGCGCTGGAAAAATCCCTGGAGTCCGGCGAATTCGTCACCGGCACCACCAGCGGCAGGAAAGCGCGGATACCGTTGACGAGCACTGTGAGGCCGCCCTTGACCTTGCCGCTGGTGGTGCCGGTGACGAATTCGCCGGACTCCAGGGCCTTCTCGAGGCTCATCCAGGATGCGAGGCGCTTGGCCTTGTCGCGCGACAGGATGGTGTCGCCATAACCGTTTTCGATGGCGTCGATCGCCACCGACACGAAGTCGCCTACCTGGACTTCGATTTCGCCCTTGTCGTTCTTGAACTCGTCGATGGGCACATAGGCTTCAGACTTGAGACCGGCATTGACGACCACAAAACTGTGTTCGATACGCACCACTTCGGAGGTGATCACTTCGCCGGTGCGCATTTCGGAGCGCTGCAGCGATTCCTCGAACATCGAGGCAAAAGATTCCATGGATTCAGACATTCAGGTTCCTTGCACGTCGCACAGGTTTCCAGACGCAAAAGCAAAAGCGCTTAAACGCGGCTGTTTTTAAGACTGGGACTGCGGTTTGCGGCGGTGCCGCGGGTTAAGTTGTTGAACCACACTGCCTGGGCGCTGACGCGCGAGAGGGGCGGTGTGGACCCGGTGCCTAAGGGCTTGTGCCGAAAGGCTGCTTGCTTTCCCACCACTGGAGGACCTGGTCCACCGATTCGTCTACCGATTGGCTCGAGTTATCCAGCAGGAGGGCGTCTTCGGCCGGCTTGAGTGGCGCCACGGGCCGGGACGAGTCCCTTGCGTCGCGCGCTTCCAAATCTGCCAGAAGACTGGCGATTGTAGTGGAAATTCCCTTTGAAATCAATTGCTTATGCCGGCGTTCGGCGCGCTGCGCGGCGCTGGCCGTGAGGTAGACCTTCAGCAGGGCATCCGGGAAGATCACAGTGCCCATGTCGCGGCCATCCGCCACGAGGCCCGGCAGACGCCGGAAACTCTGCTGCAGCGCCACCAGGGCTGTACGTACCGCAGGCAAGGCAGACACCCTCGATGCGTTCATCCCCGCCTCCTCGGTGCGAATCGCGTCCGTGACATCCAGCTCGGCGAGCAGTACCTTGCCTTCGACAAATCGCACCGGCAGCGCCTCGGCCATTTTGGCGATGCCGTGCTCGTGCGCCGTGTCCAGCTCGAGCCCGGCGCGGACCGCGGCGAGCGCGGTGATGCGGTAGAGCGCGCCTGAATCCAGGTAGTGATAGCCCAGCTTCCGGGACACCTGGGCGGCCAAGGTTCCCTTGCCGGAGGCGGTGGGGCCATCGACGCAGATCACGGGAATGCGCGGGGCCGGAGTGCGGACCACGGAGAACAATGTCTCGAAGTAGTCGGGGAAGGTCTTGGCGACGCACTTCGGATCCTGGATCCGCACCGGCACGCCGGCCGGATTGAAGGCGGCCAGCGAAAAGCACATCGCGATCCGGTGGTCGTCATAGGTGTGGATGGACGCCGCCTTCCATTGCGTAGGCGGCGTGATCGTGAGGTAGTCCGGACCTTCTTCGACAGTGGCGCCGAGTTTGCGCAGTTCCGTCGCCATCGCCCGCAACCGGTCGGTTTCCTTGACCCGCCAGCTCGCGATGTTGGTAAGCCGGGTCGTGCCACTGGCATACAAGGCCATGACAGCCAACGTCATGGCTGCGTCCGGGATGTGATTGCAGTCGAGATCGATGCCGTTCAGCGGCCAGGCGCCCCGTGAGACTTCGAGGAAATTGGCGCCGCCAGCGATCTGGGCGCCCATCAAGCGCGCAGCGTCGACAAATCGGATGTCGCCCTGGATCGAATCGAGCCCGACGCCCAGAATCCGGAGGCTGCCTGCCTGCGGCGACTGCGTTGCAATGGCTCCAAGCGCCACGAAATAGCTCGCGGACGAGGCATCCGCCTCCACATGAACGCTGCCCGGCGACTGGTAGCGGCTGCTCCCGGGAATAGTGAAGCGCCGCCAACCTTCGCGCGTCACATGGATGCCGAAGCGCGCCAGCAGTTTTAAAGTGATCTCGATGTAGGGCCGGGAAATAAGCTCACCGACCACTTCGATCACGATGTCGTTGGTGGCGACCGCGGGAAGGGCCATCAACAGCGCCGTGAGGAACTGGCTGGATACGTCACCGCGCACCTGGATCGGCGCAGCGAGCTTCAGCTGAGGGCGGCCGATGCGCAGCGGCGGATAGCCGTCCACTCCCAGGTACCGGATATCGCATCCGAGCTGGCGCAGCGCGTCCACCAGGTCGCCGATCGGGCGTTCATGCATGCGTGCAACGCCGCTCATTTCGAACTCGCCGCCGATCACGGCCAGTGCCGCGGTCAATGGCCGCATGGCGGTGCCTGCATTGCCCAGGAACAGCCTGGCATGCGCCGCCGGGGGGTGCCCGCCGAGGCCGGTGATTTCCACGGCTGTGCCGCTGTGCTTCACGCCGCAGCCCAGGGCCCGGAGTGCGTCGAGCATCACCCGGGTATCGTCGGAGTCGAGCAGGTCGTGGACAGCCGTCGTACCGCCGCTCAAGGCGGCCAGCAGCAGCACGCGGTTGGAAATGCTCTTGGAGCCGGGCAGCGCCACGCTACCCACGGCGCAATCCAGCGGGGGGAGGTCAAGAAACTCGGTGGCGAACATCAGGCTTGCACAGGGGCTGCCGCGGCGACGGCCGTATTCAATGCTTCACTGTGCCCATGCGCCAGTGCGCGCGGGCCTCGCTGGCCTGGTCGATCATCGCCTCCAGACCCTCGGTGTTGCCGCTCTCGATCATCGCTTCCATCGCAACCAGCGCGCTCTGGAAAGCCTTGGATTGGGCCAGCAGTTCATTGCGATTGGCCAACAGGATGTCGCGCCACATCTTGGGTTCACTGGCGGCTATCCGCGTGAAATCGCGGAACCCGGGGCCTGCCAGCGACAGGTAATCCTTGCCGTGAGGTTGCGACGTGATCGCGCTCATCAGCGCGAATGCGATCATGTGCGGCAGGTGGCTGACTGCTGCGAAAGCGGCATCGTGGGCGTCGGGCGTCATTTTCAGCACCTTGCAGCCCAGGGCTTCCCACAGCTGGACGGCCTTTTGCGCCTGCACCGGATCGGTCCGGTCGACCGGCGTAAGAATGACCTGCTTGCCGTGGTAGAGATCCGGATCGGCATGCTCCACGCCTGACAATTCCTTGCCCGTGACTGGATGGCAAGGAACGAAAGAGCCGACATGGTCCCGCAAGACCCGGCGGGCCGAATCGATGACGTCGCGCTTGGTGGAGCCGACATCCATGATCAGCATGTCTTTGGTGACCAGGTGCCTGATGGCCTTGAGGGTGGCTTCGGTCGCCGCGACCGGCACCGCCAGCAATACGACGTCGGCCCCCGATACCGCCAGCAGGGCGGAGGGCGCCTCGACATCGATCACCCCCATCGAGAGGGCGCGCTGTGTGGTCGAAGGGGACTTGCTGTAGCCGACGACGCGCTTGACCAGGCCGGCGCGCCTGAGCGCGAGCGCGAACGAGCCGCCCATCAGGCCGCATCCGATCAAGCCGAGTTGTTCGAACATCAAGCCTCCGACGGGCCGCCCCAAGGGAGGCTTGCGCCCCCTCGGGGGGCAGTGAACGAATGTGAACGTGGGGGCTTCATTACTTCAGTCGCTTACCGGGTACGTGCCCAGCACCTTGTAGAACGCGCAAAGCGCTTGCAGATCGTTGAGCGCCGCCGTCACATGCGGCTGCGATGGGTGGCCCTGGACGTCGATGTAGAAATAGTATTCCCACTGCCCTGAGCGGGCCGGACGCGACTCGAAGCGGGTCATCGACACGCCGTGCAGCTTGAGCGGAACCAGGATGTCGTGCACCGCTCCCGGCCGGTTGGGCACCGACACCACCAGGCTGACGCAGTCGCGGCCGGACGCTTGCGGCGCTTCCAGCACTTGCGGCAGGCAGACCACGGCAAAACGCGTGCGATTGAACGGGTCGTCCTGGATCGCATGGGCGACGACATGGAGGCCGAACTGGGACCCGGCACGCTCGCTGGCGATGGCGGCCCAGGCTGGGTTGCCGGCCGCAAGCCGCGCGCCTTCGGCGTTACTGGAAACCGCCCGCCGCTCCGCTTGCGGCAGGTGCTTGTTCAGCCAGGCCTGGCACTGCGCCAGCGCCTGGGGATGAGCCAACACCACCTCGATGCCCCCGAGCGAGTCGAGCTGGCGCAACAAGTGATGGCGCACCAGCAGGCTGACCTCACCCACGATGTGCAGCGGCGACTGCAGCAGCAGGTCGAGTGACCGGGTGACCACTCCCTCGCTGTTGTTCTCCACGGGCACCACGCCAAAATCCGCAGTGCCGGCGGTGGCGGCATGGAACACCTCGTCAAAGCTCACGCACGGCACATGTTCGATGCTCGAGCCGAAGAACTGCAGCGCTGCCTGCTCGCTGAAGGTGCCGGCCGGTCCGAGATAGGCAACGCGCTGCGGTGCTTCGAGCGCCCGGCACGCGGACATGATTTCGCGCCAGATGGTTGCCAGGTTGGCGTCCTTCAGCGGGCCGGGGTTGGATGCCTGTAACCCGTTGATCACCTGGGCCTCGCGTTCCGGCCGGAACACGGGCGAACCCTCGGCACGCTTCAACTCGCCGACTTCATTGGCCAGCGCCGCCCTGCGATTGAGCGCGTCCAGCAGCTCGCGATCGACGGTGTCGATCTCGATGCGCAGCTGTGCCAAATCTTTTTTCATGTCGCTCACGCTCACAAAGGTCCTCGGCCCGCTCCCACCGGCGCGCCACGCGCTAACTTGCCAACCCCGATTCAGCTTTCCTCGTCGGCGCCGTTCGGCTGATCCTCGCCCTCGACGGCCTGGGCATCATTCTCCACGATGCGCTGCAGGCCGCTGAGCTTGGAGCCCTCGTCCAGGCCGATCAGGGTGACACCCTGGGTGGCGCGGCCGAGCTCGCGGATTTCGCTGACGCGGGTGCGAACCAGCACACCCTTGTCGGTGATCAGCATGATCTCATCGTCGGCGTGCACCAGGGTTGCGGCCACGACCTTGCCGTTGCGCTCGGTTTGCTGGATGGCGATCATTCCCTTGGTGCCGCGGCCGTGCCGGGTGTACTCGGTGATGCTGGTTCGCTTGCCGTAACCGTTTTCGGTGGCCGTGAGCACGCTTTGCTCTTCGTCCTCGGCCACCAGCATCGCGATCACGCCCTGACCATCGTCGAGCATCATGCCGCGCACGCCGCGGGCGTTGCGGCCCATCGGGCGCACGTCGTTCTCGTCGAAGCGCACGGCCTTGCCGCCGTCGGAGAACAGCATCACGTCATGTTCGCCGTCGGTCAGCGCGGCGCCGATCAGGTAGTCGCCCTCGTCCAGGTCCACGGCAATGATGCCGGCCTTGCGCGGATTGTTGAACTCGTCGAGCGCCGTCTTCTTGACGGTGCCCATCGAAGTCGACATGAACACATAGTGGTCGGCGGGGAAGCTGCGGAATTCGCCGGTGACGGGCAGCACCACGTTGATTTTCTCGCCCTCTTGCAGCGGGAACATGTTGACGATCGGCCGGCCCCGTGAGCCGCGCGACCCCGCCGGCACCTCCCACACCTTGAGCCAGTACATGCGGCCGCGGTTGGAGAAGCACAGGATCCAGTCATGGGTGTTGGCGATGAAGAGCTGTTCGACCCAATCGTCTTCCTTGGTGGCCGTGGCCTGCTTGCCACGGCCACCGCGCTTTTGCGCGCGGTATTCGCTCAAGGGCTGGCTCTTGATATAGCCCGTGTGCGACAGCGTGACCACCATGTCGGTCGGGGTGATCAGGTCTTCGGTGGCGAGATCCTGGGCGTTGTGTTCGACGACGCTGCGCCGCGCGCCCAGCTTGGTCTGTCCGAACTCCTGCTTCAAGGCCGTGAGTTCGTCGCCAATGATGGTCGAGACGCGGGCCGGCCTGGCCAGGATGTCCAGCAGATCTTCGATCTCGGCCATCACGTCCTTGTATTCCGCGACGATCTTGTCCTGCTCCAGTCCGGTGAGGCGCTGAAGGCGCATCTGCAGGATTTCCTGCGCCTGTGTGTCCGACAGGCGATACAGGCCATCGCTGCCCATGCCGAACTCGCGCCCGAGACCGTCCGGGCGATAGTCGTCGGCGTTGACAACGCCGCCATCGGCCCGGGCGCGGGTGAGCATCTCGCGCACCAGTTGACTGTCCCACGGCCGGCTCATCAGCTCGGCCTTTGCGACCGGCGGGGTCGGCGCATTGCGGATGATCGCGATGAAATCGTCGATGTTGGCCAGTGCAATCGCCAGCCCCTCGAGCACGTGCCCACGCTCCCGGGCCTTGCGCAAGGCGAAGACAGTGCGGCGTGTCACCACCTCGCGCCGGTGCTCCAGGAACACCTTGATGAGATCCTTGAGGTTGCACAGGCGTGGCTGGCCGTCGATGAGCGCCACCATGTTGATCCCGAAGGTGTCCTGCAGCTGGGTCTGCTTGTACAGGTTGTTCAGCACGACCTCCGGCACCTCGCCTCGCTTGAGCTCGATCACCAGGCGCATGCCCGACTTGTCGCTCTCGTCCTGGATATGGCTGATGCCTTCGATCTTCTTTTCGTTGACCAGCTCCGCCATCCGTTCCTGCAGCGTCTTCTTGTTGACCTGGTAGGGCAGCTCGTCAACGATGATGGCCTGGCGCTGGCCCTTGTCGATGTCCTCGAAATGGCACTTGGCTCGCATGACCACCTTGCC
>JBKJHN010000029.1:0-15736 GCA_046599015.1 Ramlibacter sp.
CGGCGCGGCTGGGCAAGTGCCACGCGTAAAAGGGTGTGGGCGAGATTCATGTCAGCTGCCGAACGATTGAACGCATTTGACTGAAAGATCGCGGCAGCGCGTCAGAAGTAAGCGATCAGCCGGCCGCAGGTGATCACGGCGATCCAGACCGCAATGGACAGCGCCGCGGCGGCCCGCGCGCTGCCCGGCGCCTCGCCCGCGCCGTCCCAGGCACTCACCGTGCGGTACGGGCCCAGGTGAAAGAAGGCCACGTTCGCCGCGGCGATGGCAAGCAGGGCGAGCTTCAGCTGGAAGGCCGGGTTGGTCGCGAATTCGGTCGCATGCGCGGAGAACAGCATCAGCCCCGCCGGCACCACGAGGACCAGCCCGGCCCGGGACCAGCGCAGGAGGTGGCGCGCGAGCGCGGTCACAGCGAGCGCGCGGCCGAAGCCCAGCACGCGCAGATCGAACATCACCGCGGCCCCGACCAGGATCACGAAGCCGACGATGTGGACGATCTCGACAATGGGGTACATCCATGCCGAGCGGCGCATCACTTCACCCAGGCCGCTCAGCTCGATCCAGACGAGCCAGGCCGGGCCGACGGGCGGGTGCATCAGGGCCTGCCCTAACGCAGCTCGACGGTCTTGCCGTCGATCGTGATGCGCTCGGCGCGCATCTCCTGAGCGTCGCTGCGATTCGGGTAACCCTCGACCTGCGCGGCGACCCCCGCCTTCAGCATCGCCGCGGGCAGGCCGCGGTTCTCCATGCGCGAGGGAGGCGCCAGCACGACAAGCCAGGTCTTGCCCGGTACCTCGAGCCTGATGTAGCCGTGCGGATGCTCGTAGCCGGCGTCGCGGATGGTGCCGGCGACCTTCAGTGGCGTGTTGCTGTCATAGCCGCTCCAGCCGTGGTGAGCCAGCGCCAGCGCCGGAGCGGCGAGCGCGGCAAGGACGGTGATGCGGCGAAGGCGTGGCGATAGGGGCATCATGGCAAGGTTCCTTGAAGTTCGGCGCCGGCGCGGCATGCCGTCAAACCCAGGACGTATTATTCCGCGTCCGGCGTCTTCGCGCTCATGGCCGATCGCGCCGCAGGCGGCTCTTCACGACCATCCGGTCCGCCGGATGAATGGTGATGGCGATTTCGAACACTTCATTGGTGTGGTCGAGGTAGCGCCTCATGACGCACAAGGCGGGTGACCCCGCCTCGGCATGCAGCACCGCCGCCAGTTCCGCCGCAAGGGGGACAGCACGCACGGTCTGCTCCACCTCGGCAACCCGGCGGCCATGAAGGGATTCGATCAGGGAGCTGACCAGGACTTTCGGCTGCTTGCGCAGCAGCTTGGGCACGTCGGTGTATTCGGCGTCGATGTAGGTCTCGGTCCAGCCGACCGGCTTCTCCACGTTACCGTCGCCCGGCAGCCGCAACAGTTCGATGCGAATCCACCGGCTTCCGGGCGGCACGCCCAGCCGCTTGGCGGTCGGCCGGTCCACCACCATTGTCTCGACCTTGCGCACCACCCGCACCTGGTCTTCCGCCAGTTGCATCAGCCCCTCGAGCGTGGCCACGGACTGCGAATACCCCGTGTGCGGCAAAGCGGACTCCACCCTGGTGCCGAGCCGCTTCTTTCGAGACACCAGCCCCATCGCCTGCAGTTCCTGCAAGGCCAGCCGCACGGTCGGCCGGCTCGTGCCGTACTGGTCGCACAGCTCGAACTCCGTCGGCAGCAGCGACCCGACAGGAAAGCGGCCACTGGTGATGGCGGCCGAAAGTTCCTTGGCAACCTGAGCGTAAAGAGGTGTGCTCATCTTGATCCGGGCTGGAACGGTCGAGTCTACCAGCGCGCTTGACAATATGTCATGTCGAGATAATATGTCAATACATATCGATCTTCATTTATGCAGCAGCAATATCTCGACACCCGCAACGCTCCGCCGGTCACCCGGCTGCTGGCCCGCTTCATCGTCAACACCCGCTACGAAGATCTCCCACCTGCCACCGTGAAGGCGGCCGAACTGGCCTTGTACGACTGGGTCGGCTGCGCGATGGTCAGCGGCCAGACCGACAAGGCGGCCAAGATGGCCCGCGTGGCCGCGGAGGAAGGTGCCAAGGGCGGCGCGCTAGTCTTCGCCGACGGTTCGCGCACCAGTCCCCACTGGGCCGCCTTCGCCAATGGCGCCTCGCACGCGGTCGAACTCGACGACGTGCACATGGCTTCCATCATCCACGGCGGCATCGTGATCTGCCCGGCGGCGCTGGCCGTCGCCGAGCAGATGAAGGCCGATGGCAAGAAGCTGATCGAAGGCCTGGTGGTCGGTTTCGACGTGGCATACCGCATCGGCGAGGCCATCGCAAAGACGCACTACCTGATGTGGCACAGCACCGGCACCGTCGCCACCTTCGGGGCGGCCGCCGCGGCCGCCAAGATCATGGGGCTGAACGAGGAGCAAACTTGCTGGGCGTTGGGCAATGCGGCGTCGCAGGCCGCCGGCGTATGGGAATACCTCAAGTTCGGCGACGACACCAAGCTGCTGCACAGCGGCAAGGCGGCCATGAACGGACTGCTGGCGGCGTCGCTGGCGCGCCACGACTTCACGGGTTCCGACACCGGCATCGAGGGCCAGCGCGGCTTCCTGGCGACGATGTCCGGTTCCAGCGAACCCGGCACCGTCAACTGGGACGTGATCACGCGCGACCTGGGCAGCAAGTTCAAGGTGGACGAGAACGGCTACAAGCTGCACGCCTGCTGCCGCCACGGCCACGTCAGCATCGACAACGCGCTGCGCTTGATCGAACAGCATCGCATCACCGCCGACCAGGTGAAGGCGGTGCGCGTGCAGATGAACAGGAATTCGTGCGACACACTGGGCGACGCCGACCCGCCGACGCCCTACAAGGCGAAGTTCAGCATCGCCTTCTTCATGGCGGCGTGCTTCCTGCACCGCAAGGTGGGCATGGAAGCCTTCACGCAAGAGCGCCTGCGCGATCCAGCCATGCGCTCCTTCATGAAGAAGGTGAGCTACAGCGAGAACCCCGAGTACACCAAAACCTACCCCCGGCTGTGGACGGCCAGCCTGGAGGTCGAGTTGAACGACGGCCGGGTGCTCGCCACCCAGGGCAACCTGCCCTACGGCGACCCGGCGGCGGAGCTGCCGGTGGCGCTGTTCGACCAGAAGGCGCTTGACATGATGGGCTCCGTGATCGGCGCCGATCGGGCGCGCGCAATGCTGGCCACCATGCAGCAGCTGCCCGAGGTGGGCGACGTCTCGAGGATGTTCACCGGCTACCCGTACCGTTGAAGGCCCCCATGGGAATGACGATCACCGAGAAGATCATCGCCAGCCACTCGGGCGTTGACCGGGTGCGGCCGGGCGACTTCGTTGAAGCGAGGGTCGACCAGACCTGGTCCGACGACCTGGGTTCGCCGCTGACGATGGGCCTGCTGGAAGAACACGGGCTGAAGGTGTGGGACACAAGCCGGGTGTTCGTGACCTCCATGGTCAACTCGCCGGCCCAGAGCATCCAGACCGCCACCGTCCTGAAGAGTATCCGGGGCCTGACCGGCAGGCTCGAGATCCCCTTGTACGAGATGGGCAAGGCGGCCATCCACAACGCGCTGGGCATCGAGATCGGCAAGACGCTGCCGGGCGAGCTGATCGCCGGCGGCAATTCGCACGCCTGCATGGCCGGCGGCCTGGGCTGCTTTGCCACCGGCATGGGCTCCACCGACATCGCCGCCATCCTGGCCACCGGCCACACATGGCTGGAGGTTCCGCGCACGATCCGCTTCCGCTTCACCGGAAAGCTGCGCCCATGGGTGACGGGCAAGGACCTGATGCTGCACGTGATCGGCCTGATCGGCTTTTCCGGGGCGGATAACGCGGCGATGGAGTTCTGCGGAGCACCGATCAACGCGCTGGGTGTCGAGGAGCGCCTGTCGATGACGAACATGGCGATCGAGGCGGGTGCGCAGAACGCCATCATCGAGCCCGATGCCAAGACACTGGCCTACGTCGACAAGATTGCCCAGCGCCCATTCACGCCCGTGTACGGCGACGCCGACGCCGAGGTTTCGCAAGAGCACCTGATCGATGTCACCGGCCTGGAGCCGGTGGTCGCACTGCCCTTCCTGCCAAGCAACACCCGGCCGCTGTCGGCGGTGAAGGGTGCGCGCTTCGACCAGGTGTACATCGGCTCGTGCACCAATGGCTGGATCAGCGACATGCGCGTGGCCGCCTCCATCCTGAAGGGCCGCAAGGTGAGCGACGCCCTGCGCGTGATCGTGATCCCCAGCACGGCGCAGATCCACCGCCAATGCGTCGAAGAGGGGCTGGCCCAGATCTTCCTGGAAGCGGGATGCGCTTTCTCGATGCCCACCTGCGGGCCCTGCATCGGCGCCCACATGGGCGTGCTCGCGGAAGGCGAGCGCTGCCTGTCGACCAGCAACCGCAACTTCCCCGGCCGCCAGGGCCACGTGAAGAGCGAGACCTACCTGTGCAACCCCGCCATCGCCGCCGCCACCGCCGTCAAGGGTGAGTTGTGCAGCCCCGACGATCTCTGAAGGAGCAGCCGGACATGTGGCATCAAGGCAGAGCGTGGTTCATCGGCGCCAACATCGACACCGACCAGATCATGCCCACCCCCTACCTGGCGCTGAAGAGCAACGAGGAACTCGGGCGACATGTCCTCTGCGGCAACGACCCGGCCTGGCCCGCGCGCTTCAAGCCCGGCGACGTCCTGCTGGCCGGGCCGAACTTCGGGTGCGGCAGCTCACGCGAACACGCGCCGCGTGGCCTGAAGGGCGCCGGCGTCTCCTGCGTGGTCGCACCCTCGTTTGCGCGCATCTTCTACCGCAATGCGATCAATATCGGGCTGCCGCTGCTGATCCTGCCCCAGGTCCAGACCGGCCAGGCCGAGGAGCCGGTCTGGATCGACATCGAGGCCGGTCAGGTCAGGCGCCGCACCGATGGGCCGGTTCTGCAGGGCACCAGGCCGCCCCAGATCATCCGCGACATCCTGGCCCACGGCGGCCTGATGCCCTATGTGAAAGCGCGAGCCGCCGCGGCACAGGCTGCATGAACACCCTTCGCACGAATCCCGGGAGAGACACCAACATGATCCAGCGCAGAAACTTCCTCCTTTCCGCCTCCGCCCTGGCGGCTTTCCCAACGGCCGCCATGGCACAGGCGGATTTCCCCAGCAAACCCGTCACGATGGTGGTGGTGTTTCCCCCCGGCCAGGCGGGCGACATCCTGGCGCGCATCCTCAGCGAGGCTGTCTCCAAGGTCTGGGGCCAGAGCCTGGTGGTTGACAACAAGGCCGGCGCGGCCGGCACGATCGGCAGCGCGTTCGTCGCACGGGCGCGGCCGGACGGCTATACGCTGCTGCTGGGTTCGACCGGCCCCATGGCCGTGGCTCCCCACGTTTACAAGAAGGCCGGCTACGACCCACGCCAGGATTTCACGCCCATCCTGACGGTCGGCGGCGTCGGCTATGCGCTGGTGGTCCCGGCGAGCTCGAAGATCATGTCGATGGCCGACCTGATCGCCGCGGCCAAGGCGGCGCCGGGCAAGCTCAATTACGCCTCCGCGGGCAACGGATCCACCCAGCACCTGATGATGGAATTGCTCAAGCAGAAGGCCGGCATCGACATGACGCATGTGCCGTACAAGGGCCTGGCGCCTGCTTACGTCGACCTGTTGGGCGGAACGCTCGACATCTTCTTCGACACGCAGCCCAGCGTGATGCCGCAGCTGCAGGCCGGCAAGGTGCGCGTGCTAGCAGTCTCCACCGAAAAACGGGTGCCGTCGCTGCCGGAGGTGCCGACCGTGATGGAGACCGGCATTCCCGACTTCCGGGTGCTCGGCTGGTACGGCATCGCCGCGCCGGCCAGGCTCGACCCGGCGATCCGCGACAAACTCAATGCCGACCTGGGCAAGGTGCTCGCCACCGAAACCGTGAAGGCCAGCATGGCCAAGATCGGCATCACGCCGATCGGCGGAAGCGCCGACGATTTCGGCCGGTTCCTGATTGCGGAATACGACAAGTTCGGCGACATCATCAAGAAGGCCAACATCAGCATCGAATGATGCGGCCACTTTCCAAAAAACCACGTGTACCCCAGGAGACACTTGCATGCCGAATCGCAGAAACTTCATCCAGTCGGCCGCCGCCATTTGCGCATTGCCCGCGCTGGCACGGGCGCAAGGCCGGGCCGACGGCTATCCGAACAAACCGGTGACCATCATCGTTCCGTTTGCCGCCGGGCAGTCGGGCGACGTGCTGGCGCGCATCCTTTCCGAGCCGCTGGGCAAGGCCTGGGGTAAAACCCTGGTCGTCGACAACAAGGTCGGCGCCGGCGGCACCATCGGCAGCCAGTTCGTGGCGAAGGCAGCTCCTGACGGCTACACGCTCCTGCTCGGCTCGAGCGGGCCGATGGCCATCGCACCCAACCTGATCAAGAACGCCGGCTACGACCCGCGCAAGGACTTCACCCCCATCATGAACGTCGCCGGCGTGGCCCAGGCGCTGGTGGTTCCCGCGAACTCGAAGTACCGGACGGTGCAGGACCTGGTCGCGGATGCCAGGGCGCGGCCCGGCCAACTCAGCTACGGTTCCGGCGGCAACGGCTCGACTCAGCACCTGACGATGGAAATGCTCAAGCAGCGCGCCGGCATCTCCATGGTGCACGTGCCCTACAAGGGCACGGCGCCTGCGTACACCGACCTGCTCGGGGGGCAACTCCATACGCTGTTCGATTCCGCGCCGGGCGTGGTGCCATTCCTGCAGGGGGACAGGGTGCGCGTGCTGGCCGTGTCCACTGCGAAGCGGATGCCCAGCTGGCCCGACGTGCCGACGATGGCCGAAAGCGGCTTTCCTGACTTCGACGTGCTGGGCTGGCTCGGGATCGTCGCGCCCAAGGGTCTGGATCCGGCGATCCAGAAGAAGCTCAATGACGACCTGAAGGTGGCGCTGGCCAGCGAATCCGTGAAGGCCACGCTGACGCGACTGGGCATGATCGCCGTGGGCAGCAGCCCCGAGGAATTCGGCAAGTACATCGACTCGGAGCTGACCAAGTTCGGCGACGTGATCAAAAAGGGCGGCATCACCGTCGAGTGATCGTCTGATGCGCATCGTCGAAGTCCGCGAGTTGGCGGTGCCGCTGGAAGGCGGCGTCGCCAACGCCGTCGTCAATTTTTCGGAGCATACCGTCTCGCTGGTGGCCGTCGTCACCGACGTTGTCCGTCACGGGCGGCGTGTGGTGGGCCTCGGCTTCAACTCCATCGGCCGCTTCGCGCAGAGCGGCATCATTCGCGACCGCATGATCCCGCGGCTGCTGGCGGCGGCGCCGGACTCGCTGCTCGATGCCGGCAGCGAACGCTTCGACGCCGACAAAGTGCTCGCCGCCATCCTGCTCAACGAGAAGCCCGGCGGCCATGGTGACCGCGCCGGTGCGGCCGCCGCGATCGAGCAGGCCATCTGGGACCTGAACGCCAAGCTTGCCGATGAGCCCGCTTACGTGACCATCGCGCGCGCCTTCGGCCGCGCGCCGTCCGGGCCGGTGGAGGTCTATACCGGCGGGGGCTACTACCATGCGCCGGGCACGGGGCAGACGCTGCGTGACGAGTTCCAGCGCTACCGCGACATGGGCTTCGAGAGCTTCAAGATGAAAATCGGCGGGGCGCCGCTGTTGCAGGACATGAAACGCGTGGAAGAGGCCCTGCAGGTCGCCGGCGGCGGCGACCACTTGATGGTCGACGCCAACGGCCGCTTCGATCTGGAGACGGCGCTCGCGTACGCGAAGGAGCTGAAGCCGCTCGCGCTGCGCTGGTTCGAGGAGATCGGCGATCCGCTCGATTACCGGCTCAATGCCGAAGTGATCGAGGCCTATGGCGGCGCCGTTGCCACCGGCGAGAATTTGTTCTCCGCCATCGATTCACTGAACCTGGTGCGCTTCGGCGGCATGCGCCCTGGCCGTGATGTGTTCCAGATGGACCCCGGCCTGAGCTACGGCATCACCGAATATGCGCGCATCCTGCAGGTGCTGGAATCGCACGGCTTCGATCGCCGCCAGGCGATTCCGCATGGGGGCCATCTGATCAACCTGCATGTGGTGGTGGGCCTGGGGCTCGGCGCCTGCGAGGCTTACCCCGGGGTATTCCAGCCGTTCGGAGGGTATTCGCCGCAGTGCGAGATCACGAATGCGCGGGTGCGCCCGAGCGAGGCGGCGGGCTTTGGGTTGGAAGAGAAGAAGGAACTCCGGGAGGCGATTCGGCGCCTGCTGGCGTGAGAGGACGCGGGGCTTGAGTGCTCGGCGGGTAAGCGCCCGGATCCATCCCAGTTATGCACATCAGCATGCGCTCGACGGGAGATTCAAGATTCGTTGCGAATCTGCCGGGATTTTTGCAGCGCAACGAGCATGTCTTCGTACACGCCGATGGACTCCTCTACCTTGCCTTTCCGGCGCAGCAACCGGGCAAAACGATGGGCTTGTTCCAGTGTAGTGGGCAGGATCGGAATGGCGCCCGCCCAGGGAGAGACGTCCAGATAGCGCCAATAGCATTTCCCCAGGGGATTTTCGTACCAGGCATGCCACGGCTTGTCGCGAGTCACGAAATGAAGAATGGCCGCATTCCCGCTAACCTGAGTTTTGGCATGGGGAAGCACATAATGATTCCACCTTGCATCGAGCAACTGCAGACTGTCCTGAAACACCAGATTTTGCGCACACTGTTCGCCAAATAGAAGTTTTTCGCTGTTGCGCGCGATGTAGTCGAGGCAGCGGGCGACATGATCCTCTCGGCGCCACTGCTCGAGGTCAATCAGCAACACGCCGGAATTGATATAGCGCCCAAGCTGGTGCTGTGCTCTCCAGCGGTCCGCCGCAAGATCGCTAACCCCGGAAACAGGCGCCCCGGCCATGTCGGTCGCGTACAACGCGCCAATATCGGAAAGCACAATGGTGTCGGCATCAAGATACAAGACCTTGCTGGCAGTTTCAGGAAGAATTCGCGCCAGCAACAAGCGATAGTAAGTCGCGTGTGTCACATGTGGCTGACAAGTGACCGGAAGTGCTGCCATTGCTTGAACATCGGCGGCGGTGATGACATACAGCTCGATTCTGGCAGCGAAAGCACTTCGTAGATGTTCGATCTTTTCCTGAAAACCCGGATGATAATTGTCAGTCACCACATGCACCGTCAAGCCTGCCCCGGCACTCCGGAAATTGAGCAACAGCGACATGAGAGATGCCCCGAAAAGCGGCTCGAAATTCCGGTCAAAACAATAGGCAACATGGACCATCAGGTTTACTCATTACAAAACGGACAGGATATTTAACCGCGTCAACCCAAGTATCGAATGCGACCTACGCTTGCTGCGCCGCACTGAAATGAAACGCGATGGACAGAGCCTCACGTTGATCCGGCGTTTCTGACTTCTGCGAGAATCAGAATTCTGCAACTGGCATAAGGAACATCCGCGTCGTCTTCTGACTGAAATCCAAGAATCAAACCACCAAGGGGAGCAAACACATGTCATCCATAAGAACCCGGCTTTTCTTACCCGTCCTCGCAGCGCTGTTTTTTCATGCTCCCGTCGTCTACGCGGATTGCGTGGACACGGTTCCGCTGAGCGCCCCGGAGCGGGATTTTATGCTGCGGGCCAACGCCGCGCTGAAAACCTTCCTGCCTGCCGCACCCAGCGCCGAGGGGTTGCGAGCCAGCGACTCAGATACAAACCCTGACCAGCACGAAGTCTGTAAAGGTGAAAAAAAGCAGGGCAATTTCAACGTGAGCGTCAGCCGCAAATTTATCTGGCCCGATCCCAAGAAGCATTCCGCGGACACGGTGGTGACCGTGAATTTGGCAATCAACGTCAAGAATTTCGCCGCCCCTGCAGGCAATTATTCGGGCGCCTACGGCAGCCCCAGCCCGGCACTCAGTGCCGGACTGAAAGTAAACAACGTGGAATGGAAAGTCGATGCCGCCTCATATGGGGTACGCGAACAGATCGAGCAATTGCGTGCGTCCCTGGCTGCGGCAATCGACCGCGACCGACTGGCGGCACTGGTAGGAAAATCGCTGCCTAGCGTAGCGGCGTCCGCCGCCATGAAAAAAGCAGGGCCTACGCCACTGATCGCGATGCCGGCCACCGCTGCGGCACCTGCGCCCACCGGTCCTGGCGCTGCTCCCGCCTCCACCACACTGGCATCCGATAGAACGGGAACTGCGCCCCCGGCGCCAGCACCTTCAAACACCGACCCCTTGAAAGATGCCGCGGATACCGTGCAGAAATTCCGCGGACTGTTCGGCCGTTAAGTTCTGGGCGAGGGGGGAGCGAAGGCTCGTCTTGATCTGGATCAAGTAAGCGGCGCGGCACGCTGCCGATCATCGTAGAGTTCATCCTCTTGTCATACACACGATCCATGGCCCAGCATTCTGCAGCACGCAATCGCACCATCCTGGCAACCCAGCCCAAGCCAGTCCGTAAGGCCAAGGTCGTCAAGCTCAAGCCAGTCCGTACGGCCAAGGCCGTCAAGGCCCAGGCGCCGTCCCCGGCCGCGCCGCGGCGACGGCCGCGTTCGGCCAAGGCCGGCGACATCGCACCCAGGCTGACACCGGCGGCGATGGAACATGACCGCGTCGAGCGGGCCACGACCCGCAGCGAAACCGTCAAGTCCCTGGCCCTGGCCGAGGTATTGGCCCACCATGCCCAGGGCACTGACGGCCCGCCCGGGCAGTCGTTGCAGCAACTGCGGGCATTGGTCGACGGCGCGTCGCCCGACGAGGTCAAATCGTTGCGCCGCGTGCTGTTCGAGCAAGTCGAGAACCCCTCGGGCGTCGACCCCGACCTGGAGCTGGCGGCCCGTTGGCGCGAAGGCGGCTACCCCTACAAGAACCTGATGTCGCGCCGCAGCTACGAACGGCAGAAGTACCGGCTGCAGGTCGAGTTGCTCAAGCTGCAGGCCTGGGTCAAGGAAACCGGGCAGCGCGTGGTGATCCTTTTCGAAGGCCGTGACGCGGCCGGCAAGGGTGGCGCGATCAAGCGCTTCATGGAGCACCTGAACCCCCGCGGCGCGCGCGTCGTGGCGCTCGAAAAGCCCAGCGAGGTCGAACGCGGCCAGTGGTACTTCCAGCGCTACATCTCGCACCTGCCCACACGCGGCGAGATCGTACTGTTCGACCGCAGTTGGTACAACCGCGCCGGCGTCGAACGCGCAATGGGTTTTTGCACCCAGGCCGAGTACGACGAGTTCATGCGCCAGTGCCCCGAGTTCGAGCGCCACCTGGTGCGCAGCGGCGTGCACCTGTTCAAGTTCTGGTTCTCGGTCAGCCGCGCCGAGCAACGCCGCCGTTTCAAGGAGCGCCAGGCGCACCCGCTCAAGCAGTGGAAGCTGTCGCCGATCGACATGGCCTCGCTCGACAAATGGGAAGACTACACCCGCGCCAAGGAGCTGATGTTCCTCAACACCGACACCTCCGACTCGCCGTGGACCGTGATCAAAAGCGATTGCAAGAAGCGCGCGCGGCTCAACGCGATGCGCTACCTGCTGCTGCGCATGCCTTACTCCAACAAGGACGTGAGCACCATCGGCAGCGTCGACCCGCTGCTGGTCGGCCGTGCGGCACTGGTGTCGGGGCCGGGGGAGGAATACGCGGCGACCAGCAGCGCCTGAGTCAAATGGCTGTCCTGGTCGATGCCAAAGACGACGCGGCGCAAGCCTTCTACCGGCATTTCAGCTTTCTGCCGCTGCACGAGCAGCCGCGCCGCCTCTTCCTGCCCATGAAAACCGTCGTCGGACTGTTCTGACCGAGAGGTCGACGATACGTCAACTATCGCTGGTACAGCGTCAGCCGTGCGTCGTTCGTCGCCCCGGCCTTCGTGGACACCATCGATATGTCGTAACGCGTCCCGGGAATCCCAAACCTCGGAGCAAAGCTGAATGAGAAGTTTCCATTCGCGTCTGCCTGCAAAGTTTGCGCGTACACGTGCTGCGAGAGGTTCAAGCCGCCCGGGCCTTGCACGCTTGATTCGACTTTGACGTCCACGCTCGCGAAAGCGCCGGTACGCCCTTGCACCACGGTCGTTCCTCCTTCGATGCGGCCGTTGTTCCCGTGATTCAGGATTTGCAGCGGCAAGTTCACCGGCACCACAGCCGCCACGTCGAAGCTCCAGTCGCGCCGCACTGTGTTGCCGGCGCGGTCCCGCGCCGTGACGTCCACCGTGTAGCGGCCCGGCGGCAGGCTGGCGCGGTAACTGACCGAAGTCGGAGTGATCTGTGCGTCCGGCGTCACGTTGCGCCCGGACAGTACGATGCGCACGCTCGAGGGGTCGACCCCACTGCCGCCGCGATCCTCGAAGTTTGCAGAGATCTGGATAGCCGGCCCGCCGGGGACCGCCTCTCCCTCGCGCGGAGTGACGTTCACCACCTGCGGCGGCCGATTGTCGGGCTGGGGCTGGACCACGGGCAGCGCCAGGCTGGCCGTGACCATGCGGTCGCCGACGCGAAGTGTGGCCACGATTGGCTGCGAAGGATTCAGGTTGTCGGCGCGCCGCAAGGTGTAGCCGCCTTCATAGTGCCCTGGGCGAATCTCGCGCAGGCCGACGTCATTGGCGACGCCCGGCAGATCAATGACCACTGTGCCGCCGGGCGCTCCGTCCAGCGCGAATCGCAACTCCGCACCAGGCTCGATGCGCTCGATCGGGGCGATGCCGAACCGCTCGATACGCAATGCCACAGGCGGGGGAACGACGACAGGCGGAGGCACATTGGCCACCGGCGGCCCGCCCATGATCTCGGACAGCGTGTAGTCGGCGGCAGCGGTGCGGTTGCCCAGCCGAAGCGTTAGGCGAACCTCGCCATCGTCCCGCAACTCCTCCCCGCGCTTGATGGTGTAGCGGCCCACGTACACGCCTGGGGACACCTCACGCAATGCAATTCTTTCCCGAACGCCGCGCAGGCGCACGACAGCTTGTGCACGCGGGGTTCCCACTGCCCTGAATCTCAGGAGGGAGCCCGGGCCGAGATCGCCGTCTGTTCTTGCGTCCAGAGAACGAACCTCCGCCGCGGCCGGTTGTGCAAGCGCCGTGACCGGCAATACGGTCACCACGAAGGCGGCTGGCAACGCCAGCATCAACGCGGTTACGGGGCCGCGCAAATGAGCCGTCGACAGCGCGCGGCGGGAAATGGAAAGTTTTGAATTCAAGATCAGCTCCTGGATGGGCGGCAGCAAAGGCCGCATGGGTCAATGATGTGGATGGTCAACGTCTGCCTGCTGAGTTGCTGTAGGACGGGATCGGAAAAATCCGAAGGTCATCGCGACAGTCCTCGCGTCAACGGGCTATCCAGCAGTCCTGATGGAATGCTTCAGGTTCGCCCTTTGGGTTGGCATGGATCGCATGTTGCGCCCGCCCGTATGAACCGGGCCTGAACGAAAGTAATCGTTCTCGCTACAGGGCGCACGAGCCGCCCCGAGTTTTGCGATCAGCGATGCTTGCCCGGTTCCCACCCCACCGGGCCAACCACCCGTTCGGCCACGTCGATGGCCAGCGGCTCCAGGGTGGTCGCCATGGTGTCGTTCCAGCGATTGAGGTAACCGAACAGCGCGATCGCGGCCACGATCTCCACGATCTGACCCTCGTCATAGTGCTTCTTCAACTCGTCGAAATCGGCCTCGCAAGCCTCGTTGGGCTGCCTGCCCGCTTTCAGTGCCAGGCGGATGGCAGCGCGCTCGGCTGGGCTGAACAGATCGCTCTCTTCAAAGTTCCACAAGGCTGCGATCTTCTCGTCCGATGCCTTGTAGATGCTGGACAGGTTGGCCATGTGCGACTGGCAGTATCGGCACCCCGCCGCATAGCTGCTGGCCAGGCTCACCAGCATCTTGGTTTCGTGCGGCACCGTGCCTTCGTACAGCACGGCCTGGTTCAGTGCCATGAAAGCGCGCACGATGTTGGGCCGGCGCACCATGGTCATGATGCTGTTGGGCGTGAAGCCGCGGGTCTTGCGGTAGTGCTCGAAGCGCTCGCGGATATCGTCTTCGCGAACGTCGGAAAGCGGAACGGGTTGCAGGTGGGCCATGGTTTCCTGTGGAGGGTTGCCCGGTCTGGTCATTCCAGCCGCAAGTTGATGCGCCGGGCGACGTCTCCCCACTTCTGCGAGTCGGCAGCCAGACGCGCGGCGCTGTCGGCAGGACTGGCCGCCAACACTTCCTGGTCGCTCTGGCCCAATTTTTCAGCGACATCAGGCGTCTTCAACGCGCTCGACATTGCGGAATGCATCGCTTGAACGATAGCGGCAGGCGTGCCCTTGGGCGCGTAAAGCACCAGCGAGAAGGTGGCGTCATAACCAGGAAAGCCCGCTTCCGCCACGGTTGGAACTTCGGGGAGCAACGGGGATCGGCGGCTTCCCGATACGGCCAGGGCGACGAGCCGCCCCGAGCGCACATGGGGCAGCACCGTGGGCCCGGCCAGGAATCCACACTCGACCTGCCCGCCGATCACGTCCTGAACCGCCGGCGCCGGCCCCTTGTACGGGATATGCAACATCTGCACCCCGGCAGCCGCCTTGAAAAGCTCGGTGGCCAGGTGACCCGGCGAACCGGCCCCACCTGAGGCATAGCTCACCGGCTTCTCCCTGGCGCGGCGCACGATATCGCCGACGGTCTTCAATCCCAGCCCGGGGTTGCACACCAGCGTCTGGCTGAATGCTGTGGCACGCATGACAGGCTGCAGGTCGCCCGCCTTGAAGGTCATCTTTTCGTAGACATGCGGATTGACGGTGATCAAGGTGTCAGTGGTCCAAAGCCAGGTGTAGCCGTCGGCTGTGGCACGGGCGACTTCGCCGGCGCCCAGGTTCCCGGCAGCGCCCGGCTTGTTCTCCAGCACCAGCGGCTGCTTCAGCTGAGGCTGCATCTTCTCGATCGCGCTTCGCAAGACGATATCGCTGGGACCGCCAGGCGGCTGCGGCACGATGATCCGCACCGGCTTTTCCGGCCACGTTTGGGCAGCAGCCACGCAGGGAAGCGCGAGGGCCGAGGCGGCGAGGAGTGACTTGACTATGAACTCGACCATGGGGCGCTTTGCGTATTATTGATGGTAACTACAAACCGCTGGAATTCCTATGACCCATGGCATGCGAAAGGGACTCACATCCTACGGCGACGCGGACTTCTCGCTTTTTCTGCGCAAGGCTTTCATCAAGGCCATGGGCTTGTCCGACGACGCGCTGTCCCGCCCCGTGGTCGGCATTGCCAACACCTTCAGCGACTACAACGCCTGCCACGGCAACGTGCCCAAACTGGTCGAGGCCATCAAGCGCGGCGTGATGCTGGCCGGCGCGTTGCCCATGGAATTCCCCACCATCTCCATCCACGAGTCGTTCGCGCATCCCACCAGCATGTTTCTGCGCAACCTGATGGCGATGGACACCGAGGAGATGATCCGCGCCCAGCCGATGGACGCGGTGGTGCTGATCGGCGGCTGCGACAAAACCATCCCGGCGCAGATGATGGCTTGCGCCTCGGCCGACGTTCCCACCATCATCGTGCCGGTCGGCCCGATGCTGGTAGGCCATTACAACGGCGAACAGCTTGGCGCCTGCACCGACTGTCGGCGCTTGTGGGGCGAACACCGCGGTGGACGCATCGACGCGCAGGAGATCGAACGCATCAACGAGCGGCTGGCGCCCACGCCGGGCACCTGCATGGTGATGGGCACCGCGAGCACGATGGCCTGCATCGTCGAAGCGATGGGCCTG
>JBKJHN010000098.1:0-16890 GCA_046599015.1 Ramlibacter sp.
ACGTGTCATGGCTTAACCTTACTTCTTGCGACGCGAAACAATCATCACTTGCGTGCGTTTGTTGTTGCGGGTGCGGTAGCCTTTGGTCAGGTTACCCCATGGATCGACAGGATGGCGGCCTTCGCCGGTCTTGCCTTCACCACCACCGTGTGGGTGGTCGACCGGGTTCATCACCACACCGCGAACGGTCGGGCGGATGCCCATGTGGCGCTTGACGCCGGCCTTGCCCAACTGGCGCAGGCTGTGTTCTTCGTTGGCAACTTCACCGATGGTCGCGCGGCATTCGATATGGATCTTGCGAACTTCACCGGAACGCATGCGGACCTGGGCGTAGGTGCCTTCGCGCGCCAGCAGCGTCGCCGAAGTGCCGGCCGAACGGGCGATCTGCGCGCCCTTGCCGGGCTGGATCTCGATGCAGTGGATGGTCGAGCCCACCGGGATGTTGCGCACCGGCAGGGTGTTGCCGGCACGGATCGGGGCCTCGGAGCCGGACAGCAGCGAGGCGCCCACTTCCAGGCCGCGCGGCGCGATGATGTAGCGGCGCTCGCCGTCGGCATAGCACACCAATGCGATGTGGGCCGTGCGGTTCGGGTCGTATTCGATCCGCTCCACTTTGGCCGCGATGCCGTCCTTGTTGCGGGCGAAATCGACGACACGATAGTGGTGCTTGTGGCCACCGCCCTTGTGACGGGTGGTGATGTGACCGTTGTTGTTGCGGCCGGACTTCTGGAACTGGGGTTCCAGCAGCGGGGCGTAGCCTTCACCCTTGTGCAGGTGGTCACGCGAGATCTTCACCATGCCGCGATGGCCTGGTGAAGTCGGTTTCATTTTGATGACTGCCATGATGTATTCACGCGCCTTTAGGCGGCCTCCCCGGTGAGGTTCAGCTCTTGGCCCGGCTTGAGTATCACGTAGGCCTTGCGGACGTTGTCGCGCCGGCCCATCGAGCGGCCGAAGCGCTTGGATTTGCCCTTGGTGTTGACCACCGAAACGCCCTTGACTTCGACCTTGAACATCAGCTCGACGGCGGCCTTGATCTCGGGCTTGGTGGCGTCCTGCAGCACCTTGAAGGTAACGGCATTGGTCTTGTCGGCGACATGCGTTGCCTTTTCGGAGACGATCGGGGCGATCAGGACCTGCATCAGCCGGCCTTCGGCGAAGCTGCGCTGCGTGGGTGTGGGATTGATTCGGCTCATGCGAACATCTCCTTGAGCTTGTCGACGGCGCCCTTGGTGACCAGCACCTTCTTGTAGTGCACCAGCGACAGCGGATCGGCGTAACGCGGCTCGACGATGAGCACGTTGACGAGGTTGCGCGAGGCGAGGTAGAGGTTCTCGTCGACTTCCTCGGCGATCACCAGGACCGATTCGAGGTTCATCGCCTTGAAGCGGGCGGCCAGCTGTTTGGTCTTGGGCGAGTCCACCTTCATGGAGTCGACCACGGCCAGGCGGCCTTCGCGGGCCAGCTGCGAGAAGATAGAAGCCATACCTGCGCGGTACATCTTCTTGTTCACCTTCTGGGTGAAGTTCTCGTCCGGGCTGTTCGGGAAAATCCGGCCGCCGCCGCGCCACAGTGGCGAGGAGGTCATGCCGGCGCGGGCGCGGCCCGTGCCCTTTTGCTTGAACGGCTTCTTGGTCGAGTGCTTGACCTGCTCGCGGTCCTTCTGGGCGCGCGTACCCTGGCGGGCATTGGCCTGGAAGGCGACGACGACCTGGTGCACCAGATCCTCGTTGTATTCACGGCCGAACACGGTTTCCGGCGCGTCGTACTTGGACGACGCCTGGCCCTGTTCGTTCAGGAGTTCGAGTTGCATTACTTGGCTCCCTTGGCGGTCACGGCGGTACCTGCCGCAGAGCCGGAGGCGACCTGTGATCGCGCCTTGACGGCCGGCCGCACGGTCACGAAACCGCCCTTGGAGCCGGGCACAGCGCCCTTGATCAGCAGCAGGCCGCGGGCTTCATCGATGCGGAACACATCCAGGTTTTGCGTAGTGACGGTGTCGTCGCCCAGGTGGCCGGTCATGCGCTTGCCGGGGAACACGCGGCCAGGGTCCTGCGCCATGCCGATCGAGCCGGGCACGTTGTGCGAGCGGCTGTTGCCGTGCGAGGCGCGCTGCGACTTCATGTGATGGCGCTTGATGGTGCCGGCGAAGCCCTTGCCGAGGGTCGTGCCCTGCACGTCGACCTTCTGGCCCACGGCGAACACGTCGGTCGCGGGCACCGTGGCGCCGGCGGCGTACTTGGCGGCCGTGTCGGTGGTGACGCGGAATTCCTGGATAATCTCGCCGGGTTCCACACCTGCCTTGGCAAGGTGGCCGGCTTGCGGCTTGGTGATGCGCGAAGCTTTGCGCGAACCGAACGTGACCTGCAGGGACACGTAGCCGTCGTTCTCTTGGGTTTTGACCTGGGTCACACGGTTGTTCGACACGTCCACCACCGTGACAGGAACAGCGTCCCCATCATCGGTGAACAGGCGCATCATGCCCACCTTGCGGCCCAGCAACCCGAGGGAGTTGCTCAGACTCATATTTTTGCTCCGTTACTTTCGCCGCAGCAGCTGCAATTGGCTGCCGCGTTTGGATTGCGAAAGAAGGTTGATAAAACTTAAAATTCTCGCCCGCGAACGGACGTGAATTCCTCACCCAATTCGGGCGAAGCCGCAAATTATAACGCGCTCTTGCAGGTCTGGTCAAACTCAGCGAAGGAGCGCTCGGCAAAACCAATGCCAAGAACATCAGATGCGCCGGCGGCTTGCTCGAGCAGCTGCAAATAAGTGTGCGGCATCGGCCGGCAAAGGCCCACTTCCGACCATGTTCGGGCCTGCTCCGGGGTGCAGGTGTGCAGCCCGGCTACCGCGATTTCGATGTTTTCGGGGCGAGCGTCAGGCCCGGACATGAAGATATCGAGCATGTGCTCATGCCGGAACTTGCGCACGTCCGGAATGTTGAACCTGTTGCGCCTCAGGCGGTGTGCGAAGTGCGGCCGGGAGATGCAAGGGTAGTGCACCAGAAAGCCCTCGTGCAAGGGAATCGTCATCCGCACCAGCTCGTGTTGCGGGAGCACGTGCAGGCCCGAGTGCACTCCCTGAACCACGCGCGGCCCATTTTTCACCAGAGACTTCCCGTGGAAGTAGCAGGCCAGCCCGGCGCCCAGAAAGCGCGTTCGCTGACCATAGTGGCGAGCCTGCAGTTCGCTGTCGAAGTTCGGAACGCGAAGCAACCCATCATGCCAGTGGGCACCCCCGCGCACGATGAGCCGCTCGACGTTCTGGAAATGAAATTCTGCAAGTTCCACCGGAGCGCTGGCCAGCATTCGGCCGATCTCGCCCGTGAAGTAGGGGAACTCGTCGATGTCGATGTGCAGAAACCAGCGCGCATCGACCTGCGAGCGGGCGAATTGAACGTTCTTCAACTGGCGTTCGGGCACCTTCTGCGGTCGGCCGCCGACCGACTGCCAGTAGGTGTCGTCGCACAGGAACACCTTGGCGTGCTGCGACAACTCGGTGAGCTCAGCTTCGGTGTAGCTTGCCGGGCGGTCGATGAAGTACACGCACAGGTCCGCCCCCAGTAGCTTCAGGTAAGCCGCGTGCAGCCGGATCATCCATGCCGGTGCAAGTACGGTCGTGACGGAAACCCACTGAAGCATCATTGATCCTAGAGCAGGTCTGCCGCCCTACCTCTTGACTTCGAGGAGACAGCGGGCCGAGCGGGACCCGCGAAGCCTTACTGCAGCTTGATTTCGACGTCGACGCCAGCCGGCAGATCCAGCTTCATCAGCGCGTCCACGGTCTTGTCGGTCGGGTCGACGATGTCCATCAGGCGCTGGTGCGTCCTGATTTCGAACTGGTCGCGGCTCGACTTGTTGACGTGCGGCGAGCGCAGGATGTCGAAGCGCTTCATACGCGTCGGCAGGGGCACCGGCCCCTTGACGATCGCGCCGGTGCGTTTGGCGGTGTCGACGATCTCGGCGGCGGACTGGTCGATCAGCTTGTAATCGAAAGCCTTGAGGCGGATGCGGATTTTCTGTTGCGTGGCCATGATGGTCCTAATTAGTTGGGGACAGAGCTAAAGATCTGTCCCGCAAAATCAAATGAAAAGTTGAGGACAGAGCAAATTGCTGCGCAATCTTGATCTGTCCCGCAAAGTTGTTGGTTATTCCAGAATTTTCGCAACCACGCCCGAACCCACGGTTTTGCCGCCTTCGCGGATGGCAAAGCGCAGGCCTTCTTGCATGGCGATCGGGTTGATCAGCTTGACGGTGATCGACACGTTGTCTCCGGGCATCACCATCTCCTTGTCCTTGGGCAACTCGATCGCGCCGGTGACGTCCGTGGTGCGGAAGTAGAACTGCGGGCGGTAGTTGTTGAAGAACGGGGTGTGACGGCCGCCCTCGTCCTTGGACAGGACATACACCTCGGCGGTGAAGTGGGTGTGCGGCTTGATACTGCCGGGCTTGCACAGGACTTGACCGCGCTCGACTTCTTCGCGCTTGGTGCCGCGCAAGAGGATGCCCACGTTGTCGCCGGCCTGGCCCTGGTCCAGCAGCTTTCTGAACATCTCAACGCCGGTGCAGGTGGTCTTGACCGTGGGGCGGATGCCCACGATCTCGATTTCCTCGCCGACCTTCACCACGCCGCGCTCGATGCGGCCGGTGACCACCGTGCCGCGCCCGGAGATGGAGAACACGTCCTCCACCGGCATGAGGAACGCCCCGTCGATGGCCCGCTCAGGCTGGGGGATGTAGCTGTCCATGGCGTCGGCCAGCTTCATGATGGACTGCTCGCCCAGCTCGCCCTTGTCGCCTTCCAGGGCCAGCTTGGCCGAGCCGTGAATGATCGGGGTGGCGTCGCCGGGGAATTCGTACTTGTCCAAAAGCTCGCGCAGCTCCATCTCGACCAGCTCCAAAAGCTCCGCGTCATCGACCATGTCGCACTTGTTCAGGTACACGATGATGTAGGGAACGCCCACCTGGCGGGCCAACAGGATGTGCTCGCGGGTCTGGGGCATCGGGCCGTCGGCGGCCGAGCACACCAGGATGGCGCCATCCATCTGGGCAGCCCCGGTGATCATGTTCTTGACGTAGTCGGCGTGGCCGGGGCAGTCCACGTGCGCATAGTGGCGCTTGGACGTCTCGTACTCGACGTGGGCGGTGTTGATGGTGATGCCGCGCGCTTTTTCTTCCGGAGCCGCGTCGATCTGGTCATAGGCCTTGGCTTCACCGCCGAACTTGGCCGCCATCACCGAGGTGATCGCCGCCGTCAGGGTGGTCTTGCCGTGGTCCACGTGACCGATCGTGCCGACGTTGACGTGCGGCTTGGTTCGCTGGAATTTTCCTTTTGCCATTTTCAAAAATCTCCAAAGAGCAATGCCCGTGTGAGGTTTAACGTCTGCACTGTGTTGCTGGATCCCTCACCGCGGGCAATGAGGGGCACACAATCGCAGACTTTCTTAACTCCCTCCCCTTTGGGGGAGGGTTGGGGTGGGGGTAAGAGCGGCTAGGCCCTGTGCCCGCATCCCGGCCTTCCCCCAGAGGGGTAAGGGGAACGCTTAATCAGTTGGGGACAGAGCAAAAATTGCTACGCAATTTCTTGGTCTGTCCCGCAAACACATTTATTTTGTCCTCGCAGCCACAATCGCCTCGGCCACGTTGCGCGGAGCCTCGCTGTAGTGCTTGAACTCCATCGTGTAGGTGGCGCGGCCCTGCGACATCGAACGCAGCGTGGTCGAGTAACCGAACATCTCGGACAGCGGCACTTCGGCTTTGATGACCTTGCCGCCACCGACCATGTCTTCCATGCCCTGCACCATGCCGCGGCGTGACGACAGGTCGCCCATCACGTTGCCGGCGTAGTCTTCAGGCGTTTCCACTTCCACGGCCATCATCGGCTCCAGGATGACCGGGCTCGCTTTGCGGCAGCCTTCCTTGAAGCCGAAAATTGCGGCCATCTTGAACGCGTTTTCGTTCGAGTCCACGTCGTGGTACGAACCGAAGTGCAGTGTCACCTTGACGTCGACCACGGGATAGCCCGCCAGCACGCCGGTGTTCAGCGCTTCGATCACGCCCTTTTCCACCGCCGGAATGTACTCGCGCGGCACCACGCCGCCCTTGATGGCGTCGATGAACTCGAAGCCCTTGCCAGCTTCGTTCGGCTCGATCTTCAGCACCACGTGACCGTACTGGCCCTTGCCACCGGACTGGCGCACGAACTTGCCTTCGCTGTCTTCCACCGTCTTGCGGATCGTTTCGCGGTAAGCCACCTGGGGTTTGCCGACGTTGGCTTCCACGCCGAACTCACGCCTCATGCGGTCGACGATGATTTCCAGGTGCAGCTCGCCCATGCCGGCGATGATGGTCTGGCCCGACTCTTCGTCGGTCTTGACGCGGAACGACGGGTCCTCGGCGGCCAGTCGGTTCAGGGCAATGCCCATCTTTTCCTGGTCCATCTTGGTTTTGGGTTCGACGGCCTGGGCGATCACAGGCTCGGGGAACACCATGCGCTCCAGCATCACGATCGAGCTCGGGTCGCACAGGGTTTCGCCAGTGGTCACGTCCTTCAGGCCAACGCAAGCAGCAATGTCGCCGGCGCGGATTTCGTCCACTTCCAGGCGGTTGTTGGCGTGCATCTGCACAATCCGGCCGATCCGCTCTTTCTTGCCGCGGATCGGGTTGTAAACGCTGTCGCCCTTGGACAGCACGCCGGAGTAAACGCGCACGAACGTCAGCTGGCCGACGAACGGGTCCGTCATCAGCTTGAAAGCGAGCGCCGAGAACTTCTCGCTGTCGTCGGCACGGCGGGTCACCGGCTTCTCGTCGTCGTCCATGCCCTTGACTGGCGGAATGTCCGCCGGGGAGGGCATCAGTTCGACCACGGCGTCCAGCATGCGCTGGACACCCTTGTTCTTGAAGGCCGTACCGCACAGCATCGGCTGGATTTCGCCGGCGATGGTGCGGGTGCGCAGACCCAGGGTGATCTCGTCTTCGGTGAGATCACCCTCTTCGAGGTACTTGTTCATCAGCTCTTCGTTGGCTTCGGCGGCGGCCTCGACCATCTTCTCGCGCCATTCCTTGGACAGCTCGAGCAACTCGGCCGGAATCTCGGCGAAGTTGAACTTCATGCCCTGCGAGGCTTCGTCCCAATAGATGGCCTTCATCTTGCGCAGGTCGACCACGCCAGTGAAGTTTTCTTCGGCGCCGATCGGAATCACGATCGGGACCGGGTTGGCCTTCAGGCGCAGCTTCATCTGCTCATAGACCTTGAAGAAGTTGGCGCCGGTGCGGTCCATCTTGTTGACGAACGCCAGGCGCGGCACCTTGTACTTGTTGGCCTGACGCCAGACAGTCTCCGACTGCGGCTGCACGCCGCCCACGGCGCAATACACCATGCAGCAGCCGTCCAGCACGCGCATGGAACGCTCCACCTCGATCGTGAAGTCCACGTGGCCGGGAGTGTCGATGATGTTGATGCGGTGCTCGGGGAACGACAGGTCCATCCCCTTCCAGAAACAGGTGGTCGCGGCGGAGGTGATCGTGATGCCGCGCTCCTGCTCCTGCTCCATCCAGTCCATGGTGGCGGCGCCGTCGTGCACTTCGCCGATCTTGTGATTCACACCGGTATAGAACAGGATG
Source organism: Ramlibacter sp. (assembly GCA_046599015.1). Lineage (GTDB taxonomy): Bacteria > Pseudomonadota > Gammaproteobacteria > Burkholderiales > Burkholderiaceae_C > Ramlibacter. The sequence continues at coordinate 7,626 of JBKJHN010000098.1, forward strand.
CGCTCGGTGGTCGTGGTTTTTCCGGCATCGATGTGAGCCGAAATACCGATGTTGCGATAGCGCTCGATGGGCGTCTTGCGGGCCATGATGATCTTTCGTTGAAAAGGGCACAGGCCCGCTTGTGGCGGGCCCGCACTCCCAGATATGGGGGCGCTTCTTAGAAGCGGAAGTGGCTGAAGGCCTTGTTCGCTTCCGCCATGCGGTGAACTTCGTCACGCTTTTTCATGGCGCCGCCACGGCCTTCCGTGGCTTCCATCAATTCATTGGCCAGGCGCATGGCCATGGACTTCTCGCCGCGCTTCTTGGCGGCTTCCTTCAGCCAGCGCATGGCCAGCGCCACCCGGCGCACCGGACGCACTTCGACCGGCACCTGGTAGTTGGCGCCGCCGACGCGGCGGGATTTCACCTCGACCATGGGCTTGATGTTGTTGATGGCCATGGTAAAGGCTTCAACCGGGTCCTTGCCCGGGTTCTTCTTCTCGATCTGCTCGAGCGCGCCGTAGATGATGCGCTCTGCGACCGCCTTCTTGCCGCCTTGCATGATCACGTTCATGAACTTGGCGAGCTCGACATTGCCGTACTTGGGATCCGGCAGGATTTCACGTTTGGGGACTTCGCGACGACGTGGCATTTTTCACCTCTTTAATTTGCTTCAGCTGGCTTGCCCCTTCCGGGAGCCTAGAGGGTCATCAAACCCTCGCTTACTCGACCCACACGGACAATTCCGCGCTTCGGGCCATTACGGCTGATTGACCTGCCAGGGTGAATCAGGCACCGACAAACTACTGGCCTGTCAGGTCTTCTTCGGACGCTTGGCGCCGTACTTGGAGCGGGACTGCTTGCGGTCTTTCACGCCCTGCAAGTCGAGCGAACCCCGCACGATGTGGTAACGCACACCCGGCAGATCCTTGACGCGGCCGCCGCGCACGAGCACCACTGAGTGCTCCTGCAGGTTGTGGCCTTCGCCGCCGATATAGGAAATGACTTCGAAGCCGTTGGTGAGGCGCACCTTGGCGACTTTACGAAGAGCCGAGTTCGGCTTCTTCGGCGTCGTGGTGTACACGCGCGTGCACACCCCCCGCCGCTGCGGGCTGTTCTGCATCGCCGGGCTCTTGGATTTGGTCTTTTCGACCTCCCGCCCGTGACGCACGAGTTGGTTGATGGTTGGCATTGAACGTCCCTAAACGTCTTGATAACTGAGTGACCGCGAACGCGGCAGGCAAAATCTTCCCGCCCCAAATTGCGGGAAAGCCCTCGAGTATAACGCGGCTGCTAAGAACGCTCAATGGGAGGGGTGGGGAGGGGGCCCAGGGATGTCACTTGATCCAGAGGCGTACTGCGTCCCAGGCTCGGCTGAATATGCCGGCTTGTTCTACCGGCTCCAAAACCATGAGAGGCAGGTCCAGCAGTGGCTGGTCACCGGAACTGATCTTCAACGTGCCCACCAGCTGCCCCTTGGTCAGGGGGGCGAGCAGCGGGTCGGGCCGGGCGACCTGAGTCTTCACCCGCGTCGCTGTGCCGGTAGGCACGGCGACCACGACCGCTTGCGAACGGCCGAGCTTGGCCGTCTTCTGGGTTCCCTTCCACACCTCTGGCGTGACGACCGCCTGGTTGGCATCGAACAGCTTGATGGCTTCGAACGCGGTGTAGCCCCAGTTCAGCAGCTTCTGGGCCTCGTTGGCCCGGGCATTTTCGCTGGAAGCGCCCAGCACGACGGCCATCAGGCGGCGGCCGCCGACGTTCGGAAAGTCCCGTTTGGCGGTCGCGATCAGGCAGTAGCCGGCCGCTTCGGTGTACCCGGTCTTGAGGCCATCCACTGTGGGGTCGCGGAACAGCAGCATGTTCCGGTTGGTGTCGTTGGCGGTCGGCGTTCCCTCATACCGGTACTTCTTGATCGTGTAGTAGCCCACATAGTCCGGAAAGTCGTGAATCAGCTGGGCCGCCAAAATGCTCAGGTCGCGCGCCGTGGTCGAATGGCCCGCCTCGGTCAGCCCTTCCGGATTGCGGTAGCTCGTGGCCTTGAGCCCCAATGCCTTGGCCTGCTCGTTCATCAATTGCACGAATCGCTCCACGCTGCCGCCCACCCCTTCGGCCAGTGCGACGGTGGCATCGTTGCCGGATTGGACGATCATCCCCTTGATCAGGTCTTCGACGGGCACGTTCATGCTGGGATCGATGAACATGCGCGAGCCGGGCATCTTCCAGGCGCGGCGGCTGACCGGCAGGGTCTGCTTGAGATCGATCTTTTTGGCGCGCAGCGCATCGAACACGACGTAGGCCGTCATCAGCTTGGTCAGCGATGCCGGCTCCACCGGCACATCGATGTCGCGGGCGGCCAGCATCTGGTTGGCCGTCACATCCAGCACCAGAAAGCTGCGGGCCGCGATCTCGGGGGGCTGGGGCGCCTGGGCCGAAGCAGCGAAGCAGACAAACGCCAGGATCGGCGCGGACAGGACGCGCAGGATTGTTTTCATGGTCACAGGGAATTCAGGAACGAAGGTGGCGCACCACCAAGCTTTTCAGGAGCGGCAATTGTCCGTGAAAGAAGTGACCGACCCCCGGGACCACGGTAACGGGGAGTGACTGGGGCCGGGCCCAATCCAGGACCGCCCTCAAGGGCACTGTGTCGTCCTGCTCGCCGTGGATCACCAGCGTGCGGTCATGCGCCTCCGCGGCGAGCGCGGGGAGCATCAGGCGCGACACGCCGGTGCCCACCAAGACCGTCTTGTCGATGGTGCGTGCTGGCCACAGCCTGGCAACGGCCAGCCCGGCGACTGAAGCACCGAATGAAAATCCGGCGAGCGCCAGCGGACCGCTCGCTGCCTGGGAAGTGACGACTGCGAGCATGTCTTCCAGTTCCCCGCGTCCCTCATCGTGCACGCCCTGGGTGGCGCCAACCCCCCTGAAGTTGAACCGCACCGCCGCCCAGCCGGACTGCACAAAGGCCCGGGCCACCGTCTGCACCACCTTGTTGTCCATCGTTCCGCCAAACAGCGGGTGAGGGTGGGCAATGACGGCCGTGCCATGCACCGGCACGCCGGTTGCCGGTTCGTCGCGCAGAGCTTCGATGACCCCCGCCGGGCCGGCCAGCTGGAAGCGCCGGGTTTTGGAATTCATGCGTGAACGGGCCCTAGCGGCCCAGGTGCGGGGGCGTCAGCAGGCGTTGCACGATCGTGCCGTGTTTCAGGTGTGATTCGACGATTTCGTCGATGTCCTGCTCATCCACGTAGGTGTACCAGACCGCCTCGGGGTACACCACCGCAACCGGCCCTGCCGCACAGCGGTTCATGCAACCGGCCTGGTTGACCCGCACCTGCCCGGGCCCGGCCAAACCCTGCGACTTCACCTGGGCCTTGCAGCGGTCGTAGGCCTTTCGGGCCTGATGATCGGCGCAACAGGCTTCGCCGTTATCGCGCTGATTCAGGCAAAAGAAGATGTGGCGTTCATAGTAGGAATGGATGGGGTCGCTCATCCGCCCATTCTATTTTGCGCATCGCTGCGGGAGACCCGCAGCAGCACATAAAGCAGTACCGCGTAAGGCCAGACCCAGCCCAACCACTGGGCCAGGCCATTGAAGCGGATGAACCGGCCTTGTTCCCAGGTCTGCAGGGTTTGGGCGAAATACGCGCTCGCGGGCGCCTGGTTCAGCAAGCTGAGGTGCAGCATCACTGCGAGCAGCACGAGTGCCGCGCACCCGCGAGGAGACACCGGAAGCAGCAGCATGGCCATTGCCAGGGCGACGACGAATCCGATCTGCACCGGCAGGCTCAGCCACGCCCAGGCATGATCCGGGCCCCAGCTCAGCGCTGCCGACAACGCCGTCGCGCAGGCCCCCACCGCCAATGTGGCTGCCGCGAATACGGCCCTTCGCGCCGGCGTGCGCATCACCGAATAGCCCAACAGGCAGGGCACCAGCGCCCCCAGCGCGACACAGATCAGCTCCACGCCGGGCACCAGGGGCTGCAACTCGACGTCGCGCACAGGCAGCCACTGCAGAAAAGGGGTGTCCAGCAACCAATCAGTCAGTGCCGTTTCCAGCCGCTCGAACACCTGGCCGAGACCGAGAGGGACTGCAGCCGGAAACAGCAATGCAAAGGGCCATAGCGCGAGCAGCACCAGCGCGCCCCGTGCGTGCTCGACAAACCAGCGCACGCGGAACCGGCTCCATCGGTCGATGTAACCGGCCCGGTCAAGGCCGCCAGCGAGCACGGCGCCGGCGAGTGCGCCCACGGCGTTCAGCGCGAAATCCAGATTGGAGGGGACACGCACGGGCAAGTAGGTTTGAAGCGCCTCCATCCAGATCGACAGGAAGGCGGCGGTGAACACAGCCACGCTGATGGCGGCGGTGCGGTTGGCAGGCGCGGTGCGGCGCGTGCCTCGGCGCATGAAGCTCAGCGCCATCAGAAACCCCAGCGGCACGTACCCACCCACGTTGGCGGCTATGTCGAAGCCAGTCCAGTATTTGGGCAACGGGCTCCACAGGAATGCCCAGGGCACGATGCCCTGGTCGCGCCAGCCGGTGAATGGGTACAGGCTGGCGTAGATGATCAGGGCCACATACGCTTGTGAGAGCGGCCAGGCGGAGGTCTTGTGCATCCGCGCGCGAACCTTCAGAACGGCTTGAGCACCACCAGCACCACGGCCGCAATCAGCAGCAGAACCGGAAGTTCGTTGAACCATCGGTACCACACATGACTGTGGCTGTTGCCGCCAGAACGGAATCGCCCAAGCAGGGTCGAGCAATAGGCGTGGTAGCCCACGGCGAACAGAACCGCTACCAGCTTGGCGTGCATCCAGTACTGACCGGCGCCGCGGCCAATGCCGTAGCCGAGCCATAGCCACAGGCCGAGGCCGAGCGCCGGCACCGCGATCACAGTGCTGAACCGGAACAACTTCCTGGCCATCAGGAGCAGCCGCTCGCGCTCGGCGGTCGAGTCCGCAGGCACCATCGCGAGGTTCACGAAGATTCGCGGCAGGTAAAACAAGCCGGCGAACCAACTGGCGACGAACACGATGTGAAACGACTTGACCCAAAGCATGGGCCGAGTGTAGCGGGGGGGCAAAAAAAACCCCGGCTCAAAGGCCGGGGTGGGAAGCCTTTTTGCTGTCACACATTAAGGCGCCCGCTCAGGGAGGAAAAGCGGGGAGCGCCGAAACGCCCAGCCGTAATTTAACAAACCGTCCGGTCAGTTTCAAGGAGGACGCCTTTATTAATTTGATCTGCCGGCCCCAACTGTGTACCAATCACGTACGGGACTACACCTAGACGCGAGTGACAACAGCGGCCCGGAGCGGGCTCGGGAGATGGAGGACAATTTCGCGCATGAGCCTGCATGCCCCCTATCCCCAAGGCCGTCCGCGCCGCTTGCGCCGCGACGAATTCACCCGCAATCTGGTGCGTGAAAACATACTCACCACGCACGACCTGATCTACCCCGTCTTTCTGCTCGATGGCAGCGGCCGGCGTGAGGCGGTTGCCTCGATGCCCGGCGTGGAGCGCCTGAGCCTGGATTTGCTGCTGCCGCTGGCCGAGCGGTGCGTCACCCAAGGCATCCCGGTCATGGCCCTGTTTCCGGTGATCGATTCGCGGCTGAAGACGCCCGACGGGCGCGAGTCCTTCAACCCGGAGGGCCTGGTGCCGCGAGTGGTACGCGAACTGAAGGCGCGCTTTCCGGGCCTGGGAGTGATGACCGATGTCGCCCTGGATCCTTTCACCAGTCACGGGCAGGACGGGCTGCTCGATGACACCGGCTATATCCTCAACGACGAAACCGTCGAGGTGCTGGTGCGCCAGGCCTTGACCCAGGCCGAGGCCGGCGTGGACATCGTGGCCCCGAGCGACATGATGGACGGCAGGATCGGCGCCATTCGGGCCGCGCTGGAAGCCCGCAGCCTCATCCATACCCGGATCATGGCCTACAGCGCCAAGTACGCCAGCGCGTTCTATGGGCCTTTCCGCGACGCCGTCGGCTCGGCGACCAACCTGGGCAAGAGCAACAAGAAGGTCTATCAGATGGACCCGGGCAATACCGATGAGGCCCTGCGCGAAGTGGCCATGGACATTGCCGAAGGGGCGGACATGGTGATGGTGAAGCCGGGCATGCCTTACTTGGACGTCGTGCGACGCGTCAAGGACGAATTCCGCATGCCCACCTTCGCCTACCAGGTCAGCGGTGAATACGCGATGCTCAAGGCGGCGGCACAGAACGGGTGGCTCGACCACGATGCCGTCATGATGGAAAGCCTGTTGGCTTTCAAGCGGGCCGGCGCCGATGGCGTGCTCACTTATTTCGCGCTCGAGGCCGCCCAGCTTCTGCGCAGCTGAGCCGACGCCAATCCATGCACATCGTCGAGTTCCGGGCCGGAACCCTCAGGTTTTTGGACCAGCTGCCGGCGCATGCCCCGGCGGCTGGATTTGTCTGGATTTACCTGGACCGCGAATCGCTCGGCAAAGAGGTGGAGCAGGTGCAGCAGGCGGCGCTGAATCTGGGCGGCTCCGCGCTCCTCGATCTGCATCTGAAGGACTTGGCCAACTCCTCGCACCCCTCTCATTACGACTTCACCTCGATCTACGACCTGGTGATCTTCCAGCGCCTCGCCACGGAATCGGAGGTGCGGGCGGAGGCGCCGAAGGATGCACCGGCCCCAGGCGCGCTGGCTGCCTTCGCTCGCATCCGCACGCGCGCGGTGGGCTTCGTCGTGTTCGACCGGCTGCTGATCACAGTCCACCCGGACGGCTGCTTCGCGGCGAACGCATTCATCCAGCGGTTCCTGGCCGACGCAGCGCAGAGCGAAGGGCAGAGCGCTGCAGCGCGCAGCCGGTTGCCGAGCGGCTCGGCCGACCTGATGCTGCGCATGCTCAACATGATGGTCGACAGCTACCTGGAGCTGCGCAAGGAATTGAGCAGTGAGCTCGACCATTGGCAGCAGCAGCTGCTCGCGCCGCACGCGCGACGGGCCGACCTGCACGCGCTGATGTCGGCGCGAACCGCGCTGCATATGCTGCAGGATCTGTGCGAGGGACAGAGCGACGCCATGCAGGAATGGCTGGACACGCAGCATGAGCAACCCGCAAGCTGGATGACGCAGGCCGAGCGCGACGGTTTGATGGCCCGCGGCCGCGATGTGGTCGAGCACATCGAGCGAGTCGCGCATCATGTGCACCGCATGGAACAGACGTCGGATACTGCCGTGCAGATTCATTTCTCCGCGCTCGGCCATCGAACCAACGAAAGCATGCGGGTGCTCACTGCGTTGACGGCCGTCTTTCTGCCCCTGAACTTCATCACCGGATTCTTCGGGATGAACTTCGAGTTTCTGCCGCTGATCCACTCCGCCGTGGCCATGTGGGTGATGCTTGGGGTGATGGTGCTCGTCGGCGCAGGGGTGGTTACGTTGTTCTGGCGCAAGCGCTATCTCGCACGCAGCGGCCGCTAGCGCTTCGCGGCTGCAGTTTCGCAAGCCGCGAGCCCCCGCTTACGGGGCGTTGGGCTTCCTAAGCTCGCTCGTCCTGCTTCTTCGAACCAAATGGATAGGCGCCGCCAGGTGTGCCCTTGGGCGGGATCTTGAGAGAAAGGATCATCGTCAGGGCCAGCGTGACCGCGGTGAAGCCGAGCGAAAACACCACAGGAATCTTGTAGAGGTCGATCAGCAACATCTTTGCGCCGATGAACACCAGGATGATCGCCAGTCCGTAGCTGAGCAGGTGGAAGCGCTCGTGCATGTTGGCCAGCAGGAAGTACATCGCGCGCAGGCCGAGGATCGCGAACACGTTGGAGGTGAGCACGATGAAGGGGTCGGTCGTGATCGCGAAGATGGCGGGGATCGAGTCGACCGCGAACACGAGGTCGACGATGCCGATAAGCAGGATCACCACCAGCAGCGGCGTAGCCATCTTCACGCCGCCCACCACGGTGAAGAACTTCTCGCCGTCGTAGTCCGGCGCGATCTTGAAGCGGCTGCGGATCCACTTGAGCGCGGGGTTGTTGTCCAGATCGGGCTCCTGGCCGGCAGCCCACCACATCTTGACGCCGGTGAACAGCAGGAAGGCGCCGAACAGGTACAGGATCCAGTGAAACTGCGCGATCAGCCAGGCACCCACCAGGATCATCACCGCACGCAGCACGAGCGCGCCCACGATGCCGATCATGAGCACGCGCTTCTGGAACTGCGCCGGCACCGCGAAGTAGGTGAATAACATCAGGAACACGAAGATGTTGTCGACCGCAAGCGCCTTCTCGATCAGGTAGCCGGTCAGGAACTCCAGCGACTTGCCATTGGCCAGCGAGCGTGCGGCCCCATCGGCGCCCGCGCCGCCGAGGTACCACCACATCCAGCCCATGAAGACGAAAGACACGCCCACCCAGACGAGCGACCAGATAGCAGCCTCGCGGGTGCCGACGCGGTGCGCACCCTGCTTGCTCATCGCAAAGAAGTCGACCAGCAGCGCGACCAGCACAAAAGCCGCGAACAAGGACCACATGAGTGGAGAACCGATGGATTGCATGTACGCCTTCGAAACGAGTTGCAGTGAGCCGATCAGTTCCGGGTTGATCCCCGAAACATCTCATGGTGCAAGCCCCAATGCTCGACGGCGGCGACGAGCACGATCGACTCGCCCTCGTCAACATGGGCGTCGACTTCTGCAAGATCGACGCACAGGCGCAGCAACTTCAGCCGCAGCGCGGAGTCTTGTATCTCGCCCATCAGGTCGGCCAGCGTGCGCTCGTCCACCGGGCAGGCGCCGGCCCATGTCAACTGGTCACTCGAAAGCAGGTCTTCGCAGAAAGTGTCCAGCAGCGCATGCAACTCGCGCCGTGCCAGACCCAGCTGCTCATGCACGGCAAGTCTGTCGAGCCACTCGATCTCAGCGTCTCCGATGTCGCCGTCAGCCACCACCGTCAGGGCGACGATGCGGGCGGCGGCTTGCGGGCTGTTCGCGGGATAGCTGCGCATGATGAATCTAGTCGCTCATCACAAGCGCGGCGTCGGTACAGGTTGGGCATTGCATGATTTGCTCCTGGTCGGGGTTCATTCGTCCGAGCTGCCCACGCCAAACAGGCTGAGCAGACTGGTGAACAGGTTGAAGATCGAGACGTACAGTCCGACGGTGGCCAGCACGTAGTTGGTTTCGCCGCCGGTGACGATGCCTGAGTTTTGGTTTAGCGTTCGTAGCCGATGAAACGTTGGCGCATACGGCGGGGGTCATTCCCGCGGCGCCAAGTGCGCATGAGGAACCGCGCGGCGCGGGCCAATGCGTTGTCCA
>JBKJHN010000237.1:0-11488 GCA_046599015.1 Ramlibacter sp.
CACGGGAAGATCGCAGTTGCATCATTGTCATGGAACGACGGTCACAAAACCCGTTATATCCGCGACACGGACTTCCACGTTGGGACCGCCTACATTGACGCCGTAAGTGGCCGCCGCCGACGGCCGGCCTAGGCTGTTTACATCGAGCTGGTTGGGGCCACTTAGGACCACGCCTTTTTGCAACGTTACGGAAAAAGGAAGATTAGTGGTCGGATTGATCACCGGCCTCACGTTGCACGGCGCCACGACCCCGGTTGTTGTCGCGCAACTGACGCTATAGGTAGCGGTTCCAGTATCAACGTTGATGCGCAGTTTCTTGCCCCACGTACTGGCCAGCGACTGCACATGCCGGATGTCGCTGGCCATGGTTTGTGCCTGGGAAAGCAGGGTGTACGAGGCTGGTGCACTGTTCTTGGCAAAGACATAGGCACTGATAATGCCCACGACGACGAGCACGATGATCAGTTCGACCAAAGTGAAGCCTGACTGGTTTCTATGCGGGCACAGTCGCATGGGGGGGCATCCCGCTGTTTGACCTAAGACGGGCGACACAAGCCGCCCTCCCATAAAACTCTATCAGGTTGAGCCTAAGACGGGGAAAGCGTGGGTGCCGCCACCAGAGTGGGTCAAGGTGCAAGTACCGGGAACCCCGGCAGTGGTCAGACCGGTCGCGTCGATTGTGATGTTAGCGGGCAGCGTCCCAATGAGCCCGCCCGCCGCAGTGCAGGTAGCAACAGCTATTGGCGCGGGGGTAATAGCCGTAATTCCGCCTGCTCTGAGGGCGTAATTAGTGGCGGCAGCGGAGGAGATTGCGCCCCCCACGCCCTTCATCGCAGCAAGCCTGGCTTCTGCCGCCAAATTGCTGTATTGGGGGATAGCAACGGCAGCCAGGATGCCGATGATGACGATGACGATGATCAGTTCGATGAGCGTGAAGCCGGATTGCAGAAGGCGGGTGGTTCTTTGACGAAGCATGTTCAATCTCCAAAGTTTAAGAAGCGGTAAGTCTTTCGACCAAAGTGCAGGGGCGATAGCACATAGAGCTTTGCAGGTACGCGCAGTAAACACCATAGTGCAATTGAATGATGTGATTTACGCCACACACCTTCCACTTTCACTGTACACGAAATGTCGCTAAATCCCAATATTTATGACATCATTCGCCGACCCTGAGCACGAAGCGCACGGTTGACGCGTGTGCACGGGGAGAGGGGAATGAATTGAATCTGCAATGGCCGGTTTTTGGCTTGGGCACACGCGGTTGGACGGCTCTGGACGCGGCCGCCGATGGCAGCTATGCCGCGGTGAGTGTACGGACGGCGGGCTATCCTGGACGACGCCCGCAGGTCATGCATTGCGCGCAAAGTTCGGGCACTGCGATGGGCGCCCATGCCGTCGAGGAAGTGGTGCGCAAGGTGGGTGCGGAGGGCTACCCCTGTACTCTCGCACTGCCCAGAGGCGACTACCAGATGCTGGTGCTGCCCGAACCCCCAGTGTCGCCAAGCGAGATGGAGGCCAGCCTGCGGTGGTCCCTCGCCTCCATGATCGATTACCCCGCTGAAGAGGCCGTGATCTCCTGGATGCGAATTCCCACCGCTGAATTTGAAGCGGAAAACGAGGGTGGGCCGACCCGCGAACAACAGGTTTACGCCATCGTGTCGCGCAAGGCGCTGGTCGATGAGCAAGCCTCCTACTTCAGAAACTCCAAGCCGCCGTTAAAGGCGATCGACGTGCGAGAGACAGCCTTGCGCAATATAGCGGCACTGTTGGAGAAGAAGGGCGAAGGGATGGCTCTGCTGACGGTTGGTGAAGATGGGATCAGTACTACCTTCACATTCAGGGGTGAGTTGTACCTCGACCGCTTTACCGCCCAACCCTTGAACGAAATTGCCGGCGGCGACGCACAACGGCGGCAAAAGTTTTTCGACCGTGTGGCCCAGCAGGTCTACCAATCGATGGAGCTGATTTCCCGCAGCCATCCCTTCATTCCCATAGAGCGTGTGGTGCTTGGACCTTCACCCGCCGGCCTGGCGCTTGGTTCGAGTTTGGCGGGCAAGCTGCCCGTGCCGGTGGAAACGATGGACCTGGCCTCGGTCTTTGATCTTTCCGCCGTGCCGGAATTGTCGAAGCCCGACGCACAGGCTCAGTACATGGTGGCCCTCGGCGCGTCACTGCGCGGCATCAGGACGACAAAATGAGCCAGCAAATCAACCTTTTGCGGCCGAAGGCCCGGCCTATCGACGCTGCCATCTTGCCCATCGCAGGTGTGGTTCTGGTTCTGGTCGCCGTGCTGGTCTATGCGCAGATCTTGTTTTCCGACAACGCCAGTCTGCGCGATCAGGCCAAACTCGGTGAACAAAAACTGCAGCAGTTGCAAAACACGATTGCAGCCATACAAAAGGAGCAGGCTGCGCGGGGCGACGCCGCCAGCCTGACCGCTGAAATCGCCGGTCTGCGGTTGCGAGTGGATGCTGTCAACCAAATGGTCACTGATATGAACAACGGCACCTTGGGCAAAGCAGAAGGCTTTTCACGCCACCTGACGACGCTGGCCAGCGTGTCGGAGGACGGGCTCTGGGTCACAAGTTTCACCGTACTGAAGGGGGGCAGCGCCATTACGCTCAACGGGCGCGCATTGCGGAGTGACTCGATCATGCAGTATGCGCGTCGCTTGAATCAATCATTCGGTCCCTTCGGCGTGCGCCTGAATTCACTGGAGATGACTCCCGAGAATCTGTCTGCGCCGCCGGGCCCCACGGCCGCGCCCGGCCTGACCACCGTAGCTTTCAGACTGTCGTAGCACCATGAAGCAACTGAACCGGTTATTTAGACTGTTCGCTGCGCTGAGCTTGCGCGAACGCCTGCTTGCAGTTGCCGCGCTGGTCGGTGCCATCTACTTTGTCATGGACCTGACCGTGTTGCGGCCGCAGTACACCGAGGCAAAGGCTTTGCGCGAGAAAAGGGTGCAGCAAGAAGCGGAGCTTGCTACCTTGACCAAAGCGCTGCAGCCGCTAGCGGCCACGGCGGCGACGGACCCGCTGGCCGCGCAGCGCGCAGAGCGGGATAAGTTGCGCCTCACCTATGCACAAGCCGAGTCTGTGATCAGTAAGGCCTCTGGCGACGTGAGATTGGGTGAACTGATCCGAACGATGATCGCGGCAAAACCGGGGTTAACACTGGTTTCGCTGAAAACTGTGCCGCCTCAGATATTTTTCAAGTCCGTTTCGTTGCCCACCACCGCAGCTCCGGTGGCCGGGCCGGCGTCCGCGCCGATGCCGGCCGCGTCCAGCGCGTCATCCGAGGTGGCAACCTCATTGCCGAACCTTTACAAGCACGGAGTCGATGCGACGGTGCGAGGCAACTACCTGACCCTGGTCTCGTACCTGCAAGGGCTCGAGCGCAACCCCAATGTTTACTGGGGCCCTGTGAAGGTCGACGTGGTTACTTATCCAGACGCCACGCTCAACTTCGCGATCTATACCTTGAGCGCCCGGCCCGAGCTGCCCCTGGATTGAGAGGGATGAAAATGCGAGTACGCGTGATCAGACAGGCAACCTTCCGGCTTGCTGCGATCCTTGGCCTGGCAGCGATGGTGCCCTGTCATGCGCAAACATTACCGGACCCGACTCGCCCTGCACCAGCATGGCTGGCAGCCCAAGCGCGGGTGACCGGCGGTGCCGCGGCTGGCGTAGCCGAGGTTGCGGCGCCGGAGCAGCCAATCGCTCCCGGTGTGCGTATCGTCGTGACCGGCCCCACGCGTAAATTCGCCATCGTCGATGGAGAGGCTGTGCGCCCCGGCGAAAGTTATAACGGTTCTCGCCTAGCCTCCATCGACCCTGACGGGGTCACGTGGCAGAAAGGCGGCGCCCAGGAAAAATCCAGCATGAGCCCGGATGTACAAAAGACTGAGCCAGGGAAGCCGAGGCCGCAACAAGCCCGCCCTAGTGCAAAGAAGAAACCAATGAACGGAGAAGGTCAATGAGGCGTCTACTAATCCCCTGTCTGGTGCCGGTGTTGTTTGGGTGCAGCGTCCCGACGCTGCCGAGGGACCAGACGGTCCAGACCAAGATCAATGCCGAGCTTCAGCAAGCTGCGACGCAGCGACCCAGGGCGGTGCCGGCCTCGGCGCTACCTCCCACCGTGAGCAATTCGCTGTTGCCGCCATTGCGGGCCGGAACGCCCCGGGCATCATCGCGTCAGCTGGAGCAGCGTTTCGACCTGAAGGTGACCGATGCGCCGATCGGCCAGGTCTTGCTGGCGATCGTGCAAGACACCCCGTATAGCGTTCTCCTGAGCCCCAAGACGCTTCCACCTGCTTCACCCATGGGTGGTCAGGGAGCCGGCCCGGCCGCCTCCGTGTCTGAAACACTTACCGTCAACCTGAAAGACGTGACAGTGTTCGAGGCACTGGATGCCATCCGCGAAATGTATGGCTATGAGTACACCGTGGACGGGAACCGCATCTATGTCCAGCCGCCGGAGATGCGCACCAAGCTCTATCAGGTGAACTACATCCTGGGTCAGCGCCGGGGCGTCAGCGATATCCAGGTGATCGGCGGGGCATCGAGCAGTTCGTCCAATAATGGAACCAGCGGCGGCACAACCAGCGGGACCTCGAACTCGAATTCCACAACCGGCGGCTCCTATGCATCCATTCAGGCCAGCGCCCTCAGTACGATATCCAAGACGGACGTCTGGGGCGAAATGGAAGACGGCGTACGCACCGTGCTCGGTTGCCTGATCGCCAGGAATGTACCCAGGGCGGGTGGCGGGGGCGGCACGACGTCGTCCAGCGGTACGGGCAACAGCACCCGTGCCGACGTCTCCTTCGTGGGAGACACCCAGTCTGGCGACCGCATGCGTGGTGTTGAAGGATGCCCGGGCGGCCGCGCCTTAAGCATCAACCAGACGAGCGGAACGGTCGTGGTTCGCGGGTTGCCCAAGGAACTGCGTCAGATCGAAGAGATGCTGCGCTCCATGCAAATCAACATCGAGCGCCAGGTGATCATCGAGGCCAAGATCATCGACGTGGAACTGAATTCCGACTCACAGCAGGGCATCAACTGGTCCGCGTTCAGGCACGGCGCCCAGCGCGCATCGGTGGGTTCCAACCCCAACCTTGTGGGCGTCACCCCAGGCAGCGTGGGCGCGATCTCTTCGGGCACCACCCTGGGTGACTTGCTGGGCGGCGGATTGCTGGGCGTTGCGACACCGAACGCTTTTTCTGCCGGGCTGGGCGTTGCTTTGCAGTTCACCAATTTCTCGGCACTGATCAACTTCCTGGAAAGCCAAGGCCGCGTGCAGGTCCTGTCGAGCCCGCGCATTGCCACGCTGAACAACCAGAAGGCTATTTTAAAAGTGGGCAGCGAAGAGCCATTCGTGACCAACATCACGGGGGGCAGTTCAAACATCTCCAACGGGGTCACCGTATCGACTCCGCCGACGCTCATCTATCAGCCTTTCTTTGCCGGCATCTCGCTGGACGTCACGCCGCAGATTGACGAAAACGACAACATCACGTTGCACGTGCATTCGATGGTTAACTCGATTACCGAGAGGGATAAGCTTGCGCTCCCTGCAGCCAATGCGGCTCGGGTACCGTTTGCCGTCAACAGCATCAGCCAAACCGACAGTGTCGTGAAGACGCGCGACGGCCAGATGGTCGTTATCGGCGGGCTGATGACCGAAAGCATGTCCGACGATCGGTCCAAAGTCCCGGGTGCGGGCGACATCCCCATTGCCGGCGCGCTGTTCGGTAAAGCGGCGCGTCTGTCGGTCAAGCGCGAACTGGTGATCCTGCTCAAGCCCACGGTGGTGAAGGGTGACGACGCCTGGACCAACGACATCAACGCCACGCAGGGCCGCATCGACAAGCTGAACGCAGTACCACCCCCGCGCATTCTTCAATAATCGGTCAATGTATCTCCGGCACTTCGGACTGAAGGAATTCCCGTTCAGCATCACACCTGATACGAGTTTCTTCTTTTCGTCGGCCGGATCGCAGGAAGCGCTGAACACCTTGCTGGTGGCCGCCCGCATGGGCGAGGGGTTCATCAAGATCACCGGCGAGGTGGGCACGGGCAAGACGCTGCTGTGCCGCAAGCTGATGTCGGCCCTGGGCCCGGACTTCCGCGTCGCGTACATTCCCAACCCCTATCTCGATCCGACCGCTCTTTTCATGGAGCTGTCTTCGGAGCTGGGGCTCGAGATGGACCCCCATGTCAACCTGAACCAGCATCACTTACTGAAAGGTCTGACCAACAAGCTGCTCGAGCTCGCTCGGGATGGCAAGCGCGTGGTGATTTGCCTGGACGAAGCGCAGGCCATGCCGATCGAGACGCTCGAAGCCCTGCGCCTGCTCACAAACCTGGAAACAGAAAAACGCAAGTTGCTGCAGGTGATCATCTTCGGCCAGCCCGAGCTGGAGGCCAAGCTCAATCACCCGTCGATCCGGCAGCTGAAGCAGCGGATCACATTTGACTATCAGCTTGTCCCGCTGACCGGATCTGAGCTGGATTACTATCTGCATCACCGGCTGGTCGTCGCCGGCTTTCAGGGGGGCCGGTTGTTTGATCGCCCGGCCACCTGGTTGCTGGAGCGAAGGACGCGCCGGGTACCGCGCCTGGTGAATATCGTCGCGCACAAGTCGCTACTCAGTGCGTATGGCAAGGGCAAGCGTACCGTGGGCTTCTTCGACGTGCTGGCCGCGACCAATGACACGGCGTCGCTGGAAGTACAGCGCCCGCCCAGAAGGTGGGGCCTGCTCCTATTGGTTGTTATTGGCAGTTCTCTTGCCACTCTCGGATGGATGTCCCTATGAGCCTTATCAACAAGCTACTGCAGGACCTAGAGCAGCGGCAAGCCGAGGGCGGAATCGACGAACCCATCGCAACCGGCGTGCGTTCGGTCAACAACACGCCAAAGCGCGGAGGATGGATCGTGGGCGGCGCGTTGTTGCTGCCCGTGGCAGCGGCAGGCCTGTGGTTCCTGTTGGCGGACAAACCCGTCGTGGCACCGGCTCCGGTGGCAGCGCAAGCCCCGGCCGTGGCCGCGCCCGCGCCAGTGGCGGTCCAAGCGCCCGTGGTGGTGCAGCCGCCCGTCGTCGCGCAGGCCCCCCCCGTGGCCACGCCTGCTCCAGTCATCACACCGCCTGCGGTCATCACACCCCCTGCGGTCGTCGCGCAGCCGGCCGTCGTGGCACAGGCCGTAGCCAAACCGGCGGCAGTGGTCACCCCGGCGCCTGTCGCACCTACACCCGCGCCGAAGGCGGCGCCCATTGTTGCGGCAGCACCTGCCGAAACACCGGCCAAACCGCGCGCGACCGAAAAGCCGGTTGTTGTTGCGCAGGCCAAGGAGAAGCCCGCCGTAGCCGCCGTGTCAGTGACCATGCCGCCACCGACGGTTTCCCCGCCCGCTGTGAAAGATGAGGCAAAGCAGGTCGCCGTGGCAGCCGTTGTGAAGCAACCCGCGGGGACTGCACAGGTTAGTCCGGCTCCAGCCGAGAGGCCCGCAGCGCGAGCCGCCATCGCGCCGGACGGCCAGTCACAAAAGACATTCAGCCCGCAACAGCTTTCCGACAACCTCTATAAGCAAGCGGTTTCGCTCACGCAGCAAGGGCATGGCAAGGACGCCCGGGAGCTTCTGGTCAAGTCGCTCGAGGCCTCGCCTCGCAATGCAGTCGCCCGCCAGTTGTTGGTGAGTTTGCTGGTCGAAGGAAACAACTTGCCTGAGGCGACGGTTGTGCTGAAGGAGGGCGTGCGGATTTCTCCTGAACAAAGCCGCTTGTGGATGAGCCTGGCCCGCTTGCAGATCGAGTACGGCGAGACATCGGCGGCCGCCGCCACGCTGGAGCAAGGCCTCCCGTCGGCGACCAACGACGCGCAATATCAAGGGTTCTATGCGGCACTGCTGCAACGAGCAGGGCGCCACGATGATGCCGTCAAGCATTACCTGCAGGCATTGCGCAGCGATCCTTCCATGCCCACCTGGCTGGTGGGGATTGGCATCTCGCTGCAGTCCCTGGGGCGCGACAGCGACGCCGCTGAAGCCTTCCAGCGAGCGAAAGATGGGGGGCTGCTACCGCCAGCTTCCCGAACCTTCGTCGATCAAAGGCTCGCGCAGCTTAAGAGGTGAGGGTTAAGAGAAGCACACTTTAGCGCGCCAGCTCGATCGCTTCGAGCTCCGTGGAAAGCATCAACCAGTGCTCCTCCACGGCCTGAAGCTCGCCAGTTAATTCCTTCAACCGTTTCCCCACCCGCGCCAGATCCGGTGCGGGCAGGGCGGCTGCCATTGACGCGTGCAGAGCCTCCTTTTCTGCATTGAGCTGCGCCATTCGCGTTTCCGCCGCTTCCAGTTCGCGCCGCAAAGGCTTGGCCTTGGCCACCAGTTGCTGCCGCTGCTGATCGTCCTGCCTGCGTTGTTGCTGCGGCGGCGGTGACGAGGAGGGGGCGGCCAACGGCATGGCTTCCTGGCGGGCGAGCTCACGCAGGCGCTTGGCTTCGTCCAACAGGTAGCGCTGATAGTCGTCCAGGTCGCCGTCGAAGGGCACGATCTTGCCCCGGCCGACCAGCCAGAACTCGTCGCACACGGCACGCAGCAACGCACGGTCGTGGCTGACCAGCATCACGGTGCCCTCGAACTCGTTGAGCGCCATCGACAACGCCTCGCGCGTCGAGAGATCGAGATGGTTGGTGGGCTCGTCCAGCAGCAGCAGATTCGGGCGCTGCCATACCATCATCGCCAGCACCAGCCGCGCCTTCTCGCCGCCGCTCATGGTGCCCACGGTCTGCTTGACCATGTCGCCGCTGAAATTGAAGGTGCCGAGGAAGTTGCGCAGGTCCTGCTCGCGGCCCGACTCGCCGGAGTTGGGCCCCAGCTCGCGCGCCAGCCGGAACATGTGCTCCAGCGGTGTGTCTTGCGGCCGCAGCACATCGAGTTCCTGCTGGGCGAAGTAGCCGATGTTCAGGCCCTTGCCCTCGGTGATGGTGCCGGCCAGGGCCGGAATGTCGCGGGCGATGGTTTTGACCAGGGTCGACTTGCCCTGGCCGTTGGCGCCCAGGATGCCGATGCGTTGGCCGGCCATGACGGAGCGGCTGACGTTGCGCAGGATGATTTTGGGCTGGTCACTGGCGGTGCCCCCACCCTTACCCTCCCCCAGAGGGGGAGGGGATAAGAGACTCCCTCCCCCTCCGGGGGAGGGTTGGGGTGGGGGCAGGTACCCAAACACCCCATCCGTGATCGCCAGCATCGGATTGGGCAGGTTCGCCGGCTCCTTGAACTCGAACGTGAACTCCGCATCCGCCAGCAGCGGGGCGATCTTCTCCATGCGCTCCAGCGCCTTGACGCGGCTCTGCGCCTGCTTGGCCTTGGAGGCCTTGGCCTTGAAACGGTCGATGAACTTCTGCAGGTGCGCGATCTTTTCCTTTTGCTTGGAAAAGGCCGACTGCTGCAATTCCAGCTGCTGCGCGCGCAAGGTTTCGAAGGCGCTGTAGTTGCCACCGTAGCGCGTGAGTTGCTGCCGCTCGATGTGCAGCGTGACGTTGGTCACCGCGTCGAGAAATTCGCGGTCATGGCTGATCACGATCATGGTGCCTGCATACCGGTTGAGCCAGGCTTCCAGCCACACCAGCGCATCCAGATCCAGGTGATTGGTCGGCTCGTCCAGCAGCAAGAGATCTGACGGGCACATCAGCGCACGCGCAAGTTGCAGCCGCATGCGCCACCCGCCCGAAAAGCTGTTCACGGGTTCGTCAAGCTGCGCCGTCGTGAAGCCCAGACCCAGAATCAGCGACTGCGCACGCGGCACGGCGTCGTGCTCACCAGCATCGGCCAAGTCCGAATGAAGATGCGCGATTTCCATGCCGAGCTCCGCGTTGTCCAGGTCGAGGTCGTGCCTTTCTTCGGCGCGCGTCAGTGCTTCGCGCAGTTCCATCAATCGCGTGTCGCCGCCGAGCACGAAGTCGGTCGCCGGCTCCTCGGTCTCCGGCATGTTCTGGGCCACTTGTCCCAGCCGCCACTGCGCCGGCACCGAGAAGTCGCCGCTGTCCTCGTGCAAGGAGCCGTTGATAAGGCCGAACAGCGTCGACTTGCCCGCGCCGTTGCGGCCCACCAGGCCGATCTTTTCACCGGGGTTCAAGGTCACGGAGACGTTATCGAGCAGCACCTTCGCGCTGCGGCGAAGGATCAGGTTGCGCAGGATGATCACAGTGCTCGCAACTTTTCAAACGCTTGCGAGAAGTCCGCCAACAGGTCGTCTTTCGCTTCGATGCCCACTGAGACGCGGATCAGTGAATCTGCGATGTCCATGCTCTGCCGCTGCTCGGCCCCCATCTCCCAGAAGATGGTGCGGGCCACGGGCAGGGCGGACGTGCGGTTGTCGCCGAGGTGGCTTGACTTGATCACCAGCTGCAGCGCATTGAGCACAGCGAATGGATCGATGCTCTCGACGGTTTCAAAACTCATCAGCGCACCTGGTTCCCTGAACAGCGCCTTGGCACGCGCATGCTGCGGATGACTGGCCAGGCCGGGATAGTGCACTCTCGCGACCAAGGGCTGGGCCTGGAGCCATTCGGCCAGCGCTCGCGCGTTGCTGCAGGCTCGTTCCATCCGCAGCGGCAGGGTTTCGGCGCCGGCGGCAATGCGATGTCCGTGTTCGGAGCTGAGGGTGCCGCCGATATCGCGCAAGCCTTTTTTGCGAATCTGCAACAGGCCCCAGCCTTTGGCGGGCCCCTTGCGGTAGGCTGGATTCAGGTGCGGGTAGCTGTTCCAGTCGAACAGGCCGGTGTCGGAGATCGATCCGCCCAGCGCGTTTCCGTGGCCGCAGATAGACTTGCTCAGAGAGTGCACGACCAGCGATGCGCCCACGGATTTGGGCTGGAATAGATAAGGCGTGGACATCGTGCTGTCGACAACGTAAAGCAGCCCACGCTGGCTGCAAAGCTTGCCAATGCCTTCGAGGTCGGCGTCTTGCGTGCGCGGGTTGGCCACCGTATCGACGAACACCATTCTGGTTTCGGGCCGCAATGCGGATTCCACATTGCCGATTTCCGTCGCGTCCACCAGGCTCACCTCGCAACCGAGCTGGGTCATGGTGTTGAACCAACTCGCCGTGTTGCCAAACAGGAAGCGGCTGGCCACGACGTGGTCGCCTTTTTTCAGCAGCGCCAACATGGTGGAGCAGATGGCTGCCATTCCGGTTGCAAAGCACACGGTACCGACCGCGTCCTCCATCAGGCTGATTCTGGTTTCCAGCGCGGCGGTGGTGGGATTGCCCTGGCGCCCGTAGATGTGGCCGCTTTGATGTCCCTGGAACACGGCAGTGAGCTCTTCAGCCGTGGAATAGCCATACGCGGTGGCGATGTGCAGCGGCTTCAGCACAGCCCCGTGCTCAACCCCGCCCAGCCGGTCGGCGTGCAGGATGCGGGTGGTGATGTCTTGCGTCATAGGCCGTATTGTCCTATGTGTCGCTGGGGGGATGTCATCCCCGCAA
>JBKJHN010000007.1:0-12844 GCA_046599015.1 Ramlibacter sp.
TCCGTCACGGCGCTTGTTCTGGTCGTGTTATGGGACTTGTCCGGCCTGGACGTGGACCTGGCGCGAGCGATGGGCGGCCTGCAAGCCTTCCCGCTTCGAGACAACTGGTTCCTCGGCACCGTGACGCACACCGGCGCCAAGTACGCGGCGTGGGTGTTCGAAATGGGCCTTTGCCTGCTGGCGGTCTGGCCGGCGGGGCCCTTCGCGCGCCTGCCGCTCGTGCGCCGTGTGCAGCTCGCCACTACCGTTGTCCTTGCCTCCGGCCTGGTTGCCCTGCTGAAGGCCAACAGCCTCACCAGTTGCCCATGGGATCTGCACGAGTTCGGGGGCGTCGCGCGCCACCTCTCTCACTGGAGCGGCTGGTTCGACACGGATGGCGGCGCCGGCCGCTGCTTTCCCGCGGGGCACGCCTCCACCGGCTTCGCGTTTCTTGGCGGGTACTTCGCGTTGCGGCATCACGCGCCTCGAACGGGGCGCCGCTGGTTGATGGCCGCGCTGGGAGCTGGCGCGCTTCTGGGCCTTTGCCAGCAACTGCGTGGTGCGCATTTCCTCAGCCACACATTGTGGACCGGATGGATATGCTGGATGACGGCCTTCCTGACCGATCCGCTGTTTGCGGATTCGCGGCTACCCCACACCTCGGAGGTGACCCCATGATGCGCCGCGCTCTGCCTGCCCCGCCCGTGATGTTGGGCCGGTTGCGGCAATGAAAGCTCGAGGCGGGTAACGCGCCACGGCGATTACCCCGCTTCTGGGCACAGATAACCCACAGTGGCCGGTCCTAATCTCCGGTGAAGGATCAAATACAGTAGCGGGATGGAAAATCCCAAGGCCGTTCTGTTTGACGCTTATGGCACTCTATTCGACGTTTACAGCGTGAGTTTGCTGGCTGAGCAGCTCTTTCCGGGCCATGGCACCGCCTTGAGCGTGCTGTGGCGAGACAAACAGATCGAGTACACGCGCCTCGTCACAACCAGCGACGGCGGCGCCCACTACCAGCCTTTCTGGGACCTGACCCGCGCCGGCTTGCGTTACGCCTGCAAGCGCCTCGGCCTGGCGTTGTCGCCGGCGCACGAGGAGCGGCTGATGAATCAGTACCGCCATCTTTCGACGTTTCCGGAAAACCGCGAAGTGCTGACGGCATTGAAGGACAAGGGAATCGTCACCGGCATCCTGAGCAATGGCGACCCCGGGATGCTGGGAATCGCCGTGCGCAGCGCCGGACTGGAAAGCTTGCTCGATCACGTTCTGAGTGTCGACAGCGTGCGGAAGTACAAGACCCATCCCGAAGCGTATGCGCTCGGGCCGCAGGCGACCGGGCTGGACGTCAGGCAGATTGCTTTCGTCAGCTGCAACGCCTGGGACGCGCTGGCCGCGACGTGGTTCGGCTACCGCACCCTGTGGGTCAACCGCTTTCAACTGCCGTTCGAGGAGCTGGGCACCCAACCCACCCGCACCGGAACGACGCTGCGCGATGTGCTGGCTTTTTTCTGATCACCTGTTCGTCTTTTTGAGGAGAGATTCATGACCGCGAGGACGACCGTTCATGGCTTGCAAGTCGCCACCGAGCTGCACCGCTTTATCGAGGACAAGGTACTGCCCGGCACCGGGGTCCACGCCGCGCAGTTCTGGAGAGGCTTCGATGCCATCGTCAAGGAGTTCGCGCCCAGGAACATCGCACTGCTGGCCGAGCGCGACCGGTTGCAGGCCGAGCTGGACGTCTGGCACAAGTCCAACCCCGGCCCGATCCGGGACATGGCAGGATACCGGCGGTTCCTGGAACAGATCGGCTACCTGGTGCCGCCACCGGTAGGTGCCAAGGCGACCACCACCCATGTCGACGCCGAGCTGGCGCTGCAAGCCGGCCCGCAACTGGTCGTGCCCATCCTGAACGCCCGCTATTCACTCAACGCCGCCAATGCGCGCTGGGGGTCCCTCTACGACGCGCTGTATGGCACCGACGCGATCCCCGAAACCGGCGGCGCTGAAAGAGGCGCTGGCTACAACCCGGCGCGCGGCGCCAAGGTGATCGCCTATGCGCGCAAAGTGCTCGATCAAGCGGCGCCGCTGGCCGCGGGTTCGCACAGCGACGCGACTGCTTACCAGGTGGTGGGCGGCAATTTGACGATTTCACTCAAGAATGGTTCGTCCACCGTCTTGAGGGATGCCTTCCAATTCATCGGCTACCAGGGCGATGCGGCTGCGCCCTCGTCAGTGCTGCTGGAGCACAACGGCATTCATATCGATATCCAGATCAATCGCAACACGCCGATCGGCAAGAGCGACGCCGCGGGCATCGGCGATCTGGTGATGGAAGCGGCGCTGTCCACCATCCTCGACCTGGAAGACTCGGTCGCCGTCGTCGACGCGCAGGACAAGGTGCTCGCGTACAGTAACTGGCTGGGCATTCTGCAAGGCACGCTGACCGAGCAAGTGCAAAAGGGAGGCCGCACTTTCACCCGGGGCCTGAACCCGGACCGCAAGTACACCGGGCCGACGGGCGGCGAAGTAACGCTGCACGGGAGATCGCTGCTGTTCGTTCGCAATGTCGGCCACCTGATGACCAACCCCGCCATCCTTTATGGCGGCGGCAAGGAGATCCACGAGGGCATCCTGGATGCCGTGATCACGACCACCATCGCCATTCACGACTTCAAGCGCAAGGGCCAGCCCGGAATCAAGAACTCGCGCACCGGTTCGGTCTACATCGTCAAGCCCAAGATGCATGGGCCGCAGGAAGTGGCGTTCGCATCCGACCTGTTCAGCCGGGTGGAAGCCATGCTGGGTCTGCCGGCCAACACCGTCAAGCTGGGCATCATGGACGAAGAGCGCCGCACCAGCGTCAATCTCAAGGCGTGTATCGAGGCGGCGGCCGCGCGGGTGGCCTTCATCAACACGGGGTTCCTGGACCGCACCGGCGACGAGATGCACACGGCGATGCATGCCGGGCCGATGATCCGCAAGGGTGACATGAAGGCCAGCGCCTGGATCCAGGCTTACGAAAAGAACAATGTGTTGGTCGGTCTGGGCTGCGGCCTGCGCGGCCGGGCGCAGATCGGCAAGGGCATGTGGGCCATGCCCGACCTGATGGCGGCGATGCTGGAACAGAAGATCGCGCATCCGAAGGCCGGCGCCAACACCGCCTGGGTGCCTTCTCCCACCGCCGCGACGCTGCACGCACTGCACTACCATCAGGTCAACGTGGCCGAAGTGCAACAGGAGATGGAGCGCATCGACGCCGACGCGGAATACGAAAATCTGCTGGCGGGGCTGTTGCAGGTGCCGGTGGTGGCCGAAGCCAAGTGGACGCCGGCCGAGCGCCAGCAGGAAATCGACAACAACGCCCAGGGCATCCTGGGCTACGTGGTGCGCTGGATCGACCAGGGCGTGGGCTGCTCGAAGGTACCGGACATCCACAATGTTGCGCTGATGGAAGACCGCGCGACGCTGCGCATCAGCAGCCAGCACATCGCCAACTGGCTGCGCCATGGCGTGGTGACGCAAGCGCAGGTGCGGGAAACCTTCCAGCGGATGGCCGCCGTCGTGGACGGGCAGAACGCGGGCGACCCGTTGTACCAGCCGATGGCCGGCAACTTCGAAACTTCCGCCGCTTACCAGGCCGCCTGCGACTTGGTGTTCAAGGGCCTGTCCCAACCCAGTGGCTACACGGAGCCGCTGCTGCACGCATGGCGGTTGAAAGTCAAGGCAGCCAGCGCCTGAGCGTCCACACTGTGTTAGAAACCTCCGAATAAGGTATTTCCATGCGCGTGCCGCGTGGATAAATAAACCGGGGGGTTCACGTGGCTTTGGCATCTTCCGCTCTACTGCGTTGCTTCGAGTCGGCATCGGCTGCTGCGCAGCCGGCTTTGCGCCGCTGCCTGGACCAGACCCTCCTCGCGCTGCAGACGGCTCAGGTCCGGACCCAAAACCAGACGGAGCGGATCGAACTGGACGAAGCCTGGCGCGAGATCGTGGCTCAGGGCGCTGGCTGGTGCGCGCGATACCCCGAGGAACTGCGCAAGGCCTTCAATGCCGATTCGCGCCCCCCGCCGCCTTCAGCATCGGCATCACCGTCGCGCTTCAGTGAACTCACGCTGGTCGCCGACGCTCACATCGTCGAAGGCATCGAATCGGCGCGGCTCCTGCAGCATGTCTTGCCGCTGGTGGAACGAGGAATTTCCGAACTCGACTCGCTGGTGAGTTCGGCCATCGGGCAAGCGACGGTGCGCCCCGACCTCAATCCGCTGCGCCCCGAAGTCTTCGCGCAAGCGCTGCGCGTGGTGATCGGCCCCACGCGCAGCAATGGACCAGCCGTGAGCTCGTGGATGAACCACCTGGCCCTCCCCTTGGGTCGGGAACTGCAGGCCATCTACGCGGATCTGGTCGCGCAATTGCAACGGGCCAATGTGCAGGCGGCCGGATACGCGGTGGCGGTTGCCGCGCCCGCGAGCCCGGCGCGCGCGCCGGGCTCGCCGCCGGATTCGCCCGTCGCCGGCCCGTCCACGAAGCGACAGCCGGCCTTCCACCGCGAGCTTTCGAGCCGGCAATTCAGTCACGCGCTGCTGAAGGGATTCCTCTCCGATGGCCTGGGATCCGAAGCTACCCGCGCGCTGCCGCAGTCGTATTACGAAGAGATCGATCGCGAGCTCGCGCAGCTTCGCAGCCAGGCGGAAAGCGAACCCGCGCCGCCGCAGCCGGTTACGCCGAGCTATCGCGCCTTGCCCGCCGTGGACCGGCCGGTCCGCAGCGTCGGCTTGCAGAGTTCCCTCGATGCGAAAGTGTGGGGGACGTATGCGGGCTCGCGCGAACGCGCCCTGGTGCGCACCCAGCTGCGCAAGGACGCGACCCAGGTCGGCCAGGCGCTGGGGCTGGAACTGGTGCGCAAGGTGGTCAACGAGGTGGCGCACGACCCGCGCCTGCTGGCGCCGGTGCGCGAGGCCATCGTGGCGTTGGAGCCGTCGCTGCTGCGGCTGTCGATGAGCGACCCGCGTTTCCTCACCGAGGAATCGCATCCCGGGCGGC
Organism: Ramlibacter sp.; assembly: GCA_046599015.1. GTDB lineage: Bacteria > Pseudomonadota > Gammaproteobacteria > Burkholderiales > Burkholderiaceae_C > Ramlibacter. The sequence goes on from JBKJHN010000007.1 coordinate 5,023, forward strand.
AACTGATGGAGCGCGTCGCGCAGCGCAGCTTCAAGTACAACGACGAATTCAGCAAGGAGTTCGCCGGCTTCTTCCAGCAAGTGGGCGAGCAGTTCAACGGATTGAACCAGCTGCCGATCGAAAACGCCGAGCCTTTCGAAGAGGCGCTGCAGCAGCTGGAAACGAGATGGCTGCAAGGGGACGAGGCCGAAGAAGAGCGGCAACGGCTCGGCATGGAGGCGGTGCGCTTTGCGGAGTTGCGCCAGGCCGAGGCTGACCTGATCGCCCTCAAGTTGAGGTCGCGCCCGGACCTGGACCAGGTTCCGGAAGCCATACAGAAATTCCTGTTCGGCTCGTGGTCGCTGGTGATGGCGCACGCGCGGCTCACCGATCGGCAGAACCGCGTCGATCCGCAAGGCTACGAAGGCGTGATCACCGATCTGCTGTGGAGCGTCAAGCGCGAAGTGACGCTGAAGCAGCCGGCACAATTGTTCCAGCGGATCCCGGCGTTGGTGGCGACCCTGCGGGCCGGGCTCGTATCGATCGGCCAGGATCCAGCGGACAACGAGCCCTTCTTCGAAGCCTTGATGCAGCTGCACCACCCGGTGCTCAAACTGCGGCGCGCCAAGTCGCGCCTGGACGCGCGCAAGTCCGGCGCGCCCGCTCCGATGCGGGTGAGCGCGTCCGGCGCCCCGGGAGCTGTTCAGAAGGAGCGTCCGGCGGGGCTGCCCTGGATGAGCCCCCGCGAACTGGACCAGGCCGGCTTCGCCGACACCTTGCCGTCCAGCCCCGCTGAATTGGCGGAGGAAGCGCCGCCGCCGCCACTGGCAGCACCGGCCGAACCTGCGGCGGCTGCGCCAGCGGCCCCGGGGGAAGCGGCAATATCCGCGCAAATGCATGCGCCGCCCGAGGCGCAAGCACTGCCGCTGGCCGCAGTCGCCGAGTCACCTTGCGACCCGCAGGAGGTGCTGTCCCAGCTGCGCGAGGGCACCTGGGTCGATCTCTACTCCAAACGCCGTTGGCTGCGGGCGCAACTGGTCTGGGCGAGCAGCAAAGGGACGTTGTTCATGTTCGTCAGCCACGGAGGGCAACCCCACTCGATGACCAAGCGGAGCTGCCAGCGCCTGATCCAGGACAGATTCCTGCGCCCGGTGCGCACCGACGCCGTGGTGGAGCAAGCACTGCGAACATTGAGCCGGGAAACGGCCGCAACCTGAATGTGCCCCCTCTGCGGCAGGCCCAGCCAGTGCGCCATGGAGCTTGAAAAGGCGACGGGTATGAAGCAGCCGCCGTGCTGGTGCACGCGGGTCGACTTCAGCCGCGAACTGCTGGCGCAGCTGCCGGTGCAGGCGCGCGGCACGGCTTGCATTTGCGAAGCCTGCGCTCGCAGGGCCGCTCCCGAAGTCGGCAGTGCCTCCCGCGGGCCATGACCTCTGTCAAACGGAGAGCCGCCCGTCCAGCTTGGCTTTCAGGAACCCGCCGGTGCCGTAACGCGTGACACGGCAATAGAAGCGCTCCGTCAGGCGCGTCACCATCGCGGCATACTCGTCCACCAAGCCCGGCAGGATGCTGAAGTTGTCGTAATTGACCACCGCGGTAATGCGCTCCTCGGGGTTCTTCACCACCGGCTCCAGCAGGTGCCGCACCAGCTGCTCGATTTCGATGACGCCGGCCTTGCTGCCGATGTGCAGGCCCTCGAAGTTGATGAACAACAGCCGGTTTTCGACGTCGAGGTCATAGCGCTCCACCAACGGCCTCGCCAGCAACCGATCGCGCAGTCCCATTGGGGCGTCGAGGAAGATGGACGGATCCATCAACTTGAGGTCCGGGCTGATGGCGGGCCTGAAACCCATCAGCGCCAGCACGTCCCGCTCGAGATCGATACCGGGCGCGATTTCCACCAGCTCCAGCCCGCCTGCGGGCGCCAGCCGGAACACACAGCGCTCGGTGACGTAAAGCACGCGCTGTCCGCGCCGGCGCGCTTCGCGGCCGCTGAAAGTGCGGTGCTCCACCTGCGTGACGAATTTGCGCATGGAACCCTCGCTGGCGATCCGCACTTTCCCATCCACCAGCATCACGGCCAGATCGCCCGCCGTAAAGGTGCCGACGAACACCACCGTCTTGGCGTTCTGGCTGATGTTGATGAAACCACCGGCGCCTGCCAGCCGCGGCCCGAACTTGCTGACGTTGAGGTTGCCCTCGGCGTCGGCCTGGGCCAGGCCGAGCACCGCCAGATCGAGCCCGCCGCCATCGTAAAAGTCGAACTGGTTGGGCTGGTCGATGATGGCCTGCGCGTTCACCGCCGCCCCGAACGACAGGCCGCTGGCCGGAATGCCGCCGATCACGCCCGGCTCGGCCGTCAGAGTCACAAGGTCGATCACCCGTTCCTCGGCGGCCACCGCTGCCACGCCTTCGGGCATGCCGATGCCCAGGTTCACCACGCTATTGGCCTTGAGCTCCAGAGCGGCGCGCCGGGCGATCACCTTGCGTTCGCCCAACGGCAAGACGGCGATGTGATCCATGGGCAAGCGGATTTCGCCCGAATACGCCGGGTTGTACTGCTCGCTGAAGGTCTGCATGTGATAAGCGGGACTGGTGGCCACCACCACCGCGTCGACCAGCACGCCCGGCACCTTCACCTGCCGCGGATGCAGCGTGCCGCGCTCGGCGATGCGCTCCACCTGCGCGATCACGATGCCGCCGGAGTTGCGCGCCGCCATCGCGATCGCAAGCGCCTCGAGTGTCAGTGCCTCGCGCTCCATGCTGAGGTTGCCGTCGCCGTCGGCCGTGGTGGCGCGGATGATGCCTACGGATATCGGAAAGGCCTTGTAGAAAAGGTACTCCCGGCCATCGATTTCCATCAGCCGCACCAGCTCTTCGGTGGTGCGCTCGTTGATGCGCCCGCCCCCGTGCCGCGGGTCGACGAAGGTATCCAGGCCGACGTGGGTCAACGTGCCGGGCTTGCCAGCCGCGATGTCGCGAAACAAGTGGGTCAACACACCCTGCGGCAGGTTATAGGCCTCGATCTGGTTGGCGTCGGCAAGCTTTTGCAAGGCAGGCACGAGCCCCCAATGGCCGCCGACCACCCGCCGGATCATGCCGGCGTGTCCGAAGTGGTTCAGGCCGCGATCCTTGCCGTCGCCCTGGCCGGCGGCGTACACCAGAGTGAGCCCTTGCGGTGAGCCGGTGCCGGTTTCGGCCGCGGTCGCCAGGAAGCGCTGCTCCAGTGCGACCGCGATCTCCTCGGCGAAGCCGATGCCGACGAACCCGCCGGTGGCTACCGTGTCGCCGTCGTGGATCAGCCGCACGGCCTCAACCGCGCTGACCACCTTGTTGCGGCGGCCGCCCAAGGGCGCGTGCACGTTCAGTTGCGTGTGCAAAGCATGTTCTCCTCCAAAAACGAACAACTCCCATCATCATCTTGATCGGCAACATGGCTTTAAGGAAAAACCAGTGGCGTCTCGAACGAGCCGGGCTTTTTGTGCGTTGCCGAGCATTAAAATCACCACTCGCGATGCAGCCGGCCGCGCGATGTGCACGTCCAGGCGGGCGTGATGAGATGTTTGAGTCAGGTAGCCCGATGATCGATTTCCCTTCCAATGCGCTGGCTGGCCGGCTCTGATCTGCTTTCCTTGCCGCCGGCGCGTATCGCGACGATGGGCAACGCCATTCGGCTCTGCTTCGGGTTGGGATTGCTGGCAGTGATGTGCCTGGTCACCTCCGCCACCATCCTGGCAGGCGGCGTGTTGCTGCCGCGGGCGCGCCGGCGCCAGTTTGCAAGGTGGATGATTTTCAGCATGTTCCGCTTGCATCTAGGCGCCATGCGCGGTGTCGGGGCCGTACGGCTGGACCTGAGCGCCCTGGACAGCCTGCGCGACGCGCCGCCCATGCTGATCGCCCCCAATCACCCTTCGATGGTCGACGCCGCCCTGTTGCTGTCGCGGCTGCCCGATCTGACCTGCATCATGAAGGCCGACATTCTGGCCAACCCCTTGTTCGGCTCGGGCGCTCGCATGGCCGGCTATATCACCAACGATCCGCTTCGAAGCATGCTGCGCGCGGCGGCGGAGCGGCTGCGGGACGGACATCACCTGCTGCTGTTCCCGGAAGGTACCCGAACGACTCATCTGCCCGTCAATGGTTTGCAGCGGACCGTGGGGGCGATCGCCCGGCTCGCCGGCGTCCCGGTGCAGACCGTCATCATCGAGACCAGCAGCGCGTTCATGGGCAAAGGCTGGCCGCTTTCGCGCATTCCTCGCATGCCGATGGACTACACGGCGCGGCTCGGCCGGCGGTTCGACCCTCCGGCGGACACGGACGCCTTCACGGCGGAACTCGAAGCATATTTCCACCATGAACTGGCGGGCGCGCGCTTGCCGGTGCTGCCGGCGCATGACAAGTCGCGCTGAACGCAGTTGCCTGACATGACCCCCGGCTCCACCACCCACCTGGTCCTGATTCCCAGCTACAACCCCGGACCGAAGGTTTACGCAACCGTGCGCGAAGCTCTCGCCCACTGGACGCCGGTCTGGGTCGTGGTGGACGGCAGCACCGATGGGACGGCAGAGGGCCTGAAGGCGCTCGCGGCCACCGAACCAGGCTTGCGGGTGCTGGTGTTGGAACGCAACTCCGGTAAGGGCGCCGCCGTGCTGGCCGGGCTGGATGCGGCGGCGGCTCAGGGCTTCACCCACGCACTGACGATGGACTCCGACGGCCAGCACCCGGCCGATCTGATCCAGAATTTCATGGCTGCGTCCTTACGCCAGCCCGCTGCGATGATATTGGGCAAACCCGTGTTCGACGCGAGCGCGCCGGCACTACGGGTGAATGGCCGGAAGGTGTCGAACGGCTGGGCCGATCTGGAAACCTTGTGGGCCGGCATTGGCGACTCGCTTTATGGTTTTCGCGTCTACCCAATCGAGGCGCTGCTCCGGGTGATGGCCGGCCAGCGCTGGATGCGGCGCTTCGATTTCGATCCCGAGGCGGTGGTGCGACTGTGCTGGAACGGCGTCAAGCCCGTCAACCTGCCGGCGCCAGTCAAGTACTTTGGCGCTGACGAAGGCGGCGTGTCGCACTTCAACTACCTGCGGGACAACCTGCTGCTGACCTGGATGCACGCGCGCCTGTTCGCCGGCTTCCTGCTGCGCCTGCCGTTGCTGGTGTGGCGGCGACTGGCCGGCCGCTCTTGACGCGCCGGATTGCGGCCGTTCAGATCATGCCCCCGTTGATCGAGATGACCTGGCCGGTCACATACGCCGCCTCTTCCGAAACCAGATAGGCCACCAGGCCCGCCACTTCGTCGGGCCGGCCCGCGCGCTTGACCGGCACCAGCTGGGCGATCGCCTTGGCGTCGAAGCTGCCCTGGCTCATGGAGGTCTGGATGATGCCCGGCGCCACCGCGTTCACGGTGATGCCGCGACTGGCAACCTCCAGCGAAAGCGCCTTGGTTGCGGCATGCAGCGCGCCCTTGGCCGCCGAGTAGTTGACCTGACCGCGGTTGCCGGCGATGCCGGCCACGGAGGTGATGGTGACGACCCGGCCCCAGCGTGTGCGGATCATCGGCATCATCAACGGCTGCGTCACATTGAAGAATCCGTTGAGCGAAACGTCGATCACCCGCTGCCACTGCTCGGGCCGCATGCCGGGAAAAATCGCGTCGTCGTGAATGCCCGCGTTGTTCACGACCACCTGGATCGGCCCGGCGGCCAGCAGCTGCTCGATACTTTGCGCCGTCGCCGGCCCATCGGTGATGTCGAACACGCATGCCTCGGCCCGCCCACCGGCGGCGGCTATCTCCAGCGCCAGCTCGTGCGCCGCCACCGGTTGCCGGTTGGCATGGACCAATACCTCGAAGCCGTCCCGCGCCAGACGGCGGCAGATCGCCGAGCCGATTCCGCCGCTGCCGCCAGTCACCAGCGCACGCTTGGGGACGGGCGTCATGCTTTGGGTCCGGCGTTCATCAGAGCGCCCATCGATGCGTCCAACACGACTGTGGCCCGGCCGGACAACAGTGGCGCCGAACCGGCCTCGATGCTGAAGCTGTAGATGATGTTGTTGCCGTCGCCCATGACGCGCTCGGCCCGCACCGTCAAGTCGCCCACCACATCGTCGAGCCGGTCGGCAAGCAGGCTCACGTTGCGCACGCTCGCCAGGTAGCCCTGCCGAGGCCGGTTCGAGTCCAGCCCTTGGGCCTCGCCAATGAGTGCCCCATGCACCGCCATCGCCTGCGCCGCATATTCGATGCCGCAGGCAATGCCAAGCCGCCCATGGGCGCGCAGGGGGTGGTCTGCATCGCGATGACTGGCAGCCTCGCAGTGGATGCGGTCCCGGTTCCAATCGACCACTCGCTCGAGCAGGCACATGCGTCCCTGGTGCGGAATGCGCCGGGCAATTTCGGCCCGGCTCAACATGGCTGCGCCCGCACGGACAACTGCAGGCCGTCCAGGTACCCGATCACAACCGTCTCGTCAACGCCCAGCGCCAGCGCCCGCAGCAGGGGCAAGCAGCGCGCGGCGGGAATCGCACTTCGGATCGATTCGAGCGCGGGGTCCTCCAGCGTGCGGGCGGGCTCCGGCGTGAACGCCGCATCCGGTCGCATCGAGATCCGGCCCAGGTCATGCGATCCCGGACGGGGCGACACCAGCAGCGCCACCCCGAAGGTGTCGGGCAGCGGCCTGACACCGAACAACGGTTCAGGATAGTCCGTGTCGTACGCGATCAGCAGCACCGGCCGGTCTTCGACAACCGACTGCGCCACGGCTTCGAGCAGGCCCGCGGCGAAGCTGCCGTCGTAAGCGCAAAGCACCGAGGAGGTTGCCATGGCGTGCGAGGAAATACTCCAATAGCCTGCCGCCGCGTTGTGCACCGAGTTGTGAAAGCGGGTCGGTGAAATGACCCGATCCGCCGACGCCAGCGCGGTGCACATCTCGTGGCAGTTCACGCCATCGCCGCCCGAGGAAGTAAAGACGCAAGCCAGCTCGGCTGCGGCCACCCCGGCCGCCTCCAGCGCCTGCCGGCCCACCGCCAATGCGGCCTTGACGGCGAGCCCGGCGCGGCGCCGTTCCGCCGGAGGCAAGCTCAGGGGGGTCGGCAGTCGGGTCTTGTCGCGGCGCACAGCGGTGGCGCCGCTCAGCATGGCGCGGCCCTCGACCCAGGTGTCGAAACCGGGACCCAGCAGGCCGACGCCGCTGACCCAGACACTCAACTGCGTGACCGGCGCGGCCGCGCCCTGCGCCAGGAGACGATCGCCGATGGCGCGCCCCAGCAGCAGGCTGCTGTTGGTGCCGCCGAAACCAAACGAATTGCTCAACGCGAAATCGATGAGGCCGGCCCGGTTCTCCAGCAGGTAATCGACTGGAGCGATCGCCGGGTCGAGTGTTTCAGTGTTGGGCCCCGCCCATGCCATGCCGTCCCGCAAGGCCAGTGCGCTGATCACGGCCTCCAGGCCGCCCGCCGCGCCGAGCGTGTGACCGGTCGCGCCTTTGGTTGAACTGCAGGCAACGCCCCCCGCGCCGAACAGCGTCGCCACGGCCAGGCCCTCGGCCGTGTCGTTGGCCGGTGTAGCAGTGCCGTGGAGGTTGATGTAGCCGACCTGGCTCGGCGTGACACCAGCCATCTCCATGGCTTGCTGCATCGCCATCTGGGCGCCAAGGCCTTCAGGATGCGGCGCCGACATGTGGTGCGCGTCGCTGGACTCGCCTGCACCGAGCAGCAGAATGGCGTCCGGCGGCAACCGCCCGGGCGGACGCTCGAGCAACGCGAATGCGGCGCCCTCGCCGATGGAGATGCCGCGGCGCATCGCATCGAACGGCCGGCAAAGCCGATCGGACAGCACGTCCAGCGA
>JBKJHN010000019.1:0-5365 GCA_046599015.1 Ramlibacter sp.
TATCGGACACATTGCCAACGGACTCCTCGATGAAATCGAGGGTGTGATCCAGGGGCACCGCGACGGTCACGGCTACATGCTTCGTGACGACGGCGAGGGCGACATCTATCTGCCGCCGAATGAAATGCGCGCGGTGCTGCACAAGGATCGCGTCAAGGCACGCATCGTGCGCCACGACCGCAAAGGCCGGCCCGAAGGCCGTGTGGTGGAGATCGTCGAGCGGCCGCCGCAGCCCATCATCGGCCGCTTGCTGCATGAGAGCGGCGTCTGGCTGGTCGCGCCCGAAGACAAGCGCTACGGCCAGGATGTGCTGATTCCCAAGGGCGCGACCGGGCTCGCGAAGGCGGGACAGGTCGTCGTCGTCGAGCTCACGGAACCTCCCAGCCTGTATGGACAGCCGGTCGGGCGCGTGAAGGAGGTGCTGGGCGAGATCGACGACGCCGGCATGGAGATCGAGATCGCGGTGCGCAAGTACGGCGTGCCGCACGAGTTCTCGGACGGGTGCATCGGCCTAGCCCGCTCGCTGCCCGACAAGGTGCGGCCGCAGGACAAGAAGCATCGGGTCGACCTGACCGATGTGCCGCTGGTCACCATCGACGGCGAGGACGCGCGCGATTTCGACGATGCTGTTTATTGCGAGCCTGCCAAGGTGGGACGCGGCAAGGGCTGGCGCCTGCTGGTGGCGATTGCCGATGTCAGTCACTATGTCGAGACCGGCAGCGCAATCGATGTCGACGCCTATGACCGCGCGACCAGCGTTTATTTTCCACGGCGCGTCATCCCGATGCTGCCGGAGAAGCTCTCGAACGGCCTGTGTTCGCTCAATCCCGAGGTGGAGCGGGTGTGCATGGTCTGCGACATGCTCGTGACTTCCACCGGAGAGATCTACGCGTACCAGTTCTATCCCGGCGTGATGTGGAGCCACGCGCGGTTCACCTATACCGAGGTGGCCGCGATCCTGGCCAACACCCGCGGGCCAGAGGCGATCCGCCAGAAGGACCGCGTCCAGGACCTGTTGAACCTGCACGATGTGTACCGCGCGCTGCTCAAGGCGCGCAACCAGCGAGGCGCGGTGGACTTCGAAACCACCGAGACCCAGATCATCTGCGATGAGAACGGCCGGATCGATCGCATCGTGCCGCGGGTGCGCAACGACGCACACCGGTTGATCGAGGAGGCCATGCTGGCCGCCAACGTCTGCAGCGCCGACTACATCCAGCTGAGCAAACATCCCGGCCTGTTCCGCGTGCACGAGGGACCCACGCCCGAGAAAAAAGATATCCTGCGCGGCTACCTCAAGGCCATCGGTGTGCCATTGACGATCAGCGAAGACCCGCTGCCCGCGGAATTCCAGCGAGTGGCCGAGGCCACCAAGGATCGCCCGGACGCTCAGCAGATCCACACGATGCTGTTGCGTTCAATGTCCCAGGCGATCTACACGCCGATCAACAGCGGCCACTTCGGCCTGGCGTACGACGCCTACACGCACTTCACCAGCCCGATCCGCCGCTACCCCGATTTGCTGGTGCATCGTGTGATCAAAGCCATTCTCGCCGCCGAGAAGTACGAGTTGCCAGTGCTGCCCACGCCGGGCGAGGCGCACGAGAAACTGGCCCGCAGACTGGCCACCCGCGTGAAGGCACCGGGACATCGCCTGAAGAAGCCGCCACCGCCCCCGAGCCGCGAAGTGCAGGCCTGGGAGGCCGCGGGCCTGCATTGCAGCGCCAACGAACGGCGCGCCGACGAGGCCAGCCGCGATGTCGAAGCCTGGCTCAAGTGCAAATACATGCGCGAGCATCTGGGCGAGGAGTACAGCGGTGTGGTCACCTCGGCGACGACGTTCGGCATCTTCGTCACGCTGGATCAGATGTACGTGGAAGGGCTGGTGCACATCACCGAACTCGGAGGCGAATACTTCAAGTTCGATGAAGCGCGCCAGGAACTGCGGGGCGAGCGCACCGGCATCCGATATGCGATCGGCTCGCGCGTGAGGGTGCAAGTGAGCCGGGTCGACCTCGACGGCCGGAGGATTGATTTCCGGCTGGTGCATGAGGGCGAGGAATTGGTCGCTCGCGCGATGAAGGAGAAGGGCGTGCCCGGCGCACCGTCCCGCGGCGCAGCCGGTGTGCCGGCCAAGTCTTCCACCAAGCGCGCCGCGAAGAAAGCGGCGTCCGCGCAGCCGGCATCCCCCATCCACGCGCTCAAGGCCGCGGTCAAGAAAGCGCCCAGCAAGAGCAAGGGCCGCAAGGCCCGCCGTTAATCCGAAGGAGCTGAGCTATGGCAGTCAATACATCGGCCGGCCGGGTGGCCATCGTCACCGGCGGCGGCACGGGCGTCGGCAAGGCGGCGGCGTTGGCACTGCTCGGGGACGGCTGGCGTGTCGCCGTCGCAGGGCGTCGCCGCGAACCGCTGGAGCAGGTGGTGAGCGAGGCGAATGCGGCGGGCCGAGCCCTGGCGGTTCCCACCGATGTGACCGACCACGCCTCGGTCGAAGCCCTGTTCGCCGCCGCCGTGAAGGCCTGGGGCCGGGTCGACCTGCTGTTCAACAACGCCGGCATGGGTCTGGGCGGCGCTGCGCTGGAGGATATTGCCATCGAGGACTGGAAACGCGTCGTGGATACCAACCTCAACGGCATGTTCTACGGCATCCGCGAAGCCTTCCGGGTCATGAAGGCGCAAAGGCCGATGGGCGGGCGCATCATCAACAACGGTTCGATTTCGGCGCACGCGCCTCGGCCCGGGTCCATCGCGTATACGGCCACGAAGCACGCGGTCACGGGCCTGACCAAGACGGCGTCGCTCGACGGGCGCAAGTACGACATCGCGGTGGGCCAGATCGACATCGGCAATGCGCTCACCGAACTGGCCGCGCGCATGGCCAAGGGCGTCCCTCAAGCCAATGGCGAGATCGCCGTCGAGCCGCTGATGGACGCCAGCATCGTCGGGCAGTCGATCCTTTACATGGCAAACCTGCCGCTGGAAGCGAACGTCCTGTTCCACACGGTGATGGCGACGAAGATGCCTTTTGTGGGGCGAGGGTAGCTTGTCATTGCGGGCTCGACCTGGCTCGACCCACAATCCAGGCTGTTTAGACGCGGCGGGCCAACGCGCCCGCCGTGAGCGGCACGTCGCAGGGCCAGGCATCAGCCGCCGCGCCATGCGCGTACACCGCAGCCGCGGCAGCCTCAAAAGCACCCATTCCGGCGGCCAGCCGCGCGGCAATCGCGCCAGCGAGTACATCTCCCGTTCCCGCCGTCGCCAGTCGCGCATTGCCGGTCGAATTGATTCTCGGCGTCATGCCCGGACCGGCGATCACAGTGCCCGACCCCTTGAACACCGCCACGCAGCCAAAGCGTTGGACCAGCTCGCGTCCGGTAGCCAGCCGATCCTGCTGGACTTCAGAAGTGCTGCAACCCAGCAGCCGCGCAGCTTCCAGTGGATGGGGCGTCAGCACTGTGGGCCGATTGCGGCGGGCCCGCGACTGCAAAAGGGACTGCAACTGCGTGTCGGCGGCGATTGCATTGAGAGCGTCCGCATCCAGCACCAACGTGTTGGCGGTGGATAGCACTTTGGGCAACACCGCGCGGACTTCATCGCCACCACCGCAGCCACACGCCACGGCCATTCGGGACAGGTCCAATGCGTCCCAGCGTCGCATCATCAGCTCCGGCTGCGAGGAATCGATGCCAGTCGCGCCGTCATCCAGTGAGGCCACGTACACACGGCCGGCGCCGCCATGCAGTGCGGTGGAGCCGGCCAGCAGCGCGGCGCCGCTCATGCCAGGCGCACCGCCGATGACGGCCACATCCCCGTAAGTACCCTTGTGCGACGCGTGCGGCCTCGCGCGGGCAACAGGCGGGCCGCTCAGCCAGGCAGTTGGCTCTCGGGACCCGAGGTCGACCCCGAGCCCATCAAACCATACCTGCCCGGCGGCGTCGCGGCCGCCGCCGGTGAACAAGCCTGGTTTCAGGGTGAGCAAGGTGATCGTGTGGTTGGCGCGCACTGGGGAGCCGGCACCCATGTCGGCATTCAGACCGGAAGGCAAGTCGATGGCGAGCACCGGCGCGCTGCTGTTGTTCATCGCGGTGGCCCACTCCAGCAGAATGCCTTCAAGCGGCCGTGAATTGCCCAATCCGAACAATCCATCCAGGGCCAGATCCCATCGATCCGGTGGCTGGCCCGCGAATTCCACCCCGGCCGCACGGGCGCGCTGCAACGAGGCCAGGGAATCAGCGGGCGCCTTGCTCTCATCACCGGCCCAGGTGACGATCGCCTGCTTGCCCCATTGACGCAAATGCAGGGCGGCTTCCATTGCGTCGCCGCCGTTGTTGCCAGGCCCGCAGGCGCACCAGAAGATGCTGCCATGAGGAGCCAGGGCCAGCGCCAGACGCGCCACGGCGAGTCCTGCGCGTTGCATCAGCGTGTGGGGCGGGAGATTCGCGGTTGCCGCCTGCTCGATAAGCCGCGTCGTCGCGATGTCGAACAGCGGCCAGTCGCGGTCGGGTCTGATGCAGTGCATGGCAGGATTCTGGCATCACCCGCTGACCGGGCCACGGCTACTTCGTCAATCGCTCCACACCCAATCCGTCGATGTCGACCTCCGGAACGCGGCCCGCCATCAAGTCGGTCACCACGCGGGCACTGCCGCACGCCAAGGCCCAACCGCTGGAGCCGTGCCCCAGGTTGATCCAGACACCGGGGATCCCGCTGGCTCCGATCATCGGCGGTCCATCCGGCAACATCGGCCGGGCACCCTTCCATTCCTGCACGCCAGCGCTGGTATTCGCGAGCTGGGCGGCGCCCGGAAACCAGTCCTGCAGCACCTTGTACAGCGTCCTGATGGCGGATGCGCGCTTGACGCCCGGCAATCCCCCGATTTCAGCGCTGCCGGCCACCCGCACCCGGTTGCCCATCCGGGAAATGGCCACCTTGTAGCGCTCGTCCATCAACGCACTGCGGGGCGCATTGAGCGGCTCGCCGATCGGCGCGCTGATCGAGTAGCCGTAGATGGGCGCCAACGGGATTTGCAGGCCAAGCGGGCGCAGCAGTTCGGCAGAGTCGACGCCGCCGCAGACGATCACGGCATCGAAGTGACGCTGCACCGGGGCTTCTTCACCGAGTGTCCAGACCCGCAACGTGCCGGGAGCGGCGGGATTGAGCGGATCCACGGCGGTGTTGAACTCGAAATTCACGCCGCGTGCCTGGGCTTCCGCCTTTAACAGCAGCGCGAATTGCCGGCAGTTGCCCACCTCGTCGTTCGGCAGGTGCACGGCCCCGGCAAATTGCGTATCCGGGTTGAGTGCGGGCTCGATGACGCGGGCTTCCTCGGGCCCCACCTCCTTGAAGGTGACGCCGCTGTCGCGCA
>JBKJHN010000162.1:0-9322 GCA_046599015.1 Ramlibacter sp.
AAAGGAGTTTTGCGCTATGTCTTACGCCCTGTCCCCTCAAGTGGCCCCCGCAACCACCCAGTTGGCGGCTGCCAATCCGTGGTCCTTGCTGCCGCCTCTGGGCAATCTGGACGCCTACATTTCTGCGGTTAACCGCCTGCCCATGCTTACTTTAGAGCAGGAGCAGGCTTTTGCCAGAAGCCTGAAAGACAATAACGATCTGGACGCCGCTGGAAAACTGGTGTTGTCACACTTGCGCCTGGTAGTGGCTACTTCTCGTAAATACCTGGGCTACGGCCTCCCCCACGCCGACCTGATCCAGGAGGGCAATATTGGTCTGATGAAAGCGGTCAAACGCTTTGATCCGGACCAGGGTGTGCGCCTGGTCAGCTACGCGCTGCACTGGATCAAGGCTGAGATCCATGAGTACATCCTGAAGAATTGGCGGATGGTGAAGGTCGCGACCACCAAGGCCCAGCGCAAGCTGTTCTTCAACCTGCGTTCAATGAAGCAGGGGTTCAAGGACGACGCCGACGCGCAGACCCATCGTGACAGCCTGACGGACGCGCAGATCGACTCGATGGCGCGCGACTTGAAGGTCAAGCGCGAGGAAGTCATCGAAATGGAAGCCCGGATGGCCGGGGGCGACGTGATGCTCGATCCGGCGCCGCATGACGACGGTGAAGAAGCCTTCGGTCCCATCGCCTACCTGGCGGATGCCAGGCACGAGCCGACCGAGGTCATGGCTTCGCGCGAGCGTGACGTGCTGGCCAGCCACGGAATAGCCGCCGCGCTGGACGAGCTTGATCCGCGCAGCCGCCGCATCGTCGAGGAACGCTGGCTCAAGGTCAACGACGACGGTTCGGGCGGCCTGACCCTGCACGACCTGGCCGGAGAGTACGGCGTCAGTGCCGAGCGAATCCGCCAGATCGAAGCGGCAGCCATGAAGAAGATGAAGAAGGCGCTGGCTGCCTATGTTTGAGCGCTACTGATTACGAGGCGCGACCTGGTCGCCTCAGACCTTGAAGGCCCGGCCCAGCCGGGTCTTTTCTTTTGGTGAGGGATTGCTCCCGTCAGCCAGCAAGCTCAGGCGCTAGGATGCGAAGCTCGGCCCGAACGCGGACCTTACTTCAGGAACAGATCAACATGCCCCACGACCCTGTGCGCCGAACCGCCCTGATGTTCGCGCTCGCTACCGCATCGACGGGCGTGCTCGCCCAGAAATCCGCCAGCCGACAGGCCGCTGCGTGGCCGACCAAGCCGCTGCGCATCCTGGTCGGGTTCCCCGGGGGCTCGACGCCAGACCTGGTGGCCCGGACCATCGCCGAGCCGTTGTCGAAGGCGCTCGGTCAGCCCGTGGTCGTGGAAAACCGGCCCGGTGCGGGCGGGAACATCGCGGCCGACATGGTTGCCAAGGCGACCGACGAACACACCATCGGCGTCATGATCAACGGCAACATGACGATTGCCAGGCTGCTGAACCCGGCGACGCCCTTCGACCCGCTCAAGGACCTGGCGCCCATCAGCCTGATCGGCACCGCGCCGCTGCTGCTCACGGCGCCAGCGAGTGCGCCGGCCAACAGCGCCCAGGAATTTTTTGAAGCGGCGCGCAATGCCGGCAATAAATGGAGCTATGGCACCCCCGGCGTCGGAACGGTGGGCCACATCGGCATGGAGCTGCTCAAGACCAAGACAGCTATCGACCCTGTGCACGTGCCCTACCCCGGCAATCCGCAAGTGATCAACGCAATGCTCAGCGGGCAAATCCAACTCTCGCTGCTGCCGCCCGGCCTGGCCGCGGCGCAGATCCGGGCCGGCAAACTGAAGGCCGTCGGCGTGACGTCCAGCGGCCGCAGTCCGCTGGTGCCGGAATACCCCAGCCTGGCCGAGGGTGGGGTCAAAGGCTTTCAGCTGGAGATCTGGAACGCCGCGGCCGGACCAGCCACATTGCCCAAACACATCGTCGCCAAGCTGTCAGCGCTGATCAGCGAGATCGTCAGAAGCCCTGAAGTTCGGCAGAAGCTGTTTCAGCAAGGCTGGCAAGTAGCCGGCACATCGGCCGAGGGCCTGGCGAACCGAATCAAATCCGACACGGTCCTGCTCGGCGGCGTCATTGCGAGTCGCGGGATCAAGGCCGAATAACTCGCGGTGCGCTGTGCTGGCTGCACCAGCCCAGCGTTTCAGCCGTGCTTGAGCAACAGCTGCAAATCGGACACCAGCGCCGGCGCGCCGCTGCCGTAGCGCGTGTACAGCCGCAGTCGCCCCTGCGTGTCGTACACCAGGCTGGCGGAGGAGTGGTCCATCGTGTAGCTGGTCGGCGTCCTGCCTTCCGCCTTCTTGAAATAGACCTTGAAATCCTTCGCGAGGGCGGCGAGCTGCTCCGGTGTGCCGCGCAAAGCCAGGAAGGCAGGGTCGAAATTGGTCATGTACCCCTTGAGCACTTCAGGCGTATCCCGCTCAGGATCGACCGTGACGAACAGCACCTGGAGCTTGTCGCCGTCGGCGCCAAGCAGCTTCTTGACCTCGGCCAGTTCCGTCATCGTGGTCGGGCACACGTCCGGGCACTGGGTATAGCCAAAGAACATCACCACCAGCTTGCCCTTGAAATCCTTCAAGCTGCGCGGCTGGCCGTTGTGGTCGGTCAGCTGAAAGTCCTTTCCGTATTCGGCGCCGGTCACGTCGATAGCCTTGAACTGCGGCTTTGATTCGGTACACGCGGCGAGCACAACGCCCAGCCCCGCAGGGACAGTGCAAGCGGCGATGGAGGCGAGAATGCGTCGGCGGTTCATGGCATCAAAAGAGGTAATGATCCACCAGCAACGCGGCGAAAAGCGCGCTGAGGTGAATTAAAGAAAAACGGAAGGTCTTGCGCGCCAGTGCATCCGAATAGTTGCGCCAGAGCCGGAAAGCATGGAGGGAAAAGCCAAAGCTCAGGGCGAGCGCCGCCACCAGGTAGAGCCAGGAACTCATCCCGTAGGCAAAGGGCATCAGGCACGCGGCGAACAGCACCAGCGTATACAGGAAGACCTGAAGCCGGGTGAACTCATTGCCGTGCGTGACGGGCAGCATCGGCAGGCCGGACTTGCGATAGTCCTCCACCCGGTACAAGGCCAGCGCCCAGAAGTGCGGCGGAGTCCACAGGAAAATGATCAGAAAAAGGATCAGCGCCTCGGGGCTCACGTCACCCGTCATGGCGGCCCAGCCGAGCACCGGCGGCATCGCACCGGAAGCGCCGCCAATCACGATATTCTGCGGCGTCAGTGGCTTCAGGATCACGGTGTAGATCACGGCGTAGCCGACGAAAGTGGCAAAGGTGAGCCACATCGTCAGCGGGTTGACCCACACATACAACAGCCACGAGCCCAACGCGCACAGCACCGCGGCAAACAGCAGTGTCTCCCAGTCGTTCAGTTCGCCTTTCGCCGTGGCACGCCAGGCGGTGCGGCGCATCTTGGCGTCAATGCCTTTCTCTACCAGGCAATTGAATACGGCGGCCGCGCCGGCGACCAGCCAGATACCCATGCAGGCAATGAAGGCCAGCCGCAGGTCCGCCAGCGTCGGCACACCCGGCACGGCCAGCACCATGCCGATCAGCGCGCAGAACACGATGAGTTGGATCACGCGCGGCTTGGTCAGCAAATAGAACTGCCGCACCCGCGAAGCCAGCGGCTGCGACACGGCGTGCGGAGTGGCTGCGCTCATGTCGACGCCTTGCCGCCACCCATCGGCGCGCTGTGCACCGGCACGGCGGAGCTCCTGCTTTCACACAGTGCCCAGGTCAGAACGACCACCAGCGCTGCCGCCCCGCCGGTGTGGGCAATGGCGGCCAGCAACGGCCATCCCAGGATCACGTTGGAAAGACCGGTGACCAGCTGCCAGAGCAGCAGCACGACGAGCCAGCGAGCCTGCACTCGCAAGGTACCACTCGAGTGGAGGCGCCAGGCCACCCAACCCAGCACCGCGAAAACCGCGCCGGCCAGCAGGCGGTGCACGAAGTGGATTGCCGTGAGCGCGCTGAAGTCGATGTGCTCGCCGGCGCCAGTCTTGCCCAGCTCTCGCCACAGCTCGAAGCCCTGGCCGAAGTCCATCGCCGGCCACCAGCTGCCCTGACAGGTGGGGAAATCGCTGCAGGCCAGAACCGCATAGTTGGTGCTGACCCAGCCGCCGAGCGCCACCTGCAGCCACAACAAGGCGAACGCGGCGATCAGCCAGCTTCGGGTTCCGGCCGGCACCGCCACCGGTGCGCGGCCCGCTTGTGCGTGTTCATAAGCCACCGCCTGACGGCACAGCAACGCCAGCAGCACGAGGCCACCGAGCAGGTGCAACGTCACGATGGCGGGGAACAGCTTCATCGTCACCGTCAACGCGCCGAACGCCCCTTGCAGGCAGACCCACGCCAGCGTCACGGCCGGCCACCACGGGCTGACCGGCCCACCGCGCCTGCGCTGCAGCCATGTCGCGGCTGTCAATGTGAGGATCAGGACACCGACGCCGGTCGCCAGGTAACGATGAACCATCTCGATCCACGCCTTGCCGTGAGTCACGGGGCCGGTAGGCATTTGCGCTTGCGCTCGGCTGATCTCGACTTGCGCGCCAGCAGGACTGGCATTGCCATAGCAGCCCGGCCAGTCCGGACACCCCAGCCCGGAGTCGGTGAGACGGGTGAAGGCGCCGAACAGCACCAGGTCGAAAGTCAGGAACAGCGTCAGCAGGGTCAGCGCCTGCAGCCGGCGCGCGCCGGAAGCCTCGCGATTGCGCAGCCACACCCAGGCCAGCGGCCCCAGTGCGACCGCCACGCCCATCAACATGAGGCGCAGTGCCGGCGAAAGGTCATAGAGCTGGGCGTCCATCAAACACCCCGACCGGCAAGCGTCGCGGGATTCATCATGGCACCTGACGGCCAGGCAGGTCCCAGCTGTTGGAAGCTCGCAGCAGCCGTTCCAGGTCGCGCTTGATGTTCTTGGCCGCGGCCGGATCGAGCTGCGTTTGCGCGGCTGCCGGAAAGCGCATCATCCAGTTGCCCAACGGATCGACAACGTAGAGATGCTCGCTCAGTTGTCTGCCCTGCGCCGGCGCCAGCCATTGGCCGAGCTGCTGCCGGTCGACGCGCAGTACGGTGGCCGCCGCCACCGCAGGCAACAGGGATTCGCGCACCGGCGCGTCATCCGAGACCAGCCAGATCCAGTCCATCCGGTCTTTGTCCTTGCCCAAACCCTCGCGCAGTTGCCGCTGCAGGTACAGGTGCTTCTCGCATGCGGCGTCGCAGGCGCCGCCGGCCACGCTGACCAGCAGCCACTGCCCTCGCAATGACTGCAGCGGCACGGGCCTGCCATCGGGCGTGCTCGCGCCAAAGACCGGCAGTGGCCGCTGCGGCTCGATCAGCTCTCCGTAATTGCGCCGCCCTTCCGGACGGATCACGTAGTACGTCAAGTAGGAGGCAACCACCGGCGACGCGCATACCGCCAGCACCGCCAGCATCTTCAGGCGGCCCATTCGCGTGCGGCGGCTGTCTCTATCCACCGCGTCTTGCGGACGTGGAAGCGAATGCACCGTCAGCCCCAGCGGCTCGTCAAGCATGGGCGGCCTTCCGGCGGGCGGCGATGAACTGGAACCAGACATAAAGGATGGCAATCAGGGCGCTGAGCGCCCACCACTGAAACGCATAACCGTAGTTTTTCTCGACGCCGCTTGCGGGCTTGGGCCAGTCGCGCAACAGACCTTCGGATGGGCCGCCGGACTGCTGCACAGCCAGGTCGAGCAACGCCAGCCGGGTTTCGGCGCGAAATTGAACCAGGTCCAGATTTTGCCGGATGCGGCCGTTTCCCGCCCCGGCGAATTCGTATAGCTTGCCCGGCGGCGGGGCGATCCGGCCGCGCACCTCGACCAACCCGTGTGCCGTCTCGATGGCCGGCAACCTGTCGCGCTCCACGAAGTTGCGCTGCACCCAACCGCGCTCCACCAGCACCGCCGAGCTGCTGCCCTCGAGCTTGAGCGGCGTCACCACGTAAAAACCGGGCTTGCCTCGCATCTGGCGATTGTCGAGGAAGACGGTGTGCTGCGCGTCCCACGTGCCCCGCAGAACGACGGCACGGTGCAGCGGATCGGCCGGTGTACCAGAGAGCAGTGCCCGCTGGTCGAGGGCCGGCATGGTCATCCGCTGCTCGATGGCGGCTTGCAGAGCCAGCTTTTCGCCGGCGCGGCCCAACTGCCAGGCGCCGAGTGCGAGCGTCGCGCACAGGCTCGCAGCCGCAGCCAGCGTCACCAGCCAGAAGCGCGGCGATCGCCTGCCGGTCACGGGATAATCGCCTCCATGAAATACCTCGTGCTCCTGGCGTTCGTGGCCATCATCGGCAGCCTGGGGTCGGCCTTGTTCTTCATGATGCGCGACGGCCGCGACGGCAAGCCCAAGACCAGCAACATGGCGCGCGCGCTGGCATTCCGCGTCGGCCTTTCGATCCTGCTGTTCATCTGCATCCTGCTGGCCTGGAAGTTCGGCTACATCCAGCCAACCGGCATCCCGCTGACGAAATAACTCGAAGGACAAGGGCCGCTTCGCGGCCCTTGTTATCCTCCGTTACAGCCAGTACACCAGCGTGTACAAGCCCAGCCAGACCACGTCCACAAAGTGCCAGTACCACGCCGCGCCCTCGAAGCCGAAGTGGCGGTCGGGGGTGAAGTGGCCCTTCATGAGGCGCAAGGTGATGAACAGCAGCATCAGCATGCCGACGAGCACGTGAAAGCCGTGAAAGCCCGTCAGCATGAAGAACGTCGATCCGTAGGCGCCCGAGCTGAGCTTGAGATTCAGGTCGCTGTACGCGTGGAAGTATTCGTAAGCCTGGACGCCGACGAAGGTCGCGCCCAGCAGGACGGTGATCCACATGAACGCAATCGTGCGGCCGCGGTGATTCTCGCGCAGCGCGTGGTGCGCAATCGTCAGCGTCACGCCCGAGGACAGCAGCAGCGCGGTGTTGATGGTGGGCAGCCAGAACGGTGTCATCACCTGGAATGGCTCGATGATGTTGGCCGGCGACGCGGTCGTCCCCGGTGCCAGAGTCGGCCACACCGCCTTGAAGTCAGGCCAGAGCAGCGCGTTGTCCAGACCGCCCAGCGCGGGCACGGAATGCGAACGCATCCACCACAAAGCTGTGAAGAAGGCGCCGAAGAACATCACTTCGGAGAAGATGAACCAGCTCATGCTCCAGCGGAACGAAAGATCGACCTTGTGCCCATAGCTGCCGGATTCGCTCTCGCCGATCGCCTGCCGGAACCACTGGAACAGCGTGAAGAACAGCCAGGCGAAGCCGAAGAACATCACGTACTGGCCCCAGCCGACGCCGTTGATCCACTGGGCCGCGCCGAAGATGATCCACAGCAGGCCAAAGGAGGCCATGGCGGGATGGCGCGAAGGCGGTGGGACGAAATAGTAGGGTTGGCTGCCTGAGGCGCTGGTACTCATTTGAACTCCTGATTCCCGATGCTTTTTATAGGTTGCTTAAGGGGCGACCACCCAATTGACCAGCAGCACCAGCCCGCCCACCAACAGCGCCACGGCCATCAGGGCCACCACGATGATGTAAAACGGGTTGACCGTACGCAGGTCGTCCTGATATTCGCTGTTCTTGCGGATGCCGATGAATGACCAGCCAACGGCCTTGACCGTACGAAGCACACTCATAGCGGCGCCGGAGGCGTCCTGCCGCCGACCTCGAAAAACGTATACGACAGCGTGATGGTGGTCACGTCCTTGGACAGCTTGGGGTCGATCACGAACGCCACCGGCCACTGCCTCTTCTCGCCCGCCTCCAGCGTGTACTGCTGGAAGCAGAAGCACTCGAGCTTGTTGAAATGCGCTGCCGCCTGTTGCGGGGCGTAGCTGGGAATCGCCTGTGCCGCCATCCGGCGGTTCTGCACGTTCTGAAATTCGTACATCACCGTGGCCAGCTGGCCCGGGTGCACCTGCACCGAGCGCTGAGCCGGCCTGAATTCCCAGGGACCGCGGGCATTGGCGTCGAATTCGACCGTGATCGTGCGGCTCAGATCCATCTGCGAATTGTCCGGCACGCTAACGTTGCGACCGGCGCTGCCGCCTCCGGGCACCTGTCGTTCCGAGAGAGACAGAATGTTGATGCCCGTGATCTCGCAGATTTGCCTGTAGATCGGGATCAGGGCATAGCCGAAGGCGAACATGCCGGCGGCCACGACCACCAGCTTGCCTACCATCGTCCTGTTTTGCGAGCGGATACCCATCGTGCTATTGGGCCAGCAGGTACATCTTGATCATGAAGCCGCCGAAGAACGCCAAAGCGATCGACACCAGCACGAGCGCCATCCGCAAGTTACCCTTCTTCTGGTCGTCGGTCGCCATGCCGGTGCTCAGTGGCCGTGCGAGCCTGGCGCGACCGGCTCGTGACGCTCGGGCATCACGCGTGCATCCAGGATGCGGGTTGCGGTGGGGTCCAGGCGGGGCGGCGTTTCAAAGGTATGGAAAGGCGCCGGCGATGGCACCTCCCACTCCAGGCCTTCCGCGCCCTTGCCGTCCGGGTCGTTCCAGGGACGCTGCGGCGCCGGTTCGCCCTGGCCGCGCAGGCACGGCAGAACCACAAAGAAGAAGAAGTACACCTGCGCGAAGCCGAAGGCGAATCCGCCCACCGAAGCCCAGGCGTTGAAATCGGCGAACTGCATCGGGTAGTCGGCGTAGCGCCGCGGCATGCCCGCCAAGCCCAGGAAGTGCATCGGGAAGAAGGTGACGTTGAAGGCGATCATCGTCCACCAGAAATGGATCTTGCCGCGCGACTCGTTGTACATCACGCCGGTCCACTTGGGCACCCAGTAGTAAAAGCCGGAGAACATCGCGAACAGCGATCCGGCGACGAGCACGTAGTGGAAATGCGCCACGACATAGTAGGTGTCCTGCAGCAGCAGGTCGATTGGCGCCAGCGCCAGGATCAGGCCGGTCAGCCCGCCGATGGTGAATACAAAGATGAAGCCGATAGCGAACAGCATCGGCGTTTCCAGCGTCATCGAGCCCTCCCACATGGTCGCGATCCAGTTGAAGATCTTGACCGCGGTGGGCACGGCGATCAGCATCGTCGCGTACATGAAGAACAGCTGCCCGGTCACCGGCATGCCGGTGGTGAACATGTGGTGCGCCCAGACGATGAACGACAGGATCGCGATCGAGGACGTGGCGTACACCATCGACGCGTAGCCGAACAGGCGCTTGCGGGCGAAGGCCGGGACCACCTGGCTGATGATGCCGAAGGCCGGCAGGATCATGATGTAGACCTCGGGGTGGCCGAAGAACCAGAAGATGTGCTGGTACATCACCGGGTCGCCGCCGCCG
>JBKJHN010000173.1:0-10318 GCA_046599015.1 Ramlibacter sp.
TCATGGTGGAAATCATCAGGTTTAGCGATCAATTTCACCGAACACGATGTCCATCGTGCCGATCACGGCGACGGCGTCGGCGATCATGTGCCCGCGTGACATTTCATCCATGGCTGCCAGGTGCGGGAAACCGGGTGGACGGATTTTCAGGCGATAAGGCTTGTTGGCGCCGTCGCTGACGATGTAGATGCCGAACTCGCCCTTGGGATGTTCCACCGCGGCGTACGCCTCTCCTTCAGGCACACGGAAACCTTCGGAGAAGAGCTTGAAGTGATGGATGAGTTCTTCCATGTTGGCCTTCATGGACTCGCGATCCGGCGGTGCGACCTTGTGGTTGTCGGTGATCACCGGGCCCGGGTTGGCACGCAACCAGTCGACGCACTGCTTGATGATGCGGTTGGACTGGCGCAACTCGTTGACGCGCACCAGGTAGCGGTCGTAGCTGTCGCCCGTGGTGCCGATCGGAATGTCGAAATCCATCTGGTCGTACACGTCGTAAGGCTGCTTCTTGCGCAAGTCCCAGGCGATGCCCGAGCCGCGCAGCATCGGACCGGTGAAGCCCAGATTCAACGCGCGCTCCGGCGTCACCACGCCGATACCGACGGTACGCTGCTTCCAGATGCGGTTGTCGGTGAGCAGGGTCTCGTATTCATCGACGTAGTGCGGGAAGCGGTTGGTGAAATCCTCGATGAAGTCCAGCAGCGTGCCCTGGCGGTTCTCGTTCTTGCGGTCGATGGCGCGCTGGTTACGGATCTTGTTGACCTTGTACTGCGGCATGGTGTCCGGCAGATCGCGGTACACGCCGCCCGGCCGGAAATACGCCGCATGCATGCGCGCGCCCGACACGGCTTCGTACATGTCCATCAGGTCTTCACGTTCCCGAAAGCAGTAGATGAGGATGTTCATCGCGCCGCAATCCAGCCCGTGAGCGCCCAGCCACAGCAGATGGTTCAGCAGCCGGGTGATCTCCGAGTACATGACGCGGATGTACTGCGCGCGCACCGGCACTTCCAGGTCCAGCATCTTCTCGATGGCCAGGCAGTAGGCGTGCTCGTTGCACATCATCGACATGTAGTCGAGCCGGTCCATGTACGGCAGCGACTGGATGTAGGTCTTGGTTTCGGCCAGCTTTTCCGTGGCGCGATGCAGCAGGCCGATGTGTGGATCGGCGCGCTGGATCACCTCGCCATCGAGTTCGAGCACCAGGCGCAGCACACCGTGGGCCGCCGGATGCTGCGGCCCGAAGTTGATCGTGTAGTTCTTGATTTCTGCCATTTGGGTTCTGCTTTGCGTCCGTGCGGCATGACAAGTCAGCTATCGCAGCCCTCCATAGTTCTCTTCGCGAATGATCCGCGGCGTGATCTCGCGCGGCTCGATCGTGACGGGCTGGTAGATCACGCGCGCACGCTCGGGGTCGTAACGCATCTCCACGTGGCCGGACACCGGGAAGTCCTTGCGGAACGGATGGCCGATGAAGCCGTAGTCGGTGAGGATGCGCCGCAAGTCCGAATGGCCCTCGAAGACAATGCCGAAGAGGTCGAATGCTTCGCGCTCGAACCAGTTGGCCGAGCTCCAGATTCCGGTGACCGAATCCACCACCGGAAAGTCATCGTCTTGCGCGAACACTTTCAGGCGCACGCGCTGGTTCATGCCGATCGACAGCAGGTGCGACACGACGCAGTACCTGGGGCCGTCCCACGCGCCATCGCGGTATTCGGAGTAATCGACGCCGCAGAGATCGAGCAACTGCTCGAACTGGCAGCCCGGCGCATCGCGCAGCAGGGTGGCGGCCGCGAGATAGTCGGCCGGCGAAACCACCACCGTCAGTTCGGCCAGCTTGAGATCGACGCGCATGGCCAGCGGGCCGAGCGTTGCAACCAGCGTTTCCTTCAGGGCTTGCGGATCGATGGCGAAAGGTGTTGTGGTCATTCGCTTGCCTTCATGCCCGTGCAATCGTTTGCGTGCGGCGGATCTTCTGCTGCAGCTGGATGATTCCGTACAGCAGCGCTTCCGCTGTCGGCGGGCAACCGGGAACATACACGTCCACCGGAACGATGCGGTCGCAGCCGCGCACCACCGAGTAGCTGTAGTGGTAGTAGCCGCCGCCGTTGGCGCAGGAGCCCATCGAGATGACCCAGCGCGGCTCGGGCATCTGGTCGTACACCTTGCGCATGGCGGGCGCCATCTTGTTGCACAGCGTGCCGGCCACGATCATCAGGTCGCTTTGCCTTGGGCTGGGACGGAACAACATTCCAAAGCGGTCGATGTCATAGCGCGCAGCGCCGGCGTGCATCATTTCGACGGCGCAGCAGGCCAGGCCGAACGTCATCGGCCAGAGCGAGCCGGTCTTGGCCCAGTTGATGACAGAGTCCACCGATGTGGTGACAAAACCTTTGTCGAGAATGCCTTCGTTAGCCATAGCAATGTCCTTGGGTGAGTTCCAGCGGGATCACTCCCAATCGAGCGCACCCTTCTTCCACTCGTAGACGAACCCCACCACCAGGATGGCGAGGAAAACCATCATCGCCCAGAAGCCGGTCGGGCCGATCTCCTTGAGCGCCACCGCCCAGGGAAACAGGAACGCGATCTCCAGGTCGAACAGGATGAACAGGATGGCGACGAGGTAGTAGCGCACGTCGAACTTCATGCGCGCATCTTCGAAGGCCTCGAAGCCGCACTCGTAAGGAGAGTTCTTTGCCGCGTCGGGCCGCTGGAATCCGAGCACGGTGCTGAAGAACCAGCCCAGCGCCTGGGGAATCACGCCGATCGCAACGCCCACCAGAATGAACAGGAAGACAGGGAGGTACTGGTCAAGATTCATCTTGCAGCTGGAATCCGCGCTTGACCTGCCGATGCATGCCCGGCAGGATTATTTTTAGTTGGTGCCGTCGGCGAGACTCGAACTCGCACAGCTTTCGCCACTACCCCCTCAAGATAGCGTGTCTACCAATTTCACCACGACGGCGCTTTGCTACCCGGAAATGCCTGAGGATCTGTCGACAGTTTAGCTTTCCGGGCAACATCAGAGTTTACCCGCAAATAGAGCCCATCCTCCAGTGTGACGCGCCCTTTCCTTCGGTCACTTGACCGGGATCTGTCCGACCCCGGAGGCCGCTGGCGCGGGCGGCACGGACGTGGTAGGTGCCGCGGCCGGCGCTGTGGTGGCCGGGATCTGCGCGGCGGCGCCGGAGGCGGCGGGCGCCGGTAGGGGCGCTGTGTTGGTGGCGCGTTCCAGCACGCTGCTTCCGGACGAGTCCGCCGGCCGCAGATTGCCGAAGTACGCCAGCGCCAGCGTACAGCCGAAGAACACCGCCGCCAGCACGGCCGTGGTGCGGGACAGGAAGTTCGCGCTGCCGCTGGCGCCGAACAGGCTGCCGGAGCTTCCGCTGCCGAATGCGGCGCCCATGTCCGCACCTTTGCCGTGCTGAATCAGGATGAGCCCGATCATGACCAGCGCCGTCAGCATTTGCACTGCAAGAAGGACAGTAAGGAAAACGTTCATTGGAGACTCACTTCGAATGTTCGGGTACGCGCGCCCTAACGGGCGGCTGCAATGATCTGCAGGAAATCGGCGGCCTTGAGCGACGCACCTCCCACCAGGCCGCCGTCGATGTCGGGCTGCCCCAGCAGCGCGGCGGCGTTGGCCGCATTCATGCTGCCGCCGTACAGGATCTGAATGCGATCGGCTCGCTCGGAAGCGGCCTTGAGCTGGGCCCGCAGCAATGCATGCACCTGCTGCGCCTGCTCGGGCGTTGCGGTCTTGCCCGTACCGATGGCCCAGACGGGCTCGTACGCCACCACGATCTCGCTGATGCAATGGCCGTTGGAATGGATCACGGCCGCCATCTGGCGCTTGACCACGTCCTCGGTCTTGCCGGCCTCGCGTTCGCCCAGAGTTTCACCCACGCACACGATCGGGGTAATGCCCGCGGCCAGCGCGGTCTTGGCTTTCTCGGCCACCAACGCATCGGTTTCGCCGTGGTGTTGACGGCGCTCGGAATGACCGACGATGGCGTAACGCACGCCGAATTCCTTGAGCATGGCGGCCGACACCTCGCCCGTGTACGCGCCCTGCGGATGCTGCGACACGTCCTGCGCGCCCAACTCCAGCGCCGACCCCGAGCGCAGCATCTGCACCTGCGCCAGATAAGGGGCCGGGACGCAAACCGCCACCTGGCAGGATGCGCCACCCATGCCCGCGAGCAGCGCGCGCACCAGCGCGTCGTTCTCTGCGAGGCTGCCGTTCATCTTCCAATTGCCGGCGATCAGCTGCTTCTTGGTCATAGGGTTCACCAGGTCAAAACGATCTTGCCGATATGCTGATTGGATTCCATCAGTTCATGCGCCTTCGAGGCTTGCGCAGCCGCAAAGGTGCTGTGGATCACGGGCTTGATCGCGCCGCTTTCCAGCAGAGGCCACACCTTGACCCTGAGGGCCTGCGCAATCGCGGCCTTGAAGGCCACCGGACGCGGCCGCAAGGTGGATCCGGTGATCGTCAACCGCTTGCGCAGCACCAGGCCGGCGTTGAATTCACTTTTTGTGCCGCCTTGCACCGCAATGATGACGAGGCGGCCGTCTTCGGCCAGGCACTCGACTTCACGCGCCACATAGGCGCCCGCCACCATGTCCAGGATCACGTTGACACCGCCACCGGTGAGCTTCTTGACCTCCACCGCGAAGTCCTGGGTCTTGTAGTTGATGGCGTGGTCGGCGCCGAGTTTCAGGCAGGCCTGGCACTTGTCGTCGCTGCCGGCGGTGACGATAACTTTCGCGCCCAGCGCCTTGGCCATCTGGATCGCCGTCACGCCGATGCCACTGGAGCCGCCCTGAATCAGCAAGGTCTCGCCGGCTTGCAGGCGCGCCCGGTCGAACACGTTGCTCCACACGGTGAAGAAAGTCTCGGGCAGCGAAGCCGCCTCGACATCGCTCATGCCCTTGGGCACGGGCAGGCATTGCCCCACCGGAGCCACGCAAAGCTCCGCATAACCGCCGCCGGCCACCAATGCGCACACACGCTCACCCTGCTTCAGCCCCACGGCTGCCATGGCCTGCGCGTCGCCGGCGACGATCTCGCCGGCCACTTCCAGCCCCGGAATGTCCGAGGCGCCGGGCGGCACAGGATAGTTGCCGGTGCGCTGAAGCACATCGGGACGGTTGATCCCGCTGGCTCTGACGCGGATCAACAGTTCGCCGGGACCCGGCACGGGCTGCGGACGCTCGCCCTGACGCAGCACGTCGGGCGGGCCAAAGGAACTGATTTCAATGGCTTTCATGAGAATGACTTGCCACGCACCCAGTCCACCGGGCGCAGCGGCAAAGCTCCTATTCCTGCGGTTCGGCCGGGACCTGCTGGGGTGCCGCTTCGCGCTGGTCGCGCGGTTCACGCGGGGGCTGGTCGCGGTACGGTTCGCGCGGCTGCTGGTCCCCGCGCGGCTGTTGATCGCGGAACTGTTCGCGCGGCTGGCGCTCGCCACGCGGCTCACGGTCGCCACGGGGCTCGCGCGGCGGACGCTCCTGGAAGTCGCCAGCCGGACGATCCAGCAGCGCCTTCATGGACAGCTTGACGCGGCCCTTCTCGTCCGTTTCGAGCACCTTGACGCGCACGATCTGGCCTTCGCTCAGGTAGTCGGTGACCTTCTCGACCCGCTCGTGGGCGATCTGGCTGATGTGCAGCAGACCGTCCTTGCCGGGCAGCAGGTTCACCAGCGCGCCGAAGTCCAGCAGCTTGGTGATCGGGCCTTCATAGACCTTGCCGATCTCCACTTCGGCGGTGATCTGTTCGATGCGCTTCTTGGCCAGTTCGGCTTGTTCCGGATCGCTCGAGGCGATGGTGATGGTGCCGTCTTCCTCGATGTTGATCTGGCACCCGAACTCGTCGGTCAGCGCCCGGATCACGGAGCCGCCCTTGCCGATCACGTCGCGGATCTTATCGGGATTGATCTTCATGGTGAACAGGCGCGGCGCGAAGTTGCTCACCTCGGTCTTGGCCTCGCCCAGCGCTTCCTGCATCTTGCCCAGGATGTGCATGCGCGCTTCCTTGGCCTGAGCCAGTGCGACCTGCATGATTTCCTTGGTGATGCCCTGGATCTTGATGTCCATCTGCAGCGCCGTGATGCCGTTGGTGGTGCCCGCGACCTTGAAGTCCATGTCGCCCAGGTGATCTTCGTCGCCCAGGATGTCGGTGAGCACGGCGAAGCGGTTGGCTTCCTTGATCAGGCCCATGGCGATGCCGGCCACGTGCGCCTTCATCGGAACGCCCGCGTCCATCAGCGAGAGGCAGCCGCCGCAGACCGACGCCATCGACGAGGAGCCGTTGGACTCGGTGATTTCCGAGACCACGCGCATCGTGTAGGGGAACTCTTCCTTGCTCGGCAGTACCGGGATGAGCGCCCGCTTGGCCAGGCGGCCATGGCCGATCTCGCGGCGCTTGGTCGAGCCCATGCGGCCCACTTCACCGGTGGCGAAGGGAGGCATGTTGTAGTGGAACATGAAGCGGTCTTCGTACTCGCCCATCAGCGCGTCGATGCGCTGCGCGTCGCGCTCGGTGCCCAGGGTAGTGACCACCAGTGCCTGCGTTTCACCGCGGGTGAACAGGGCCGAGCCATGGGTGCGCGGCAGCGCGCCGGTACGGATTTCGATGGGGCGCACGGTGCGGGTGTCGCGACCGTCGATCCGGGGCTCGCCCGACAGGATCTGGCTGCGGACGATCTTGGCTTCGATGTCGAACAGCAGGCCTTCAACCTTGACCGGGTCGAACGCAATGCCTTCTTCTTTCAGGTCGGCCATCACGGCGGCATTGGCTTCGCGCAACGCGTGGGTGCGGGCCTGCTTGCTGCGGATCTGGTAGGCCGCGCGCAGCTTCTCTTCGGCCAGGCTCGTCACCTTGGCGATGAAATGCTCATCCTTGGGCGGCGCTTGCCAGTCCCAGACGGGCTTGCCGGCGTCGCGCACCAGTTCGTGAATCGCGTTGATGGCAATCTTGCCCTGGTCATGGCCGAACACCACGGCGCCCAGCATGACCTCCTCGGACAACTGCTGGGCTTCCGACTCCACCATCAGCACCGCGGACTCGGTGCCGGCGACGATCAGATCCAGGTCCGACAGCTTGCGGGCCGTCTGGCCGGGGTTCAGGACGTATTCGCCGTTGACGTAGCCGACGCGCGCGGCGCCGATCGGGCCGGCGAACGGGATGCCGGAGATCGCCAGCGCCGCGCTGGTGCCGATCATGGCCGCGATGTCGGCGTCAACCTCGGGGTTCAGCGACAGCGTGTGGATGACCACGTGCACTTCATTGAAGAAGCCTTCCGGAAACAGCGGGCGGATCGGGCGGTCGATCAGGCGGCTGGTCAGCGTCTCGTGTTCGCTCGGCTTGGCTTCGCGCTTGAAGAAGCTTCCGGGGATCTTGCCGGCCGCGTACGTCTTCTCGATGTAATCGACAGTGAGCGGGAAGAAGTCCTGGCCCGGCTTGGACGATTTCGAAGCGACCACGGTGGCCAGCACCACGGTGTCGTCGATGTTGACGATCACGGCGCCGCCGGACTGCCGCGCGATCTCGCCGGTTTCCATGGTGACGGTGTGGGAGCCCCACTGGAACGTCTTCGTGATCTTGTTGAAAATGCTCATGTTCATCTCTCCTTAAACCAGCGCATCAGGCTGCGCTTTCTGCCCGAAAACCGGCGGTGTCGAACACGATGCCATTCCTTAGGGACAGGGTAACCAACCCCTAAGGAATGACACAGCGCGTATTCGTCCTGCGCGTCTCCGAAATAAATCAACAACAAAAAACGCCTGAGCCAGTCCGGCTGACTTCGTCCGGCTAACTCAGGCGCTTCATTGCTTTTGACCTGCTTACTTGCGCAGGCCCAGCTTGCCGATCAGCGCCGTGTAACGCTCGGCATCCTTGTTCTTCAGGTAGGCCAGCAGGCTCTTGCGGCGGTTCACCATTCGCAGCAAGCCGCGGCGGCCGTGGTGGTCCTTGGCGTGCGTCTTGAAGTGGGGGGTGAGTTCGTTGATGCGAGCCGTCAGCAATGCGACTTGCACTTCCGGGCTGCCCGTGTCGTTCGCGCCGCGCGCGTTGGCCTTCACGACTTCGGCTTTGTTCAAAGCGGTCATTGGATTCTTCCTTGAATGTTGTAACTTGCGTTGGGGGCTGGAACTGCACCCCAACGTGCGCCCTGCAGCATGCAAAGCCTGTCAATTCTATCACTGCCAGATCGCTGGGGCGATCCGGCAGTGGCTGATCAGATCGGTATTCGCGGGGGACCCGCGAATACCTCAGGTGGGATCGTCCTGCACGTTGTTACGGTCGATCCACAATGCGAGCCGCTCGACGCCCTGGCCCAGCCGGGATAGGTCTTTAGACGCGAAACACCAGCGCAGCCATCCCTGGGCCTCGGGAGCAAACGCATTACCCGGCGCCAGCCCCAGGCCGGCTTCGGCCACCAGCCGCTTGGCCAGGTCCAGGGAGTCGCCGTAACCGTCGAGCTTGAAAAACGCGTACATCCCGCCCTTTGCCGCTTCCACCTGCACCTGAGGCAGTGCTTGCAGCAGCGGCACCAGCGTGTCACGGCAGGTCTTCAGGTGCGCCACGAGCCGAGGCGTGACCTCATCCGTACGCTGCACCGCCACCACACCCGCCCTCTGCGTGAAAACGCTCGCGCAAGAGGTGTTGAACTCCACCAGCTTGCCCATGTGCGGCGTCATCGCCCGGGGCATCACCAGCCAACCCAGCCGCCACCCAGTCATCAGGAAGCTCTTGGAAAAGCTGTGAGCGACTACCAGCCGGTCCTCTGGCGAAGCAATGTCCAGGAAGCTCGGCGCGCAGCGGTTCGGGGTGTCCTCGTAGTACAGGCGCTCGTACACTTCGTCGGCCAGGATCCAGGTGCCGGTGCGGCGGCAATGCTGGAGGATCGCCTGCTGCTCGGCTCGGTTCAAAGTCCAGCCGGTCGGATTGTTCGGCGCGTTGACGATCAGGAGCCTGGTTGAGGGCGTGATGGCATCGAGCAACGCCTGCAGGTCCAGCGTCCATGCGCCACCGACTGGCTTGAGCGACACCCGCTTCAAGCGGGCCCCCATGATCAGCGGCTGCGCTGTGAGGTTCGGCCAGACCGGCGTCACGGCAACCACCTCGTCACCGGCCTCCACCAGCGCCTGCACCGCCAGCATCAGGGCATTGACACCGCCGGAAGTGATCGCGATACGCTCGCTTCCGACCTGTCCGTGCAGCTTGCTGGTGTAGCCGGCCACCGCCTCGCGCAGCTCGGGCAGCCCGAGGTTGTGCGCGTAAAAGGTTTCACCGTTTTGCAGCGATTCGATCGCCGCCTGACGAATGAAATCAGGCGTGACTTCGTCGCTTTCGCCGAACCAGAATGCCAGCACGTCGCTGCGCCCCATGCCGGCATTGGCGACTTCGCGGATTTTTGATTCTTCGAGGCGGTGGATGGCTTGGCGCATGACGGGATGAGGGTGTACCGGACGAGTATCAGCGAATACGCTGCATGTTGCAGGTGTTGGGCATTTCCGCCTGCGCGGCCTGGATTGTCTTGATCACCCGAAAGCCGTAGCCCGAACCTTCGACGTCGAATTTCACGCCAGGGGTGCCCTGTCGGTCCATGACGCCTACCACCAGTTGCTGCTGCAACTGGTGATCCGCCGAACGCATGGCGGCTGTCTGCCCCTGCAGGTTGACAGCGGCACGCTCCAACGCATACGCGACGGCGACCGCGTCGGTGCTGCCTGCGTTATGGATCGCCTGCGCCAGCGCTTCGACCATCAGCTGCATGCGCATGTGCACATAGTCGTCCGCGGGCCTGGGGTAGCGCTGCCGGAACGACTGGTAGAAGGCCTCGCTCTGCGCTGTCTGGACGTTGGGCAGCCAGTCGGCCACCGCAATGACCTTGCCCAATCCGGCCTCGCCGATGGCGGCTGGGGTGCCCAGGGCGTTGCCATAGAAGGTGTAGAACTTGCCGTCGAACCCGACTTCCCTGGCTGCCTTCACCAGCAGCGTCAGGTCGTTGCTGAAATTCCCCGTGATCACCGCTTGCGCGCCGGTGGCCTTGATCTTGGTCGCGTACGGCGCGAAGTCCTTGATGCGCAGCAGCGGATGCAGCTCATCGCCAACGATCTGGATATCGGGCCTTTGCATGGACAGCTGGCGCCGCGCTTCACGCAACACCGCATGGCCGAAACTGTAGTCTTGGCCCAGCAGGTAGACCGACTTCAGCGCCTTGTCCTCGCGCAGCACCGACATCAGGGCCGCCATGCGCATGTCGGCGTGCGCGTCGAAACGAAAGTGCCAGAAGCTGCACTTCTCGTTGGT
>JBKJHN010000210.1:0-8488 GCA_046599015.1 Ramlibacter sp.
CGCCCACATCTCGGCGTAGCGGCCGCCCTTGGCCAGCAGCTCGTTGTGAGATCCGCGTTCAATGATGCGGCCGGCCTCCATCACCAGGATCTCGTGGGCATCGATCACCGTGGACAGACGGTGGGCGATCAAGAGCGTGGTCTTGTTCTGCGCCACGCTTTTCAGCTCGGCCTGGATCGCGCGTTCATTGGCCGAATCCAGCGCCGAGGTGGCTTCGTCGAAGATCATGATCGGCGGATTCTTCAGCAGCGTGCGCGCGATGGCGACGCGCTGCTTCTCTCCGCCGGAAAGCTTCAGCCCGCGCTCGCCGACCATCGTCCCGTAGCCTTTGGGCGTGGACTCAAT
The DNA here is from genome assembly GCA_046599015.1 of Ramlibacter sp. Classification (GTDB taxonomy): domain Bacteria; phylum Pseudomonadota; class Gammaproteobacteria; order Burkholderiales; family Burkholderiaceae_C; genus Ramlibacter. The sequence goes on from JBKJHN010000210.1 coordinate 346, forward strand.
GAAGCTGTGGATCCGGGCGGCGCGGGCGGCCTCTTCCACTTCGGCTCGGCTGGCGCCGGGCTTGCCGTAGGCGATGTTGTATTCGACCGTGTCGTTGAACAGCACGGTGTCCTGCGGCACGATGCCGATCGCCTGGCGCACGCTGGTCTGCGTCACTGCGCGGATGTCCTGACCGCCAATGCTGATGCACCCCTGCTGCACGTCGTAGAAGCGATAGAGCAGCCGCGCCAGCGTGCTCTTGCCCGAACCCGATGGGCCGACCACGGCCACCGTCTTGCCGGCCGGGATCTCGAAGCTGACGTGATGCAGGATCTGGCGCGCGGGCTCGTAGGAGAAGCTGACGCTTTCGAAGCGGATGGTGGTGTCGGGTTGGGTGCCCCCACCCCTGCCCTCCCCCAGAGGGGGAGGGAGAGAGGCAGTGCCCTCTGTCAGAGGGAGAGGGTGGAATAGCAAGGGCACCGCGCCGGGTTTGTCGGCGATCTCACGCTCTTTCTCCAGCAGCACAAACATCTTGTCCAGGTCCGTGAGACTCTGTTTGATCTCGCGGTACAGCACGCCCAAAAAGTTCAACGGAATGTACAACTGGATCATGAAGGCATTGACCATCACCAGGTCGCCCAGCGTCATGCGCCCTTCCGCCACCCCCTGCGTGGCGCGCCACAGCATGGCCACCAGGCCGAACGCGATGATCAACTGCTGGCCGGTGTTGAGCAGCGACAGCGTGGTCTGGCTCTTCAGGCGAGCCCGGCGCAGCTTCTCCAGGCTTTCGTCGTAGCGCCTGGCCTCGAAACCTTCGTTGTTGAAGTACTTGACGGTTTCATAGTTCAGCAGCGAGTCCACCGCCTTGGTGTGGGCGGCCGAATCGAACTCGTTGGCTTCGCGGCGAAAACGGGTGCGCCACTCGGTCACGGTGATCGTGAACAGGATGTACACCGCCAGCGCGGCGATCGTGATCCAGGCAAACCAGGCGTCGAACTTCACCGCCAGGATCGACAACACCAGCGCCACTTCGATCAAGGTCGGCACAATGCTGTACAGCGAGTACGAAATCAGCGATTCGATGCCGCGTACGCCGCGCTCGATGTCGCGGGTCATACCGCCGGTCTGGCGTTCCAGGTGAAAGCGCAGGCTGAGGGCATGCAGGTGTTCGAAGGTCTCCAGCGCAATGCGCCGCGCGGCTCCCTGGGTAGCTTTTGCAAACACCAGCTCGCGCAGTTCCGTGAACAAGGTGGTGGACAAGCGCAAAAGCCCGTACCCGATCAGCAGCGCCACCGGCACCACGAGCACGGCCGCCGGATCGCTCGGCTTGAAGCTCATGCTGTCCACCAGCTCCTTCAGCAGCAGCGGCACGCCCACGTTGGCCAGCTTGGCGCCCACCATGAACACCAGCGCAAAGATCACCCGCCACTTGTATTCCCAAAGGTAGGGAACCAGGCGCTTGAGCGTGGCCCAGTCGGTGTGTGTACGAGGAGCGGGGACGGTGCCGGGGGGCAGCGCGGCGGCGGAAGGACGGCTAAGCTCGCCGGAACGGCGCATGAAGGACAATCCAAAGTTGGTTCTACCAGAGATTGTGCCCATGTCCGCAAACTCAAGCGCCCTGCCCGCGTCCTTGCCCACCGACAAGGAACTGGTGATGAAAGTGATTCCGCTGCCAGCGGACGTCAATGCCAATGGCGACATCTTTGGCGGCTGGGTCATGGCCCAGGTCGACCTGGCCGGCTCCGTGATCCCGGCGCGCTACACGCAGGGCCGCATGGCCACCGTTGCGGTCAATGAATTCATTTTCAAGCAGCCGGTACGGGTAGGTGACATCCTCTCGTTCTACTCCGCCGTGACACGCATCGGGCGGACTTCGATTACTGTGAAGGTCGAGGTGTATGCCGAGCGCTTCCACTCGCAAGGTCAGTATGTCAAGGTCACGGAAGCCTTGGTGACGTATGTGGCGATCGACGAGGCGGGCAGGCCGAGGCCGGTACCGGCAAGGCCGCCGGCCTGACTCTCTCAAAACTTCCCGTGCCGCCCCTCTCCTTGCGCGAAGCGCATAGCCCCTTCGATGCCGTCGCCGATGCGGTGCTTGCTGCGCTCCCACTCGAAGTGCAGCGCCTGCGGTAGCGGCAAGTCCCACTGCTGGTACGCATTCATCCGGTCCGACAGCATGGTCTCCTGCGGGAACTTCGCCAGCTGCTGCGCCAATTCGATCGCCGCGGCACGCACGGTACCTTTTGGCACGACACGACTCGCCAAGCCCATCCGCAGCGCCTCGACTGACTCCACCTTGCGGCCGGTGAGAATCAGGTCCATGGCATGACCCATGCCGACCAGCCTCGGCAGCCGCACGGTGCCGCCATCGATCAGCGGCACGCCAAAGCGCCGACAATACACGCCAAAGTAAGCGTCCTCCTCCATCACCCGCATGTCGCACCACAGCGCCAGCTCCATGCCGCCCGCGACAGCGGCGCCGCTCACCGCGGCGATGACCGGTTTCGACAACAGCAGGCGCGTTGGCCCCATCGGGCCGAGCGCTCGCGCATCAGCCGGTTCGAAATCGAGTTGGGTGAGCGCCCCCGCGCCTCCCGCCGCCATCCTGGCACCGGCCTGCAAGTCCCAGCCGGCGCAGAAGTGGCCGTTGGCGCCGTGAAACACCGCCACCCGCGCCTCGCCGTCCGCATCGAACGCCAGAAAGGCTTCGTACAACGCCCGCGCGGTGTCCGCGTCCACGGCATTGCGCACGTCAGGACGGTCCAGGGTCACCACCGTCACCGGCCCGAGCTTTTCCAGATGGACTGTGGGCTGCATTTCCCGGATTACACCGCAATTCGACGGCTGGGGTCGTATAGATAACACCAATCCGGGCCAACCCTGTAACCGATGCCCGCGTCGCGAAGCTATAACGGGCGACTGCAACACTGGAGTCACGGTGCAATTCGTTCAACTGGTGATCAGCGGCATCGCGCAAGGATGCATCTACGGGCTGATCGCACTGGGCTTCGTGCTCATCTACAAGGCCACGGAAACGGTGAGCTTCGCGCAGGGCGAGCTGATGATGCTGGGTGCTTTCGGCGGCCTCGCCGCAATGACCTTCCTTGGCTTCCCGTTCTGGGTGGCCGTGATCAGCGCCATCGCCGCGATGGCGATTTTCGGCGCGCTGCTCGAGCGCATCGTGATCCGCCCGATCCTGGGCCAGCCCGCTTTCTCGATCGTGATGCTCACCATCGGCATCGGCTACGTGGCGCGAGGCCTGATCACGATGATTCCGGGTATCGGTACCGAAACCCATACCCTCCCGGTGCCCTACAAGGATCAGGTGTGGAACGCCGGACCGCTGGTGCTCAATGTCGAACAGATGGTGGTGATCGGCGCCACCGCGGTTCTGTGCCTGCTGCTGTTCGCGGTGTTCCGATACAGCAAGGTCGGCATCGCGATGCAGGCGGCATCGCAGAATCAGCTGGCTGCCTATTACATGGGCATCCCGGTCAAGAAGCTCAATGGCCTGGTCTGGGGATTGGCAGCGGCGGTGGCCGCCATCGCGGGCCTGCTGCTGGCGCCAATCACCTTCGTGCACGCCAACATGGGGTTCATTGGCCTGAAAGCATTCCCGGCCGCGGTGGTAGGCGGCTTCGGCAGCCTCCCCGGCGCGATCGTGGGCGGTCTCATCATCGGCATCGTCGAGTCGCTCTCCGGCTTCTACCTGCCCGAGGGCTTCAAGGACATCGCGGCCTACATCGTGGTGCTGATCATGCTGATGGTGAAGCCGAATGGATTGTTTGGTGAGAGGCTAAGTAAAAAGGTGTGATTGCGGGACAGATCTTCAACTCTGTATGAGATTTCTATTCAAGACCGACTACGCGCAGGACATCAAGCTCGCCAGGCATGGCGGGCACGTGTTCTGGTACAGCGCACTGATGCTGCTGCTGCTGGCGGCGCCGTGGCTGCTGGCCGAATACGGGCTGGCGCAGCTCACCTTCGTCCTGATCTATGGCATCGTGGGCCTCGGCCTGATGCTGTTGTCGGGCTTCACCGGGCTATTCTCGATCGGCCACGCGGCATTTCTGGGCGTCGGCGCCTACACCCAGGCCGTGTTCGTCAACATGGGTGTGCCGTTTCCCATCGCGCTGATCCTGGCCGCCGTTTTGTCTGCTGCAGTGGGCATGATTGTCGGGCTGCCGGCCTTGCGCGTGAAGGGCATCTATCTGGGCATCGCGACGCTGTCGTTCGGTTTCATCGTCGAGGAAGTGCTGGCGCGCTGGGAGCCGGTCACCGGCGGCAACTCGGGCATCCATGTCAAGGCGCCGGACCTGTTCGGCTACAAGGTGGACACGGCAATCGGGTTCTATTTTCTCTGCCTTCTCGTCGCAGTGCTTGCCACGCTGGCCATTCTCAATCTGCTGCGCTCCGCTACCGGCCGCGCTTTCGTCGCCATCCGCGATTCGGAAATCTCGGCGCAAAGCATGGGCATTCACCTGGCCCGCTACAAGACGCTCTCATTCGCGCTGTCCGCGGCGTTGGCCGGCATCGGCGGCGCGCTTTACGCGCACAAGCTCACCTTCATCTCGCCCGACCAGTTCAACATCCTGCAGTCGATCGACTTGCTGCTGATGGTGGTGATCGGCGGGCTCGGCTCGGTGCACGGCGCTTTTCTGGGGGCGATTTTCCTGATCGCGCTGCCGCAGGTGATCGCGCTCACCAAGGACTACCTGCCGGCCGTCATCGGCCAGGCCCCCGGGCTGCAGGGTCTGGTCTACGGTGCAGTTTTGATCGGCTTCGTGCTGTTCGAGCCGCTCGGTCTGTACGGCCGCTGGCTCAAGGTCCGCACCTACCTGCAGTTGTTCCCCTTCTACCGGAAGGGCCTGTTCAAACGCCAGAAATCGTTCTTGAAATCGGACCGGTTGAAATGAAGCGAATTCCTCCATGAGCGAAACCCTTCTTTCCGCCAAGAATCTCAGTGTGCGTTTCGGCGGCGTACTCGCAGTCAACAACGTCAGCTTCGACGTGCAGCGCGGCGAAGTGTTCACGCTGATCGGGCCCAACGGCGCCGGCAAGACCACGGTGTTCAACTTGATCAGCCGCATCTATACGCCGACCGCGGGCAGCATCGAATACGAAGGCAAGGTGCTCAGCGAACAGCCGCCGCACAATGTAGCGTCGCTGGGCATCGCCCGCACGTTCCAGAACATCGAGCTGTTCGAACACGCCACCGTGCTGCAGAACCTGCTGATCGGGCGCCATACGCACCGCAAGACCGGCTTGTGGAGCGAAATGTTCTTCACCGGCAAGGCCCGGCGCGCCGAAATCGAGGCCCGCGAGAAGTGCGAGCGGGTGATCGAGTTTCTCGACCTGCAGCACCATCGCGATTCAATGGTCGCGGGCCTGCCCTACGGCGTGCGAAAGGTGGTCGAGCTGGCGCGGGCCCTGTGCACCGAGCCGAAATTACTGCTGCTGGACGAACCCTCGTCCGGCCTGAACGTCGAAGAAACCGAAGACATGGCGTTCTGGATCCAGGACATCCAGGCGGATCTGGGCATCACGGTGCTGATGGTCGAGCACGACATGACGCTGGTCTCGAAGGTCTCCGACCGGGTCCTGGCCATGAACCAGGGCGAAGTGCTGGCGATGGGCACGCCCGGCGAGGTGCAGAACCATCCGGGCGTGATCGAGGCCTACCTGGGTTCGGTGGAAGACATGTCGTCCCTGCGCAGGGAGGCGGCATGACGAGCAGTCCTCCGGCGGTGAGCGATACGCCGGTCCTCAAGCTGTCGAACGTCGAATCGGCTTACGGGCCGGTGCGCGCCATACGCGGCGTCAGCCTGCAGGTGCGGCGCGGCGAGATCGCGACGGTGCTCGGCTCCAACGGCGCCGGCAAGACCACCATCCTCAAGACCATCTCCGGCATCATCGATCCGCGCAAGGGCAGCATCGAATTCAAGGGCGAGGACATCACTGCCCGCGACCCGGCGCATATCGTCCAGCAAGGTCTCTCGCATGTGCCCGAGGGCCGCGAGGTGTTCCCCCTGCTCAGCGTGCGCGACAACCTGCTGATGGGCGCCTACACGCGCAAGGACCGGGACGGCATCGCCCGCGACATGGAAGCCGTGTACCGGTACTTCCCGATCCTCGCCGAGCGGGCCACGCAGGATGCCGGCCTGCTCTCGGGTGGACAGCAGCAGATGCTGGCAATCTCGCGCGCGATCATGGCCGCGCCTGACCTGATGCTGCTCGATGAGCCGAGCCTGGGCCTGTCGCCCAAGCTCACGCGCGAGATTTTCCAGATCGTCGTGCGTATCAACCGGGAGCGCGGCACCACCATCCTGCTGGTGGAACAGAACGCCAACATGGCGCTCAACACGTCGGATTACGGTTATGTCCTCGAGAACGGCCGCATCGTGATGGAAGACACCTGCGCGCGCCTGCGCGAGAAAGACGACATCAAGGAGTTCTATCTGGGCATGAAGGAAGCGGGTGTGCGGGGCGAACGAAGATGGAAAAAGAAAAAGAACTGGCGATGAAAATTGTGCTTGCTCCTTCCCCCTCTGGGGGAAGGTTGGGATGGGGGCATTGTCCCGAGCTTGCCCCCACCCCCGCCCTCCCCCAAAGGGGGAGGGCGTGATTCAGACAAAGGCATTCCAATGAGCAATCTCTGGGACCTCTCGCATATCCAACCCGAATCGCGCGTCGTCCTCGCCGGCGAAACGATTCCGGTCATGTTCTGGAACGCCGTCGAAAAGCGCGGACCGCAGGTCTGGATGCGCCAGAAGCAACTGGGCATCTGGCGCGCCTGGACCTGGCAACAGACGGCCGAAGCCGTGCGTGAAATCGCCGGCGGCCTCATGAGCCTGGGCCTGCAGCCCGGCCAAACCGCTTCGATCCTGTCGAACACCGTCATCGAATGGGTGTTGGCCGACCTGGCGATCCTTGCATCTGGCGGCGTCTCCAACGGGATTTACCCGACGGACGCCGTCGCGCAGGTGCACTTCCTGTGCGAAGACTCGGGCACCAGCATCCTGTTCGTGGAAGATGACGAACAGTTGGACAAGGCACTGGAAGTGCGCGACCGTCTGCCTGGGTTGACCAAGATCGTGGTGTTCGATATGGAGGGGCTGCGCGATCTGAACGACGCCAATGTCATGGGCCTGGACCAGCTGCGGGCCATCGGGCGCGACTACAACGCGCAGCATCCCGATGAATTGATGCAGCGCAGCCGGGCCTGCCAACCCGGCGACCTTGCCATCCTGGTCTACACCTCCGGCACCACCGGCAAGCCCAAGGGCGCCATGCACAGCCATCACGGGCTGGTCTACACCATTCGCGGCTACAACACGCTGGTGTCGCAGGATCAGAGCGACGAACGCATGTGTTTCCTGCCGCTGTGCCATATCGCGGAGCGCCTCGGCGGCGAGTACTTCTCTCTTTATACCGGCGCGATCCTCAATTTCGTCGAGAACCCGGAGACCGTGCCCGAGAACGTGCGCGAGATCGCGCCGACTGTGTTCACCGCCGTGCCGCGAGTTTGGGAAAAGTTCTATTCCGGCGTGATGATCGGCCTGAAGGAAGCCGGTTCAGTGCAACAGGCGGCCTATGCGTGGGGCATCGGCGTCGGCACCGAGATCGCCGACAAGGTAATGGCCGGCCAGCCGGTCGACGGCTTCCTCAAGTTCAAGTTCACCCTGGCGCGCTGGATCGCGCTGAACAACGTGCGCAAGATGATCGGCATCCATCGCGCGCGGTACCTGGTGACGGGCGCGGCGCCAATTTCGCCCGAGCTGGTCAAGTGGTATCTGGCCCTGGGAGTCCCCATGCTCGAAGTGTGGGGGATGACTGAATCGTGCGGCGCCTCGACCGGCGTGCCGGCCACCCGCATCAAGCCGGGGTCGATCGGCCCGGCCGCCGCCTACAACGAAGTCCGGCTCGACCCGCAAACCAGTGAAATCCTGGTGCGCGGCGACAACGTCTTCATGGGCTACCTGAACCAGCCGGAGAAAACCGCGGAGACCATCGACGCCGAGGGCTGGTTGCACACGGGCGACGTCGGCCTGGTCGACGAAGACGGATTCTTTCGCATCACCGACCGGATGAAAGACATCATCATCACCGCCGGCGGCAAGAACATCACTCCCAGCGAGCTGGAAAACGAGCTCAAGTTCTCGCC
>JBKJHN010000136.1:0-5804 GCA_046599015.1 Ramlibacter sp.
GGGACAGGGACAGGGATCTACGTTTCATTGCAAGGCTCCTTTGCCGCGTTAAAAAGCTTCTGCCTCCACAAACGACGCGGCAAGGGGGTTTATTCCATGCCGCGCAAAAAAACTACCGATTGCGGCTCTTCATCGCCCGTTCAACTTCGCGCTTGCCTTCCCGGTCCTTGATAGTGTCGCGCTTGTCGTGCTCGGCTTTGCCCTTGGCCAGAGCAATTTCGCATTTGACCTTGCCGGCCTTCCAATGAAGATTGAGCGGCACCAGCGTATAGCCTTTTTGCTCGACCTTGCCGATCAGCCGCCGGATCTCTTCCTTGTGCATCAGGAGCTTCTTGGTGCGTACCGCGTCGGGGCTCACGTGCGTCGACGCGGTCTTGAGGGGGTTGATCTGGCAGCCGATCACGTAGAGTTCGCCGCCCTTGACAACGACGTACCCGTCCGTCAGCTGTACCTTGCCCTCGCGCAATGCCTTGACTTCCCAGCCTTCCAGCACCATGCCGGCCTCGAACCTCTCCTCGAAGAAGTAGTTATAGGCCGCTTTCTTGTTGTCCGCTATTCGGCTGGAGGTTTCGGGTTTCTTGGCCATGGCCTTACAAATGGGGTGCGCGGCCCTATCTACAATGCCTCGCGGGCCCCGCATTCTCTATGAAAACAGTCAACAAAACCGTTCTGATCTGGTACAGCGCCGAGGAAATGTTCGCGCTGGTCATCGACGTTCCGAAGTACCCGGACTTCCTGCCCTGGTGCGACCGTGCCGCGGTGCTGGAGGGGGACGAGCAGGGAATGAAGGCGGAAATCGGCATCGCCTTCAGTGGAATCCACCAGACGTTCATCACCCGCAACGACCATGTGCCGGGGCGCGAAGTGAAGCTGAAGTTGCTGGAGGGGCCATTCTCCAACCTGGACGGCCAATGGAATTTCACGCCTGTCGGAGACGGCGCACAGCGCGCGTGCAAGGTCGAACTCGAATTGCATTACGGCTTCAAGAATGCCGCCCTGAGTGCGCTGGTGGGACCGGTGTTCGACAAGATCGCCGGCAGCCTGGTCGATGCTTTCGTCAAGCGGGCGGAACAGGTATATGGCGGATGAGACGCCGATCCATGTGACGGTGTTGTACTCGCCGGCAGCCCGCGAGGTGCATGAGTGGACGCTGAACCTGCCGGTGGGGGCCACGGTTTCCGAGGCGATTGTGGCGGCCGGGATTGGCGCAAGCTTCCCGCAGGTTGATCTGGCGACAGCTGCCATGGGGATCTGGGGGCGCGAAGCGCGCCAGGAGCAGCAACTTGCTCAAGGAGACCGGCTGGAGATCTATCGACCGCTCACTGTCGATCCGAAGCTGGCACGCCGGGAGCGGTTTCGCCGGCAAGGCATGCGCGCGGCGGGCCTGTTCTCGCGCAAAAGGGATGGCGCCAAGCCGGGCTACTAGCCTGCGGGCTTGCAGTCGGACGCGATGATCCCCTCGAGCCGCTTGGCTTCGGCGGCCCGCGTCGCGTCGTTGAGGAATTCGCGTTCGCCTTTGTCATTGATCTGGGAGATCCGGACCCCCGAATCGTAGCTGGCTTTGGAGCGCTTGGCCCGTACACAGTTGTCGGCGCGCAGCTTCGCCAGCTCTTCTTCCTGCGTTTTCTTTTTGTCCGCCTCCGCCGCGTGGGCCAGCTTCTTCTTTTCCTCCAGCTCCTTCTCCTTGCCACTCAGCTTGGGTGCGCTCGCCGCTGTCTTCGCCGATTGCGAGGCTGTGGCAGCCGGTTCTGGTTCTGGTGAGGCGACTGGCACGCCCTTGACCCCGGGCTGCCGCAGGATGTTCCTGGCCGGTATGTCGGCAGGCGGCGATCGGTCGCTGAAGACCTGGCGGCCGTCCTTGTCGATCCACTGCCACTGTGAGAAGCCCACGGCCGGCAAGGCGCAAACCAGGCCAAGCAATGTGACGCGGAGCAATTTCATTGTGTCAGTGTAGCGCTGGCGCCCCGCGGTCTTGCGACCGCTGGCACCTCGAACCAGCGCCGTCCGTCACCTCGGTATCTGGTTGGAGGCCACGGGTACAATCGAATTTTGGAGCTTCTGACATGCGCCTTTTAGGAAAAGCGCTCACCTTCGACGACGTGTTGCTGGTGCCGGCGTTCTCCCAGGTCCTGCCCAAGGACACCTCGCTCGCCACTCGCCTCTCCCGGAACATCACCCTTAATCTGCCGCTGGTTTCGGCGGCAATGGACACCGTAACCGAAGCCCGCCTGGCCATCGCCATTGCGCAGGAGGGCGGCATCGGCATCGTGCACAAGAACCTCACCGCCAGGCAGCAAGCCGCCGAGGTTGCGCGCGTCAAGCGTTACGAGTCCGGCGTCTTGCGCGATCCGGTCATCATCACACCCACGCACACGGTGCGACAGGTCATCGACATGCAGGGGCAGTTGGGGATTTCGGGCTTCCCGGTGGTCGACGGCGGCAAGGTGGTCGGAATCGTGACGGGGCGCGACCTGCGCTTCGAGACGCGCTACGAAGTACCGGTCAGCCAGATCATGACGCCGCGCGAGAAGCTGATCACCGTGCGGGAGGGCACCACTCCGGCTCAAGCCATGGCCCTGTTGAACAAGTACAAGCTCGAGAGATTGTTGGTCATTAACGACGCCTTCGAGCTCAAGGGCCTGATCACGGTCAAGGACATCACCAAGCAGACCAGCTTTCCCAATGCAGCGCGTGATTCCTCCGGCCGGCTGCGTGTCGGCGCGGCAGTGGGCGTGGGCGAGGGCACTGAAGAACGGGTCGAGGCATTGGTGAAGGCCGGCGTGGACGCGATCGTCGTCGATACCGCCCATGGCCACAGCAAAGGCGTCATCGACCGCGTGCGCTGGGTCAAGCAGAACTATCCGCGGGTGGATGTCGTCGGCGGCAACATCGCGACCGGCGCGGCTGCGCTGGCATTGGTCGAAGCGGGTGCGGATGCGGTGAAAGTCGGGATCGGGCCGGGCTCCATTTGCACGACCCGGATCGTGGCAGGGGTGGGCGTTCCGCAGATCATGGCCATCGACAACGTGGCAACCGCGTTGCAGGGCAGCGGCGTGCCGCTGATCGCCGATGGTGGCATTCGCTACTCGGGCGACATCGCCAAGGCGATCGCCGCGGGCGCGCACAGCGTGATGATGGGCGGCATGTTTGCCGGCACGGAGGAAGCGCCCGGTGAGATCGTTCTGTTCCAGGGCCGCAGCTACAAGAGCTACCGGGGCATGGGCTCGATCGGGGCCATGCAGCAAGGCAGCGCCGACCGCTACTTTCAGGAGGCCACCACCGGAAACCCCAACGAGGACAAGCTCGTCCCCGAGGGCGTTGAAGGCCGTGTGCCGTACAAGGGTTCCATGGTGTCCATCGTGTACCAGATGGCCGGCGGCGTACGTGCCAGCATGGGGTACTGCGGTTGCGCCACGATCGAAGAGATGCGCGGCAAGGCCGAATTCGTCGAGATCACCGTGGCCGGTATCCGCGAGAGCCATGTGCACGACGTTCAGATCACCAAGGAAGCGCCGAACTACCGGGCCGATTAATGGAGCCCCCACGTTCGCTCACTGCGTGTAGCTCTCTGCCCCCCGAGGGGGCCGGCCTTGCTTGGGGCGGCCCGGCGCGGCGGCCCCTGGCACTTTGACGAAACATGAAGCACCAGAAAATACTGATACTCGATTTCGGCTCGCAGGTCACCCAGCTTATCGCCCGCAGGGTGCGCGAAGCCCACGTGTTTTGCGAGGTTCATCCTTGCGATGTCGGCGATGAATGGGTGCGGCGCCATGCCGCGGACGGTGCTCTCAAGGGTGTGATTCTCTCCGGCAGCCATGCGAGCGTGTACGAAGACGCGACCGACAAGGCGCCGCAGGCCGTGTTCGAGTTGGGTGTGCCCGTGCTAGGCATCTGCTACGGCATGCAGACGATGGCGCACCAGCTAGGGGGCAAGGTCGAGGGCCACCACAAGCGTGAATTCGGCTCGGCCAGCGTACGGGCCCGCGGCCATACCGAACTGCTGCGAGATATCGCCGACTTCACGACGTCGGAAGGTCACGGCATGCTCAACGTCTGGATGAGCCATGGCGACAAGGTGAGCGAGTTGCCGCCCGGTTTCAAGCTCATGGCATCCACCGAAAGTTGCCCTATCGCCGGTATGGCCGACGAAGCGCGCAACTTTTACGCCCTGCAGTTTCATCCCGAGGTTACGCACACGCAGCAGGGCAGGGCCATCCTCGAGCGGTTCGTGCTGGGGATCTGCAAGGCCCGGCCGGACTGGGTGATGCGCGATCATGTGGCCGAGGCGGTGGAGGCGATCCGCAAGCAGGTGGGTGACGAGGAAGTGATCCTGGGCCTGTCCGGCGGCGTCGATTCGTCCGTCGCCGCGGCCTTGATCCACCGCGCGATCGGCGATCAATTGACCTGCGTTTTCGTCGACCACGGCCTGCTGCGGCTGAACGAAGGCGACATGGTGATGGAGATGTTCGCCGGCAAGCTGCACGCCAGGGTGGTTCGTGTCGACGCCAGCGAAGTTTTCCTGCGCGAGTTGGTCGGCGTTACCGATCCTGAAGCGAAACGAAAAATTATCGGCCGCGAGTTCGTCGAGGTCTTCAAGGCCGAGGCGGCCACGATCAAGCGGACGCACGCCCGGCACGTCGCATGGCTGGCACAGGGCACGATTTACCCCGACGTGATCGAGTCCGGCGGCGCCAAGAACAAGAAGGCCATGACCATCAAGAGCCACCACAACGTGGGCGGCCTGCCGGAGCAGCTGGGGCTCAAGCTGCTGGAGCCGCTGCGCGACCTGTTCAAGGACGAAGTGCGCGAATTGGGCGTGGCGCTGGCGCTGCCCCCGGCCATGGTGTACCGCCATCCGTTCCCCGGCCCGGGCCTTGGCGTCCGGATCCTGGGCGAAGTCAAGAAGGAGTACGCCGACTTGCTGCGCCGTGCCGACGCGATCTTCATCGAGGAACTGCACAATTTCATCGATCCAGCCAGTGGCAAGAGCTGGTACGACCTGACCAGCCAGGCCTTCGCGGTGTTCCTGCCGGTCAAGAGCGTGGGCGTGATGGGCGACGGCCGCACCTACGACTACGTCGTGGCGCTGCGAGCCGTGCAGACCAGCGATTTCATGACAGCCGATTGGGCCGAACTGCCGTACGCGCTGCTGAAGAAGGTTTCCAGCCGCATCATCAACGAAGTTCGGGGCATCAACCGGGTGACCTACGACGTCAGCAGCAAGCCGCCGGCGACCATCGAGTGGGAGTAGGCGAAAGTCTTCGCTGATCCGCTTGACTGACGCCCCATTGCGCAGCATCGTCTGTGCGATCGATACACGCCAACGCAGCAGGTATACGCCGGGCGGCATCCCGATCGATGCCTTGAACTCAGCGGCGAAGGCGCTGCGGGACATACCGGCTGCGTCGGCCATCGCGCCCAGTGACCACGCCTCACCCGGCCGCTCATGCAGACAGGTCAGTGCGCGAGCCAACTTGGGTTGCGCCAGCCCCTGCAGCAGTCCTTCCCGAATGCCACCCTGCGCAGGGTGATCCAGCAGCCAGCGCAACATTTGCAGCAGCAGGACTTCGAACAGCCGGTCGGCGAGCAGCCGTTGCCCGCAGCGTACCCGCTCGGTCTCGGCAAAGAGCAGATTCAGCGTCTGGTCGATGCCCTCGACATCACCGACTCTCAGGGCGAGGATCGGCGGCAAGGCCTGCACGAGCGGGTGTCGGGTGCCGCCGTCGAAGTCGAGGGTGGAAAAATGCATGCAGCCTGGGTGAAGTCCGTCCTGATGCAGAGCATCCTCTGGAGCTACCCCTACG
>JBKJHN010000138.1:0-5540 GCA_046599015.1 Ramlibacter sp.
GCGGCGCCTTTGCCGATCACTTCGAGCACCTGCGCCAGGTCGGGGCCGGCCTTCTGGCCGAAGGCAATCGCTTCGGCCAGCCCCTGGACCACGCCAGCAACCGCAATCTGGTTGACCATCTTGGCGAGCTGGCCCGAACCGGCTCCGCCTAACAAAGTGAAAGCGCGCGCAAAGGCCATTGCCACCGGCCTGGCCGCGTCAAAGGCCGCAGCGTCGCCTCCGCACATGACCGTGAGCATGCCGTTTTGCGCGCCTGCCTGGCCGCCCGACACCGGCGCATCGACGAAGTGCAGTCCACGCTGGTGCGCCTGCGCGTAAAGTTCGCGCGCCACATTGGCGGACGCCGTCGTGTGATCGACGAACACCGCGCCGGGCTTCATCCCGGCAAAGGCGCCGCTCTCCCCCAGCGCCACCGAACGCAAGTCGTCATCGTTGCCGACGCAGCAGAACGCGAAGTCGCATCCGGCCACCGCTTCGCGCGGCGTCGGCGCAGAACGCCCCTTGAACTCACCCGTCCAGGCCTGCGCTTTGGCCGGGCTGCGGTTGTACACCGTGACGTCATGCCCGGCCAGCGCCAGGTGCCCCGTCATTGGGAACCCCATCACGCCCAGGCCGAGAAAGGCGACCCTGCGCGAAGGCGCGGATTCGTATGTCTTCAAATTGGTGCTGCTCATCCGGATACCTGTATGAAAGGAACACGGATTCTAGGACCCCCGCAGGGGCACCGTTCACGCGTAGCGTTTTTTCAGTGGTCAAACGATTGCGAAATGTTCAGTCCCCGCCGACAGATCCGAGCTCTTCGCGCGCTGGCTGTTCAGCTTGATCTGCAAGCGCAGATCGTTGACCGAATCGGCATTTCGCAACGCGTCCTCGTAGCTGATGGTGTTGTTCTCATACAGGTCGAACAGCGCCTGGTCGAAGGTCTGCATTCCCAGGTTGCGGCTCTTCTTCATGATCTCCTTGATCTCGGTCACCTCGCCTTTGAAGATCATGTCGGATATCAGCGGCGTGTTGAGCATGATCTCGACGGCGGCCGCGCGGCCCTTGCCATCCTGCTTGGGTATGAGGCGCTGCGAAATGAAGGCCTTCAGATTGAGCGACAGGTCCATCAGCAACTGGGCCCGGCGTTCCTCGGGGAAGAAGTTGATGACGCGGTCGAGCGCCTGGTTGGCGCTGTTGGCGTGCAAGGTCGCCAGGCACAGGTGACCGGTTTCGGCGAAAACGATCGAGTGCTCCATGGTTTCGCGGTCGCGGATTTCGCCCATCAGGATCACATCGGGCGCCTGTCGCAGGGTGTTCTTCAGGGCCGCTTCCCAGCTGTCGGTGTCCAGTCCCACTTCGCGCTGCGTGACCACGCAGTTCTTGTGCGGATGCACGAATTCCACCGGGTCTTCCACGGTGATGATGTGGCCCTGCGAGTTTTCGTTGCGATAGTCGACCATCGCCGCCAGCGTGGTCGACTTGCCCGACCCGGTGGCTCCCACCAGGATGGTGAGGCCACGCTTGCTCATCACCACGTCCTTGAGCACCGGCGGCATGCCCAGCCCGTCTATGGTCGGCAGGATCTGCGGAATCACCCGCAGCACCATGCCCACCTTGGCCTGCTGCACGAAAGCGTTGACCCGGAAGCGGCCGATACCCGGCGGCGAGATGGCGAAGTTGCACTCCTTGGTTCGTTCGAACTCGGCGGCCTGCTTGTCGTTCATGATCGACCGCGCCAGCGCCAGTGTGTGGCCGGCGTTGAGCGGCTGCGGCGACACCTTGGTGACCTTGCCGTCCACCTTGATCGCCGGGGGGAAATCGCCTGTGATGAACAAGTCGCTACCGTTGCGGCTGACCATCAGTTTGAGCAGGTCGTTGATGAATTTACTGGCCTGGTCGCGTTCCATAAAGCTCCTTAACGCAGGTTAGCGGTGACGGGCGCCGACGGGCCGCCCCTAGGCGACCGGTCCCCCTCGGGGGGCAGCGCAGTACACGAAGTGACAAGCGTGGGGGCCATATCAGCCGGGGAAATTCTCTGGGATTTTCGCCTTGCCACGCGCTTCGGTGGCGCTGATCACGTTGCGCTTGACCAGGTCGGTGAGGTTCTGGTCAAGCGTCTGCATGCCGACGTTGCTGCCGGTCTGGATCGCGGAATACATCTGCGCCACCTTCGCTTCGCGGATCAGGTTACGGATGGCCGAAGAGGCAATCATGATCTCGTGCGCCGCGACTCGGCCGCTGCCGTCCTTGGTCTTGCACAGGGTTTGCGAGATCACGGCTTGCAGCGACTCCGACAACATGGCGCGAATCATTTCCTTTTCTTCAGCCGGGAACACGTCGATGATCCGGTCGATGGTCTTGGCGGCGCTGGACGTGTGCAGCGTGCCGAACACCAGGTGCCCGGTTTCCGCCGCCGTCATTGCCAGCCGGATGGTTTCCAGGTCGCGCATTTCGCCCACCAGGATCGCGTCCGGATCCTCCCGCAGTGCCGACTTCAGGGCGGCAGCGAACGACAGCGTCATCTGTCCCACTTCGCGCTGGTTGATCAGGCACTTCTTGGATTCGTGCACGAACTCGATCGGATCCTCCACGGTGAGGATGTGGCCGTATTCCGTTTCATTGAGAAAGTTGACCATCGCCGCCAGTGTGGTGGATTTGCCGGAGCCGGTCGGCCCCGTGACCAGCACCATGCCACGCGGCTTGAGCGCCAGCTCGGCGAAGATTTTGGGGGCGTTCAGCTGCTCCAGTGTCAGGATCTTGGACGGGATGGTACGGAACACGGCGCCGGAACCGCGATACTGATTGAATGCGTTCACCCGGAACCGCGCCAGGCCGTCTATTTCGAACGAAAAGTCGACCTCCAGGAACTCTTCGTAGTTCTTGCGCTGGGTATCGTTCATGATGTCGTACACCATGGCATGAACCTGTTTGTGGTCCAGCGCTTCGACGTTGATCCGGCGTACGTCCCCATGAACCCGGATCATGGGCGGCAAGCCGGCCGACAGGTGCAGATCGGACGCCTTGTTCTTGACGCTGAATGCGAGCAGCTGGGTAATATCCACAGGATCCCTCTTCTTTAACCGAAAGCTTGCATGTTGCCCGGTTCATTATGACCACGATTGCAGACAAGCTCCAGAGTGTTCGCAAGCGCATTGCGCTGGCCTGTGCGGGTGCGCATCGCGATATGAACGAAGTCACGTTGCTGGCCGTGTCCAAGACTTTCAGCCCTGACGCGGTGCGTGAGGCCTTTGCGGCCGGCCAAGCCGCCTTCGGCGAGAATTACATCCAGGAGGCAGTCGAGAAGATGGCGCTGCTGCGCGACTTACCCGTGGCATGGCATTGCATCGGGCCGATCCAGAGCAACAAGACCCGGCTCGTCGCGGCGCATTTCGATTGGGCGCACACGGTGGACCGGCTCAAGGTGGCCCAACGTCTTTCAGAGCAACGCGCCGAGGGCCAGGCGCCGTTGCAAGTGTGCATTCAGGTCAACGTCGACGGCGGCGCGACCAAGGCGGGAGTGGCACCTGATGAAGTGGCGGACCTGGCACGGGAAGTGGCGCAGTTGCCACACTTGCAATTGCGCGGGCTCATGACCATACCGGAACCGGCTGCAGATTTTGCGTCGCAAAAGGCGGTGCATCTGCGCACCCGGGCGCTGTTCGACGAGTTGCGCGCCAGTGGCTTGGCCCTGGACACGCTTTCCATGGGCATGACCGCGGATCTGGAAGCCGCCATCGCAGCGGGCAGCACGATGGTGCGGGTCGGGACGGCGATTTTCGGCGGGCGTCCGGCGGCGGGTTCATCCCCGGGATGAAAAGCCAGGGGTTGTCATTGCGGGCTTGACCGCAATCCAGGAAGTCCAATGACAGCTCAATGCCAGTCCTTATGCCGCGCTATTTCGCCGCAGGCAGTACCGTCTTGGCAGGCGGCAGCGTTCTCGCGGCCACCGGTGGGGTGATCGGCTTCACGTTGCCGCAGTCGGAACTCAGCCATTTTCCGCCGCCGGACATATTCATCTTCTCGGATTTGCCGCTGACCTGGCTGTTCACCGCCATCTTCATGCTGTAGGCCTCGGGGCTGACGTAGGTCATCTCGCCCTCGCCAGTCGACGTCGGATTCGTGCAAGCGAAGCCGAACTTCATCTTGCTTCCACTGCGTGACTGATGGGTCGTCGTGCAATCGCCCTGCTGCGCCGGCAACTCGTTCTTCTCGACCATCTCCTTGGTGAAGCAAAGTTTCACGCCAACGGCGCCGGGGCTGCCGGCACCCACCCTGACGCCCTGCTTGGCCATCATCTCGTCCATTGCCTTGCGTTGCGCCGGGGGCAGGGAGGCCATCTGCTGTTGCATCTGCGCCATGTTCGAGTCCATCTGCGCGCCGCTCGCGCCGCCCATCTGGTTGGTAACTTCCCAAAGGCCCGGTTTCAGCGTCTGCGCGCCGGCGGTGCAGGCGAACGCCACCAGGGCGGCGGCAAGAAGTCGAATCGGTTTCATGGCGTGCCCTCCAAGGCTGGATCAAACCGTCATTTTGCGCCCGACGAGCCAGCGCCCTCCAAGACTTTTCCAGTGGGTCAGCTCAACGTGGCCTGCCGCACCGCGTGCTCCCAGCGCGCCATGAGTTCGGTGGCGCGGCCGGGCGCCAGCGTCGGCAGAAAGCGCCGCTCGGACTTCCAAAGCCTGGACAATTCTTCTGTGCTCCTGTAGACGCCGCTGGCGAGTCCGGCGAGGTAGGCCGCACCCAGGGCCGTGGTCTCGGTAACGGCGGGCCGCACCACCGGAATGCCGAGCAGGTCGGCCTGGAACTGCATCAGCAGATCATTGACGCACGCGCCGCCATCCACGCGCAGTTCACTGACCGGCGCCGCGCCGGCGGCCACGGCGTCGCGGCTCATCGCCTGCAACAGGGCGCCGCTTTGGTAGGCAATGCTCTCCAGCGCGGCCCGCGCGATGTGCGCGACGGTGGTGCCTCGCGTCAGGCCGGTGATCATGCCTCGGGCATCGGGCTTCCAGTAGGGCGCGCCCAGGCCGGTGAAGGCCGGCACCATCATCACGCCGCCCGAATCGGGCACGCTCTGCGCCAGCGACTGCACTTCGCCACTGCCCTTGATGGCGCGAAGGCCGTCGCGCAGCCATTGCACCACGGCGCCGCCGACGAAGACACTTCCTTCCGTGGCGTACTCGGTGCGGGCAGTCACCTGCGCAGCGCTGGTCGTCAGCAGGCCATTGGCCGAGGTCTGGAACTTGCCGCCGGTGTGCATCAGCATGAAGCAGCCGGTGCCGTAGGTGTTCTTGGCCATGCCTGCCTTGAAGCAGGCCTGGCCGAACAGCGCGCTTTGCTGGTCGCCGGCCACCCCGCCGATCATGATTGGCGCGCCCAGCAAGTCGGCGCTGATCTCGCCATAGTGCGCGCTCGAAGGCAGCACCCGCGGCATCAGCTCGACCGGTATATCCAGCAGCTGAAGCAACTCGGGGTCCCACTGATTGGTGTGCACGTCGAAGACCATGGTGCGCGATGCGTTGGTGACATCAGTGGCATGCAGCGCGCCGCCGGTGAGCTGC
>JBKJHN010000183.1:0-16606 GCA_046599015.1 Ramlibacter sp.
GCGCCGCGGGCGTTGAGGTGCTTGACGATCCGGAGCGGTCGCGCAAGCTGATCCTGGCCACCCGCGATCCGAAGGTGCGGGTGGTGCTGGTGCGCGCCAGCGACGTTCCCACCTACGTCCAGTACGGCGGCGCCGACCTCGGCGTCACCGGGCTGGATACGTTGATCGAGCACGGCACCCAGGGCCTGTACCAGCCGCTGGACCTGAAGATCGCCAAATGCCGCATTAGCGTCGCCGTGCGCGCCGACTTCGACTACGAATCGGCGGTGCGCCAGGGTTCCCGGCTTACCGTCGCCACCAAGTATGTCGCCATTGCCCGTGATTTCTTCGCCGCCAAGGGCGTCCACGTCGACCTGATCAAGCTGTACGGCTCGATGGAGCTGGCGCCGCTCACGGGCCTGGCCGACGCCATCGTCGACCTCGTCTCCACCGGCAACACGCTCAAGGCCAACAACCTGATCGAAGTCGAGCCGATCATGGAGATCAGTTCCCGGTTGGTGGTGAACCAGGCCGCCCTCAAACTCAAGCGCGACGAGATTCGCCGCATCATCGACGCCTTCCAGGGCGCCATCGCTTCTTGAACGTCATGAAACCGACTGCTGCCCCGCTCCGCCTGTCCACTCAATCCGCGACTTTCGAGGCGGATTTCCGCGCTCGCCTGCATTGGTCGGCCGAAACCGATGCGCAGGTCGAGGAGCGAGTGGCCCAGATCCTGGCGGATGTACGCCAGCGCGGCGATGCGGCCGTGCTGGAATACAGCAACCGTTTCGATGCCTTGGGTGCGACGTCGGTCGCGGCGCTCGAATTGAGCCAGGGCGAGCTGAAATCGGCTTTCGATCAATTGCCGACGGCTCAGCGTAACGCGCTCGAAACCGCGGCGCGACGCATTCGCAGCTACCACGAGGCGCAGAAGCGGGCCAACGGCGAGAGCTGGAGCTACCGCGACGAGGACGGGACCCTGCTCGGGCAGAAGGTGACGCCGCTGGACCGGGTCGGCATCTATGTGCCGGGAGGCAAGGCCGCCTATCCGTCGTCGGTGCTGATGAATGCGATTCCGGCGCACGTCGCGGGTGTCGGCGAAATCATCATGGTGGTGCCGACCCCACGGGGCGAGAAGAACGCGCTGGTGCTGGCGGCGGCCCATGTTGCCGGCGTGACCCGGGCGTTCACGGTCGGCGGCGCGCAGGCCGTTGGCGCGCTGGCGTACGGCACCGCCACCATTCCCGCGGTCGACAAGATCACCGGTCCGGGCAATGCCTACGTGGCGAGCGCCAAGCGTCGGGTGTTCGGCACCGTGGGCATCGACATGATCGCCGGCCCGAGTGAAATCCTGGTGCTGGCCGACGGCAGCACCCCGCCCGACTGGGTGGCGATGGACCTGTTCAGCCAGGCCGAGCACGACGAACTGGCGCAGAGCATCCTGCTGTGTCCGGACGGTGCCTACATCGATCAGGTGCAGGCGGCGATCGATCGGCTGCTGCCGCAGATGCCACGCGCAGAAATCATCGCCAAATCCCTCAACGGCCGCGGCGCGCTGATCCACACCCGGAGCATGCAAGAGGCCTGCGAGATCAGCAACCGCATCGCTCCGGAGCATCTCGAAGTCGCCAGCAACGATCCGCACCGCTGGGAGCCGTTGCTGCGCCATGCCGGCGCGATTTTCCTGGGCGCCTTCACCAGCGAGTCGCTGGGCGACTATTGCGCCGGACCGAACCACGTGCTGCCGACCAGCGGGACGGCCCGCTTTTCCAGTCCGCTGGGCGTCTACGATTTCCAGAAGCGCAGCAGCATCATCGAGGTGAGCGAGGCCGGCGCTGCCAGGCTCGGCGCAATTGCCGCCGAACTGGCATATGGCGAAGGCCTGCAGGCGCACGCGCGCGCTGCCGAAATGAGGTTCCGCAAGTGATCGCTGTGCGTGCGAGAGACCTGAAGCAGCGCATTCGGCAGGACATCCAGTCGATGCAGGCCTATGCCATCCAGCCTTCGGCCGGACTGGTCAAGCTCGATGCGATGGAGAACCCGTACCGGCTGGCGCCAGCACTGCAAGCCGAACTCGGCCGCCGGCTTGGCGCCCTGTCGCTGAACCGGTATCCAGCCGGCCAGGTGGACCAGTTGCGGGGCGCGCTCGCAGCGTATGCCGGCATGCCTGAAGGCTTCGACATCATGCTGGGCAACGGCTCCGACGAGCTGATCTCGCTGCTGGCGATGGCTTGCGATCTTCCGGGTGCGGCGATTGTGGCGCCGCTGCCCGGCTTCGTCATGTACGCGATGAGCGCCCGGCTGCAAGGCCTGAAGTTCATCGGCGTGGACCTGACCCCCGACTTCGAGCTCGACCTGGAGGCGATGCTGGCTGCGATCGAGCGGCACCAGCCAACGATCGTTTACCTGGCCTATCCCAACAACCCCACGGCCAACCTCTGGAACGATGAAGCGATCGACAAGATCATCGAGGCGGCGCCGGGCCTGGTGGTCATGGACGAGGCTTACCAGCCGTTTTCAAGTCGCAGCTACATCGACCGGGTGCACCGTCACAGCCATGTGCTGCTGATGCGGACCCTGAGCAAGTTCGGACTGGCTGGCGTGCGCATCGGCTACATGCTGGGTCCGAAGGCGCTGATCGCCGAATTCGACAAGGTGCGTCCGCCCTACAACATCAGCGTCCTCAACAGCGAAGCGGCATTGTTCGCGCTGGAAAACGAGGCGGTTTTTGCAGCCCAGGCCGGTCAGTTGCGCGAGCAGAGAAGCCGCCTCCAACGCGAACTGGCGCAGCTCCCAGGCGTCAAGACCTGGCCCAGCGACGCCAACATGATCCTGGCCCGCGTCCCCGATGCCCAGAAAAGCTTCGACGGCCTCAAGGCCCACGGCGTGCTTGTCAAGAACGTTTCTAAAATGCATCATTTGCTGGCGAACTGCCTGCGACTGACCGTCGGTACGCCAGACGAGAACACGCAGCTGCTGTCAGCGCTCAAGGCCTCCCTATGATTTCATCCGTACCCGCACAGCGCACCCTGGAGAGCCACCGCCAGGCTGAGGTGACCCGCAACACCGCCGAAACCCAGATCAAGGTCCGGGTCGATCTCGATGGCAGCGGCAAGGCCGACCTGGCGACCGGCATCGGCTTTTTCGACCACATGCTGGACCAGATCGCGCGCCACGGCCTGATCGACCTGGACATCCAGGCGGCAGGCGACCTGCACATCGACGGGCACCATACGGTCGAAGACGTCGGCATCACACTGGGCCAGGCCGTCTACCAGGCCGTTGGCGACAAGAAGGGTATCCGTCGCTACGGCCATGCCTACGTCCCGCTGGACGAAGCGTTGTCGCGCGTGGTGATCGATTTTTCCGGCAGGCCGGGCCTGATCATGAACGTGCCGTTCAAGAGCCCGATGATCGGCACTTTCGACAGCCAGCTGGCGCACGAGTTTTTCCAGGGGTTCGCCAACCATGCTTTCGTGACGCTGCATATCGACAACCTGCGCGGCGAAAACGCGCATCACCAGTGCGAGACCGTCTTCAAGGCGTTTGCCAGGGCCTTGCGGGCGGCGCTGGAGTTCGATCCGCGGGCGGCCGGGACCATTCCCAGCACCAAGGGATCCCTCTGAATTGAATCGGCTGGGGAGCCGGCCAGTGACCGGGCATCGAGCGCGCGCAATGAAAACAGTGGCAGTCGTCGATTACGGCATGGGCAACCTGCGCTCCGTTTCGCAGGCGGTGCAGCATGTGGCGCAGGGCAGCGGCTTCGACGTCGTGGTGACGGCCGACCCGCAGGTGCTGCGCGACGCCGACCGCCTCGTGTTGCCGGGCCAGGGGGCGATGCGCGATTGCATGCGCGAGTTGCGCGAATCCGGCCTGTTGCAGCCGCTGCTCCAGGCTGCCGCCAGCAAGCCGCTGTTCGGGGTCTGCGTCGGCATGCAGATGCTGCTGGATCGCAGCGAAGAGGGCCCGACCGAGAGCCTCGGCCTGATCCACGGCGAGGTGCTGAAGTTCGACCTGGCCGGTCGGCTGCAGCCCGATGGCAGCCGCTTCAAGGTGCCCCAGATGGGATGGAACCAGGTCTGGCAGCAGCCTCATCCGATCTGGGAC
This sequence comes from Ramlibacter sp., assembly GCA_046599015.1. Taxonomy (GTDB): domain Bacteria; phylum Pseudomonadota; class Gammaproteobacteria; order Burkholderiales; family Burkholderiaceae_C; genus Ramlibacter. Next base: position 4,087 of record JBKJHN010000183.1, read on the forward strand.
GGCGTCGCCGACGGCAGCTACTTCTATTTCGTCCACAGCTTTTATGCCAGAACGTCAGATGCGCGCCACAGCATCGGCGAGGCGGATTACGGCGCCCGCTTTACTGCCGCGATTGCACGCGATAATATTTTCGCAACCCAATTCCATCCCGAGAAAAGCGCGGACCACGGCCTCGCCCTGTACCGGAACTTTCTGCACTGGAACCCCTGATCCGATCCGTCCGCCGCCACGACCGATTTGCGCCCGATGATCACCGCGGGCCGATTGAGTCGAATCCAGCTCCAAGATGCTCCTCATTCCCGCGATCGACCTGAAAGACGGTCACTGTGTGCGCCTGAAGCAAGGCGATATGGACCAGGCCACCACGTTCAGCGAAGACCCGGCTGCCATGGCGCGTAGCTGGCTGGAACTCGGTGCGCGCCGGCTGCACCTGGTGGACCTGAATGGCGCTTTTGCCGGCAAGCCGCAGAATTTCAGCGCGATCCGGTCGATCCTCAAGGCGGTTGGCAGCGAGATCCCGGTCCAGCTCGGCGGCGGTATCCGGGACCTTGACACGATCGAGAAATACATCGACGGGGGGCTGCGCTACGTGATCATCGGCACGGCCGCGGTGAAGAATCCCGGTTTCCTGAAAGACGCATGCACGGCCTTCGGCGGTCACATCATCGTCGGCCTTGACGCCAAGGACGGCAAGGTGGCGACCGACGGCTGGAGCAAGCTTACCGGCCACGAAGTGGTTGACCTGGCGCGAAAGTTCGAGGATTGGGGCGTCGAATCCATCATCTACACCGACATCGGGCGGGACGGCATGCTCACCGGGATCAATATCGAGGCGACAGTCAAGCTCGCGCAGGCCCTGCACATCCCGGTGATCGCCTCGGGTGGCCTGTCCAGCATCGGCGACATCGAAAAGCTCTGCGCCGTCCAGGACGAAGGCATCGAAGCCGTCATCTGCGGGCGCGCCGTCTATTCCGGCGATCTCGATTTCGTCAAGGCCCAGGCCAAGGCCGACGAACTGGCGGGCTGATATGACCCCCACGGTCGCGGCAAAGCATCGCTTCCCTCCAAATGCTGGCTAAACGAATCATCCCTTGCCTCGACGTCACCGGCGGACGGGTCGTCAAGGGCGTCAACTTCGTTGAGCTGCGCGACGCCGGCGATCCGGTGGAGATCGCCGCGCGCTATAACGAGCAGGGCGCCGATGAGCTCACTTTCCTGGACATCACCGCCACCAGCGACGAGCGGGACCTGATCCTGCACATCATCGAAGCTGTCGCAGCCGAAGTATTCATTCCCTTGACCGTGGGCGGTGGCGTGCGGACGGTTGACGATGTTCGCCGGCTGCTCAATGCGGGGGCCGACAAGACCAGCTTCAATTCGGCGGCCATCGCCAATCCCGACGTTATTTCACAAGCCTCCGGCAAGTACGGCGCCCAGTGCATCGTGGTGGCGATAGACGCAAAGCGCCGCAATCCCGAGGAAGCGGCCTTGCGCGGGCCCGGCTGGGACGTCTACAGCCACGGCGGGCGCCGCAACACCGGCCTGGATGCCGTCACCTGGGCTGTGGAAGTGACACGGCGCGGCGCGGGCGAGATCCTGCTCACCAGCATGGACCGCGACGGCACCCAGTCCGGATTCGACCTGCAACTCACCCGGTCGGTGAGCGATGCCGTTGGCGTGCCGGTGATCGCTTCGGGCGGGGTCGGCAACCTCGACCATCTTGCGGATGGCATCCAGCAAGGTGGCGCCGACGCCGTCCTGGCAGCCAGCATTTTCCACTACGGTCAGTACACGGTAGCGCAGGCGAAGGCCCGCATGGCGGAGCGTGGAATTCCGGTGCGCATCTGAGGCGAGCCTTGCCGGGTTGAATTCGCGGACAATCCACTCATGGATTGGCTAGACGAAGTCAAATGGGACGCGCAGGGGCTGATCCCCGTGATCGCCCAGGAGGTCGGCAGCAACGACGTGCTGATGTTCGCCTGGATGAACCGGGATGCCCTGCGCAAAACGGCCGAACTCGGCCGGGCGGTGTATTACAGCCGGTCGCGCGGCAAGTTGTGGTTCAAGGGCGATGAGTCCGGTCACGTGCAGACGGTCCACGAGATCCGCATGGATTGCGACAATGATGTACTGCTGCTCAAGGTCACCCAGCTCGGGCACGAGCCGTCGATCGCCTGTCACACCGGGCGTCACAGTTGTTTCTTCCATCTTTACAAAAATGGGCTGTGGCAGGTCGCGGCGCCGGTCTTGAAGGATCCGCAGACCATCTACAGATAAGGCGCAATGACAACGCACGAGTCCAGGACCCCCACCCCCGAAGGCGCGCTGGCGCGGCTGGCGGCCACCATCGAGAGCCGAAAGGCGGCCAATGGCGGCGATCCGGCAACCAGCTATGTCGCGCGGCTCCTGCAAAAGGGACCTGACGCGTTCTTGAAGAAGATCGGCGAGGAAGCGACCGAAGTCGTGATGGCCGCCAAGGACGCCGAGCACGGGGGTGATCCGCGCAAGGTCATTGCCGAGGTTGCCGACCTGTGGTTTCACACGATGATCGCCCTGGCACATTACGGATTGGCGCCGGCTGACGTGATAGCCGAGCTGGAGCGCCGCGCCGGTACCAGCGGCATCGAGGAAAAGGCTTTACGCAAGGCCCGGCAGCGGGCAGGAGAAGAACAGTGAGCGAAACCGACTACGGGGCGCTGGAGGACAAGACGTCATCCGACCGCACCATCATGCATGTGCTGTACGGCCTGCATACGGTGGCCTGGGCGAGCATGGGCATGCTGGCGGTGATCGCGCTCATCGTCAACTACATCAAGCGCGGCGATGAGCAGGACGTGATTTACGTCGGCCATCACAGTTACATGATCGCCACCTTCTGGTGGACGGTGCTATGGCTGGTCGTCACCGGGCCGCTGTGGCTCCTGTTGTTTATCCCCGGCGCGGTTGCCTACACCATTGTCGGGTTGTGGTACCTGTACCGCTGCATCCGGGGCTGGCTGCGTTTCACGGAGGGGCGGCCAGCACTCTGACCCGCTTTTACATTTCGCCATGAGCTCAGCCGCCGACCCGAGTTGCATCTTCTGCAAGATCATCGAGGGCAAGATCCCCTCGCACAAAGTCCATGAAGACGACGAGATCTTCGCTTTTCATGACATTCACCCATGGGCGCCCGTTCATTTCCTGATGGTGCCCAAGGTCCACCTCGCGTCGCTGGCGCAGGTCGAGCCGCAGGATGCGGCCCTGCTCGGCCGGATGATGACTCTGGCCCCCAGGCTCGCGATGCAGGAAGGCTGCCGTCCGTACCCGGAAGGGGGCTTCCGCATCGTCATCAATACCGGAGCGGATGGCGGACAGGAAGTGCACCACCTGCACGTCCATGTGTTCGGTGGCCCTCGACCCTGGCTAAAGGGTTAAGGGGGCGCAAGGTTTTCGCGGCGCTGAACTTCCGGTGCCCGACTAGAATCGATCAAGTCTGTTTAGGAGTAATCCATGGGTTCATTTTCGATTTGGCATTGGTTGGTCGTTCTGTTGATCATCGTGCTGGTCTTCGGCACCAAGAAGCTCAAGAACATCGGCTCGGACCTCGGCGGCGCCGTGAAGGGCTTCAAGGAGGGTATCAAGGACGGCGGCGCGCCGGAGACGCCGGTACCACCGGCCAGCCAGAGTCAGGTAACGGCGGCAGCCCAGCCCGGCCCTGACAAGACCACCATCGACGTGGAAGCCAGGAACAAGTCCTGAAATCGCCGGCACGCCCGTGATCGACCTCGGAATAGAAAAGATGCTGGTGATCGGCGCCGTGGCGCTGATCGTCATCGGGCCCGAGAAGCTGCCCCGCGTGGCGCGCACGTTAGGCACGCTGCTGGGCAAGGCTCAGCGGTACGTGGCCGACGTCAAGGCGGAGGTGAACAGGTCGATGGAGCTCGAAGAGCTCAAGAAGATGAAGGAGACGGTCGAAACCGCGGCGCGCGATGTCGAGAGCTCCATTCACGGCAGTGTCAGCCAGATCGAGCGGGATCTGGCCAATGCGACGAACATGAGCGGGGCGCAGCAGATCGGCCTGAACGAGCCCTACACACCGCTCGAGACCCCGGCCTCCTATCCCGAATACCGTCACCCGAGAAAAAAATGGCGCATCAAGCAGGGCGCCACGCCCAGCTGGTACAAGGCACGCAACGGCGTCCGCACGAAGGCGCTCTCGGGCGCGGCGCGCGTGGCACGCTACCGTCCGCAAAAATTCAGCTAGGGCCTTGCGGATCGGTTAATGGCTGACAACAACAAAGAAGACGAGCTCGCCGGTACCGAGCAGCCCTTTGTCGCCCATCTGGTGGAGCTGCGCGACCGGCTGATCAAGGCCATGGTCGCGGTGGGCGTGGTCGCCGGCGTCTTGTTCCTGTATCCGGGACCGGGCGCGCTGTACGACATTCTCGCCGCACCGCTGATCGCCCACTTGCCCAAAGGCGCGACCTTGATTGCCACTTCGGTGATCTCACCTTTTCTTGTACCCCTGAAGATACTGTTGATGTCGGCGTTCCTGATTGCGCTGCCGGTCGTGCTGTATCAAGTTTGGGCGTTCGTCGCGCCGGGCCTGTACTCGCACGAGAAGAAGCTGGTGATGCCGCTGGTGGTGTCCAGCACGCTGCTGTTTTTTGCGGGCGTGGCGTTCTGCTACTTCTTCGTGTTCGGGCAGGTGTTCTCCTTCATCCAGAGCTTCGCGCCCAAGAGCATCACCGCCGCGCCTGACATCGAGGCCTACCTGAGTTTTGTGTTGACCATGTTCATCGCTTTCGGGCTCGCCTTCGAAGTGCCGGTAGTGGTGGTGGTGCTCGCCCGCCTGGGCTTTGTCACCATCGAAAAGCTCAAGCAGTTCCGGGGCTACTTCATCGTGCTGGCCTTCGTCATCGCGGCGGTCATCACGCCCCCCGATGTCGTATCCCAGCTGGCGTTGGCCGTGCCGATGTGCCTGCTGTACGAAGTAGGCATCTGGGCAGCGCAGCTGTTCATGAAACACACCAAGGCCCCGGAGGACGAGGCCGCCGCCGCTGCGGAGAACCTCTAACGTTGCTGCAGCTGCGCTTTAGGCGGGCGCGGCCGCAGGCCAGGAGTCACGTTCAACTCCAGCGCCTCGTCACGCCGGAGCACCCGGAACTGCGCGGCTGTTCCGGGCTTGAGGGCAGCTACGCTCGAGAGCAGTTCCGAGACGTTGGCAATCTGCTTGCTCGCGACCTCCACGATCACATCGCCAGGTTTGATGCCGGCCTGCGCGGCCGGACCGTTTTGCAGCACTCCCGTGATCAGCACACCGCGCTTGGCCTTCACGCCGAAAGTCTCCATCAGTTCGGGAGAGAGATCGGCCGGTTCGACGCCGATCCAGCCGCGCTTGACCACGCCCTCCTTGACGATCCCCTCCAGCACCAGTTTGCCGGTAGCGACGGGGATCGCAAAGCCGATGCCCATGCTGCCTCCCGAGCGGGAATAGATCGCGGTGTTGATCCCCATCAGGTGACCGTTCACGTCCACCAGCGCGCCACCCGAGTTGCCAGGGTTGATGGCGGCATCGGTCTGGATAAAGTTCTCGAATGTGTTGATGCCCAGCTGGTTGCGGCCCAGGGCGCTGACGATGCCGCTGGTGACGGTCTGCCCGACTCCGAATGGGTTGCCGATCGCCAGCACATGGTCGCCCACCTGCAGTGCGTCGGAATTGCCCAGTGTGATCACGGGCAGGCGGTCCAGCGAGATCTTCAAGACGGCCAGGTCGGTGTCCGGATCGGTTCCGATCACCTTGCCGCGCACCCTGCGGCTGTCATTGAGCACCACTTCAATTTCATCGGCAGCCTCGACCACGTGGTTGTTGGTGAGGATGTAGCCATCGGCGCTGATGATGACGCCGCTGCCCAGGCCGGCTTGCGGCTGCTGCCCACCCTGGTCGCCGAAGAAGAAGCGGAACCACGGGTCATTGGCTTGCGGGTGGCGTTCGGGCGCCTTGCTGGTGTTGATGCTCACCACCGCCGCGGAAGCGCGTTTGGCGGCTTCCCGGTAGCTGCCCGGCGGCGGGGGACCGGACACGGTGGCCGCAGCCGGCGCCTCGATCAGCGAAACACCCCGGCTTACCGCCTCGCCCGTGCGTCCCAGCCACTCCGGCTTGAGCGTCGCGACCACAAAGTAGGCCGCCAGCAATACAGTGACCGCCTGAGAAAATACCAGCCAATAGCGACGCATGATGATCTCGGGCGCGCCCGAATGTTTGTTTGTGCAAGTGTAGACGGCGCCGCCCCCGGAAAATCGGGGACCCGAGCCGGCTACTGGGCGCGGGCGGCCCAGTGTGCGTGGCGGCGCCGGTGCCAGCCGAGCTGCGCTTCCTCGACAGCAACCACTTCCTTCGAAGCCGGGTCGAGCATGGCCGCGCGAGAGCGCATTTTTCGCCCGGCCAGCGCCATGCACTGGGCGTCATGCAGGATGTCCTCGACGGGCACGCGCCGGTGCGACAGATGAACCACGCCGACGCCCACATCGACCTTGACTGCGATCCGATTACCGTTGGCGGCCGTGATCTCCATGGGCCTGCGCAAGCTGCTCGCAACTCTCAGCCCGAGCGTGCGCAGCCAGGCCGGCGACTGGATGGTCTCCACGAGCGACACGAAACAGCGGTCGTAGTAACGGCCGACCGGGTTGACCACGCCGACCTGACGCTGAATGCGGTTTGCCAGGCAGATGAACATCTCATTGACGCCGGCTGTGCCCGCCTCGGCGGCGATGCGCTCGAGGTCGAACACCAGGATGGCCAGCACAGCGCCGTCCCGGCGAGTTCGGTGGCGCCGGCGCTGGGCTTGGATCATTTTGTGGACCATGCTGGTCCCGCTGTGAAGTTTGGTGACGGGATCGAGCCGGGAACTGATGACGTCTTGCTGACGGGCCCGCCGCTGGTGCCGATCACGCCGCCAGAGCACAAAGCCGGTCAGGCCGTTGGACAGCACGGCACAGAGCGCCAGCAACGCGTGCGTCGGCAAACCGATGCCGGGAAGGTTCATCGCGAGTGCGTACAGCCCGCCCACAGCCGGCAGGGTCAGCAGGCAACCCGCCGACATCACGGGGGCGAGCGGGTCGCCCATCAGCCAGGCTCGTACGGCCAGCCACAGCGTCAGCACACAACCCAGCACCGAAACGGCGGCCGCCGCCGGCAGTTGCTGCGCCGGCGGCAAAGCCAGGCACGTCAATCCGGCCAGCGGCGTGATCACTGCCGCCGACCGCAGCGTCCATGACATGAGCCGGTCGCGTTGCCCGGCGCCCAGCCAGTCCCGGATCCAGAAGTGCGACAGGCCAACGCAGATCGGGCCGGCAAGAATCTGGGCTGCCCGCATCAGTTTGGGATTGACGGTGGGCCACACCTCGACCGCTACGCCGCTGAGAATCAGCACCAGAAGCAACACCGTGAAGTGGTAGGCGACCCCGTCGGTCTGCGAAGGGCTTGGCCGCAGCAACATGTCCGCCAGCCGGCCCAAGGTGACGGCTCCGATGCCTCCCAAAGCGACGCTCCAGATGGTCAGCTCCTGCGCGGTCATGGTTACCTCCTTTGTATTCAGTGAATACTAATTGAGTATCTTAGAACCATGCAACGGTGACTATGCGGGACGACCCTAGGGCGCAAGGAACTTCGCCCGTTAACCGACAATCGGTCTTTCCAACGACTCACAGCATGGCGACGGCACCACAGCTCCTGCAAGCTTTCGACTCGCTTCTCGAACCTGAACGTTTCAAGGACTACGGGCCGAACGGGCTGCAGGTCGAAGGCAAATCGGAGGTCCGGCGCATCGTGTCCGGCGTGACGGCAAGCCGCGCGCTGATCGAAGCAGCCATCGCCGTGCGGGCCGATGCGATCTTTGTGCACCATGGGCTGTTCTGGCGCGGTCAGGACGGCCGTGTCACCGGCTGGATGAAGCAGCGGCTCGCCTTGCTGCTGGCTCACGACATCAACCTGTTCGCCTACCACCTGCCGCTGGACGCCCACCCGGAACTGGGCAACAACGCGCAGCTCGGATCGAAGCTGGGCCTTCAGGCAAGCGGCAGGTTCGGCGAGCAGGACCTGGGCTTCATCGGAGCACAGGCCAATGGCGGCGACTTCGCCGGCGCGTTTGAACTGGCTGCCCATATCGAGCAGGCGCTGGGCCGGCCGGCGTCTTGGGTGGAGGCAAAGCCCAGGCAGATCCGCACCATCGCCTGGTGCACGGGCGGCGCGCAGGGCTATTTCGAACCCGCCATCGCGGCCGGTGCCGACGCCTTCATCACCGGTGAAATCTCCGAACCGCAGGCCCATTACGCCCGCGAATGCGGGGTCGCGTTCCTGGCCTGCGGGCACCACGCCAGCGAACGCTATGGCGCGCCCGCGGTGGCGGGCCATGTGGCGCGGCAACTCGGTATCGAGCACCAGTTCATCGAAATCGACAACCCGGCATGAGTCCACAAGCCCCGCTCCCGCTTGCCATCACCATGGGCGACGCGGCCGGTATCGGCCCGGAAATCATTGCCATGAGTTTCCGCGATGCTCCCTCCGACGTGATTCGGGGTTGCTTCGTGGCCGGTGACCTGGCGGCGATGCGACGGGCCGCTCAGGTGATTCGCGGCGCCACCGGCGTGGATCTGCCGGTTGCCGTGATCGAAACCCCGGCGCAAGCGCTGAACGTGCCGCCACGATGCATTCCGCTGATCCAGGTGGTGCAACCGGGGCCGCCGGTGCCCTGGGGTCGGGTGAGCGCGGCCGCCGGCAAGGCCGCCGCAGAATGCGTGATCTGGGCTGCCCGCGCTGCCCTGAGCGGCGAAGTTGCGGCGCTGGTGACCGCGCCATTGCACAAGGAGGCTCTGGCCGCGGCGGGCGTGGAGTTTCCAGGCCATACCGAGCTTTTGCAAGCCCAGGCCGCGTCATGGCTGGGCCAGCCCGTCGCTCAGGTACCGGTTCGCATGATGCTGGCCAATGACGAGTTGCGGACGGTGCTGGTCAGCATCCATGTCTCCTTGCGTGACGCCATAGCAGCGGTGACTGTCGACAACGTCCTGCAGACGCTTCGCATCACACACGAGGCCATCGGCCGCGCGCTGGGCCGCGTGCCGCACATCGGCGTCGCGGGCCTGAACCCCCATGCCGGCGAGGGGGGCCTGTTCGGTCGCGAGGAAATCGACAGCATCATCCCGGCCGTTGAAGCGGCGCGTTCGCAGGGCCTGCATGTCAGCGGCCCCTTGGCCCCCGACACGATCTTCATGCGGGCCCGGTCCGTCAAAGGCCGCGCTGGCGAGTTCGACGTCGTGGTGGCGATGTACCACGACCAGGGGCTGATCCCCGTGAAATACCTTGGCGTGGGAAAAGGCGTGAACGTCACGCTAGGGTTGCCGTTGGTGCGCACCAGCCCCGATCACGGCACCGCGTTCGATATCGCCGGCACCGGCCGGGCCGATCCGTCCAGCCTCCTGGAGGCGATTCGGGTTGCTCGCGCGCTGAGTGGCTCTTAAGCCCGCGAGCCCCGCAGGCTGTCGCGAATTTCGCGCAGCAGCACGACGTCTTCGGCCGGGGCAGGCGCTGCCGCGGGCGCAGCGGGCGGCTCGCGCCTGAGCCGGTTGACCTGCTTGACCATCAGGAATATGACGAACGCCAGCAGCACAAAGTTGACGGCGACCGTGATGAAGTTGCCATAAGCCAATACCGGCACGCCCGCTTTCTTCAGTGCGTCGAGCGTCATCGGCGTGCCCGCCGGTACCTGCCCCAGCACAACGAAGAGGCTGGCGAAGTCCAGCCTGCCGAACAGTGCCCCCACCAGGGGCATGATGAGGTCGCCCACGACCGAATCCACGATCTTGCCGAAGGCCGCGCCGATGATCACGCCGACGGCGAGGTCGACCACGCTGCCCTTGATCGCGAACTGCCTGAACTCGGCCAGCATTGACATGGTTTTGTGCTCCGTTGTTGCGGCGCAGAGTATGCGCGATGCGCGATGCGCGGATCGCGTTGAGTTCGACAAAATCTCTCAGCTACAATCGCGGGTTGACCTTGATAAGCGACACCCCCGAGGATCCCAATGAGTGACACCCCAGCGGACGCCAGCAAGCGGACCTGGCTGATTGCGTCCGGTTGCGCCGGCGCGGTGGGCGGCGCGTTTACCGCCGTTCCCTTCATCAGCAGCTTCCAACCCTCCGAAAAGGCCAAGGCCGCGGGGGCGCCCATCGAAGTCGATATTTCAGCGCTGCAGCCCGGCGAGAAGGTGACAGTGGAGTGGCGCGGCAAGCCGGTATGGATCATGAAGCGCACGCCGCAGCAACTCGAGTCTCTGAAAAAGACCTCGAGCCAGGTGGCGGATCCCAACTCCGATCGCAAGACGTATCCGACGCCGGCCTACGCCAGGAACGAGTACCGCTCGATCAAGCCGGAAGTGTTTGTCGGCGTCGGCATCTGCTCGCACCTGGGCTGCTCGCCGTCCGACAAGCTGCAACCCGGAGCGCAGCCGTCGTTGCCCGACGATTGGCAAGGCGGCTTCCTGTGTCCCTGCCACGGCTCGACCTTCGACCTGGCCGGCCGCGTGTTCAAGAACAAGCCGGCCCCGGACAACCTTGAGGTCCCGCCGTACATGTACCTGTCCGACACCCGGTTGCTGATCGGTGAAGACAAGAGCTCGGCTTGAGGGCGGGAAACATGGCCGAATTCAAGGAAATCTCTCCCAACGCCACCGCGATCGAAAAGCTCGCGAACTGGTTCGACAACCGTTTCCCGACCGCGGGCGGCGCCTACCGCACCCACTTGTCGGAGTATTACGCGCCGAAGAACTTCAACTTCTGGTACTTCTTCGGTTCGCTGGCGCTGCTGGTGCTGGTGATCCAGATCGTCACCGGCATCTTCCTCACCATGCACTACAAGCCGGACGCCGCCAAGGCGTTCGAGTCGGTCGAGTACATCATGCGCGACGTACCCTGGGGCTGGCTGGTGCGCTACATGCACTCGACTGGCGCCTCGGCGTTTTTCGTGGTCGTTTACCTTCACATGTTCAAGGCCATGATCTACGGCGGCTACCGCAAGCCGCGCGAGCTGGTCTGGATCTTCGGATGCAGCATCTTCCTGGTGCTGATGGCCGAAGCCTTCATGGGGTACCTGCTGCCCTGGGGCCAGATGTCGTACTGGGGCGCCCAGGTGATCGTCAACCTGTTTGCCGCCATTCCCTTCATCGGGCCGGACCTGGCGCTGCTGATTCGCGGCGACTACGTGGTGAGCGATGCCACCTTGAACCGCTTCTTCAGCTTCCACGTGATCGCGGTGCCCCTGGTGCTGCTCGGCCTCGTCGTGGCGCATATCTTCGCGCTGCACGATGTGGGCTCGAACAATCCCGACGGTGTCGAGATCAAGGGACCGAACGCACCCAGGGACGCCGACGGCAAGCCGCTCGACGGCATCCCGTTCCATCCGTTCTACACCGTGCACGACATTTTCGGAGTGGCGGTGTTCCTGATGGTGTTCTCGGCCATCATCTTCTTCGCTCCGGAACTGGGCGGCTATTTCCTCGAATATAACAATTTCATCCCGGCCGACCCGCTGAAAACGCCGGCGCACATCGCCCCGGTCTGGTACTTCACGCCTTACTACTCGATGCTGCGCGCGATCACAACCGAGATGATGTACGTGCTCTCGGCCATCCTGCTGCTGTCCGTGGGCTGGGTCCTGCTCAAGACGTCGGCCTCTTCGCTGGCCAAGGGCGTGCTGGCTCTGGTTGCCGTCGCCGTTCTGTGGATGTTCGGCACCTTCAACTTCACCGGCATCGAGTTCCTGCAAGGCATCGACGCGAAGTTCTGGGGCGTGGTCGTGATGGGCGGCGCCGTCGTGATCCTGTTTTTCCTGCCCTGGCTGGACAAGAGCCCGGTCAAGTCGATCCGGTACCGTCCCAGTTGGCACAAGTGGGTCTACGGCGTGTTCGTCGTCGACTTCGTTGTGTTGGCCTACTATGGCGTGCAGCCGGTCACGGAAATGGGCACGCGCATCTCTCAGCTGGGCACCATTTTCTATTTCGGCTTCTTCCTGCTGATGCCGTGGTGGAGCCGGCTGGGCGAGTTCAAGCCCGTGCCGGACCGCATCACTTTCGCGGCGCACTGAGCCGGAGAACTCCAGAATGAAAAAACTCATTTTCTCGCTGCTTACCGCGCTCGGAATCGCGAGTGGCGCCCAGGCAGCGGGCAGCGACATGGCCTGGGACAAGGCGCCCAACAACCTGAACGACCTGCCATCGTTGCAGCACGGCGCAAAGCTGTTCGTCAACTATTGCCTGAACTGCCACTCCGCCGCCTACATGCGCTACAACCGGATGCGGGACATCGGCCTGTCCGAGCAACAGATCAAGGACAATCTGCTTTTCGCCACCGACAAGGTAGGCGAGACCATGAAAGCCGCGATCGACCCGAAGCAGGCCAAGGACTGGTTCGGCGCGAATCCACCGGACCTGACGCTGATCGCACGTTCGCGCGCGGGGCATGGCGGCACCGGCGCCGATTATCTGTACAC
>JBKJHN010000123.1:0-19265 GCA_046599015.1 Ramlibacter sp.
CCGCCGAGCGTGCGCTGTTCGACGACCTGCGCTGGAAGCGCCTGGAGGACCGGCCCATTCGGCTCGAACAGGAGCGAATCGGATTTCGGCATGTCGAGCAGGCGATGTCGAGTCTGGGCAGCCCACTGAAAGTTGCTGGATCTGGCCGGGTCAAAGGTGAAAGTGACTGACGTTTCCAGAAGCAGCGAAGCTCATGCAGGGACGGGCAGTTTACTGGGGCGGCCGCCTTTGGTTCCGTTAGCAGCCTGGGCCGCTGCGGCTATGGGATACGGAATGTAATGGCGCCCGCCTCGGCCTGGACTTCGACGGCGCGGCGCGCCTGTACTCAAGGGCCTCAGGCGTGCCGGGCCAGCGGCTCGACGCCGCACCAGTTCATGATGGTCGTAGCAACGACGGTCACTGCAGCCAGGTAGTCCTCGACATCGACCCATTCATCGGTCTGGCCGTTTTGCGACAGGTCGCCGCACAGGGGACCGAGCCCGACGGTTGGAATCTGCTTTTGCACCATCGGGTTGCGGATGTCGCTTGAAGTGTGCATGGGATTGACCTCTGGCCTCTGGCCAGTGACCTGGTGAATGGCATCGGCCAGCGCCTGGAATAGCGGATGGTCGGACGCCACTTCGGCGCCTGTGACGCCCGATTCCCAATGCAATTGCGGTGGGTGGTCGCGAAACCAGGGGTCGGCGCCGGCGAGGGCCGACAATGTGGCCTCGACCTGCGCCATCACCTGGGCCATGGGCTCGGGCGGTGCGAACGAGATCGCACCGCCAAGCCAGCACTCGGACCGCACGCGCGAAAGCGAGTCGGCAGTGTCGCACTGGACCATCGAGACCATGATGTTGGTCGAGCGGCCGATAGCCTTGTGCAATAAAGGATGACGGATCTGGGTGCCGCGTTTCTCATCGAGTTGGCGCAGCGCCTGGAACACCTGGAAGACCTTGGCCACTGGATTGACGGCCATGTGGGCAAACGCGGTCTGCAGCGGCTCGGAGGTCGGCGGCGGGGCGCCCTGCACACGGATGCGAAATTCCAGTTGGCCCGAGGCAAAGGCCTTGATCTCCTTCATTCCCTGGCCTGATTCGGCGGGGTGCAGGTAAATCGCCGCGTCGGCCGCGAGGCCTTGATGCAGCAATGCGGACACACCACGCGCGTGGCGCTTGCTCGGCGTACTGGCCAGAATCACTTCGCCCCGGGGCTGCAGGCCGCAGGCCTTGAGCACCGCCACGGCCTGGGTGTAGACAGCCACGCCGGCGAGGTCGTCGGCCACGCCCCAGCCATGCAGCCGGTGGTTGTCGATCTCACCCTTGAAGGGATCGTGTTTCCACTCGGCGATGCGCGAAAGCGGCTCGCTGTCGGGATGGCCGAAAAAAAGCAGGCTGCGCCCGGCGCCCGCTGTGCCGATGCGCGCGATGACGCATTGGCGATGTCCCGCGGTCATGGCCTGCGGGGCTGCGAATTCGTCGATCATGGGAACCGTTCGAGGATCGTATTCGACCCGTTCCACACGGCAACCCGTGTCGATCGAAGCCTGGGCAATCGTATCCTGGACCGCCGCCTCGCCGTGCTGCGTTTGCGCAACCAGTTGCTGCAGGAAGCCAATGATGGACGAGCGCTGGCGCGCGACCGTCTGCCTGATGAGGGTGCTGTCGCCTGTCATGCGCTGGCTCAGGCCATTTCGATCAGCAAGTCCTGGGCGCCCTGCCACAACACCATCTTGCCCAAGGCGGGCAATTGGTCGAGGTTGGACGTCAGGGTGATGAAGTGGTTACCCGCCAGCTGCCCCAGTTTGCTGGCGAAGTGAACGCTCCCGTAGGCCAGCAGGATCTCGCACTCGCTGATGCCGCCGGGGTAAAGGATCATCTGCCCAGGCCAGGGATAACTGGTGTGGTTTTCCCATTTCAGGTCGAAGTGGTGGTCGCCCAGGGGAATCCAGACGCCCTCGCCGCTCCAGCGCACATGGATCAGCTTTTGCTTGTAGGGCAAGAGCTTGCGCATCGCGGCACAGGTCGCCGGCGCCAAAGCCGTCTCGAGCCGCCCATCAAACACGAAGGGACCTGCGGTGATTTTCAGTTTCGGGAGATCGTTCATGAACTTGTCGGCATCGATGCGTCGGTGGATGAAGTGAAACGGTCGCCCTCCATCAGGCGACCTTGGGGCGCGCCATGTCGGGTTTGCCGCAGCGAAGAAATTCACCGCGACCGGCTGCCGCGACGAGTTTCTGGTCTTCGATGACGATATCGCCACGCGAAAGAACGGTCACCGGCCAACCGTCGACCACCATGCCCTCGTAGGGCGTGTAGTCGACGTTGTGGTGAAGCTTGTCGCTGCGGATGACGCGCCGCAGCTGCGGATCGAACACCACCACGTCAGCATCACTGCCAATGGCAATCGTGCCTTTGCGAGGATGCAGCCCGTACATCTTGGCCGGGTTGGTCGCTACCAGTTCGACAAAGCGATTCAGGCTGATGCGACCCTTGCCGACCCCTTCGGAGAACAGGATGGGAAGGCGGGTCTCGATGCCCGGAACGCCGTTGGGAATCCAGTTGAAGGGCGTGGCATCGCCCTTGAGCATTTTCCCGGTACTCGACTGGTATCGAAATGGCGCGTGATCAGAGGAGAAGATGTGGAACAAGCCGCTTTCCAGGCCATCCCAGATAACCGACTGGTTTTCTCTGTTACGCGGCGGCGGGCTGCAGACGCATTTGGCGCCTTCGAACCCGGGGCGTGCGAGGTCGTCTTCGGTCAACGCCACGTACTGCGGACAGGTTTCCGCATACACCCGCATCCCGCGGCCCTGAGCCCAGTGGATCTGCTGCACCGCCTCGCGCCCGGACACGTGCACGATCAGGATCGGGACATCCGCCAGTTCGGCCATGCTGATCGCCCGGTGTGTGGCTTCACGCTCGACCAGCATGGGCCGGGACGCCGCGTGATACCGCGGTTCACTCTTGCCCTGGTCCAGCAAGGTCTGCGTGAGCCAGGCGATCAGGTCGGCATTCTCCGCGTGGATCATCGCCATCGCGCCATGCTGGCGCGCCAGTGACAGCAACTGGACGACCTGCCTGTCGTTGAGCTTCAGGTCGTCGTACGTCATGTAAATCTTGAACGAGGTGTAGCCCTCGCCGATCAGGCGCGGCAGATCGACCTTGATCAAAGCCTCGGTCGGATCGCTCACGATCAGGTGGAATGCGTAATCGATCACCGCCTTGCCGCCCGCGCGGAGGTGATAGTCGTCGACCGCGGCTTGCATGGACTGGCCGCGGAACTGGCATGCGAAAGGGATGACAGTGGTCGTGCCCCCATAAGCCGCGGCCACCGTACCGGAATAGAAGTCGTCGGCACAGACGGAGCCGTCCGACGTTGGCTGGTCCAAATGGCAGTGCCCGTCGACACCACCGGGCAGCACCAGTTTGCCTGTGGCGTCAACGCTCCTCTTGCCGGCGGGCAGGTTTCTGGCGATGGCCTGGATCTTGCCCTCGCTGATGCCGACATCTGCCTCGAACGTGTCGGAGGCCGTGGCCACCATACCGTGGCGGATCACGGTATCGAATTCGGTCATTCCAGATCCCGGTTGCGCGGGCTCAGGTGAGCCTCCATCTCGATCTCCCGACGCGCGTCGTCCTGCAGGTTGCGCAGGTGACGGCGCATTGCGGCCTGGGCCGACTTGACGTCGCGCCGCATCACTGCGTCCATGATTTCAATGTGTTCCTCGTCGCCCTCCACCTGCCGGTGATACGGCGACGAGATACGAAACAGGCGAGCCACCATGCGCTCGCGCTGGATGGCACTGGCAAGAGACTGGTTCTGCGCCGTCGTGGCAAAGAACGAATGGAAACGATTGTCGAATTGCCAGTGCGCGAGATCGTCCTTGGACGACGCAGGCAGCGCCCGCAACTCGTCACGCAGCGCCTGCAGGTCGCTATCGCGGGCCACCCCGATTGCGCGCTCGATGGCGTGGCACTCCAGCACTTCGCGCACTTCCATGCACTCGAAGAACTCGCGGATCGACACGGAGCGGACGCGATAGACACCTTCAACGGTCTTCTCCAGCAAGCCCTCGCCGGCAAGCCGAACCAGCGCTTCGCGCATCGGGGTGCGCGATACATTCAACTCCACGGCAAGACGTCCCTCGGCCAAACCCGTGCCGCCCAAGATGTGCCGGCCCAGGATCAGTGAACGCAGATGCGAATAGGCCTGGTCCGCCAGATTGGGGCCGTGTTCAGGGCGTTTCGGAAAATTCCCGGCCGCCCTTGGCAAGATTCCCAGCTCATGCATCAGTCATCCTCCCTCAATGCTCTTCCGTGACCGATATCGTCTTGTAGGCACGCCCATAGCGCGCCTCGATGCTTCGCTGGATGACGTCCCATGTAGACGTGAGCAACAAATAATAGATCGCCGCGACCGCAAATAATTCGAGAACCATGAACCGCTCCTGGATGAGGATCTGCGTCTTGCGCAGCAATTCCTCCATGGAGATCACGGATGTCACCGATGTGGTCTTGAGCAGGCCGTTGACGCTGTTGCCCAGTGCCGGGATGATGATGCGAATTGCCTGTGGCAGCACCACGTACATCATGGTCTGCGCAGAATTCAGGCCCAGGGCACGGGACGCGCTGCTTTGCCCGGGCGTGATGCCCAGAATTCCACCACGGATGATTTCCGCCAGGTAGGCCGCTTCGTTCAGGATCAATCCCAGCAGCGCCGATTCCACCACTGTGAACTTCACGCCCAGTTGGGGGAGCCCGGTGTAGATGATGATGAGCTGCACGAGCAGCGGCGTACCCCGGAAGATCCAGATGTAGCCTTTGGCCCCCAGCACCAGCCACTTGAAGCTCGACAGGCGCATCATCGACAGAACGCACCCGACGACCATTCCCCCCGCGATGGCAGCCACCGTCAGGCCAAGCGTGACGGCGGCGCCCTGCAGCAGGTAGGGATTCACCAGGTAATCGAGAAACCCGCCCCAATCCCAGGCTTTCATGGCGCTTTTCCAGGTCTGCCGTGCTTACACGCAATCCGATCGCGCGGTTGCCTGGCCCACGGTCCCATCACTTGGTCGGACCGTTGACCTTGAAGGGATCCTTATTGGCCAACAGGCCGTACTCGGCCATCAGCCTGGCGTAGCTGCCATCCTTTTGCATGTCGTTGAACACGGTCACGATGGCGTTGGCCAGCGCCGGGCTCTTCATGGCCAGCGCCACGGGGGTTGCAAACAGGCCGCTGATCGCGCGGTCGAATTCCCCGCGCTTGGCATATTCGGCTGCGGTCGAATCGATCGATACGCTCGCCTCGGTCTGACCCGCACGCAATGCCTGGTACGCCGTCGCGAAGTTGTCAAAGGTGCGGATGTTCATTGGTTTCAGGCCCTTGGCCACGAGCGATTC
Source organism: Ramlibacter sp. (assembly GCA_046599015.1). Taxonomy (GTDB): domain Bacteria; phylum Pseudomonadota; class Gammaproteobacteria; order Burkholderiales; family Burkholderiaceae_C; genus Ramlibacter. The sequence goes on from JBKJHN010000123.1 coordinate 5,385, forward strand.
GTTGAGTTCCTTGAGTTTGCGCTCTTCGAATCCGCCGATTTCCACCCCCACCGTACGGCCCGCCAGGTCTTCCGGCTTGGCGATCTTCAGCGGATTGCCTTTGGCCACGGAGATGCTCACGGCCTGGGCTTCGTACTGGATCATCTGCATCAGCTTGGCGCGCTCCTCGGTCCAGAAGATGCCGGTGTTGATGACGTCCCATCGCCCCGCCTGAAGGCCAGGCACCATCGCCGAGAACTCGATCTTGATGTATTCGGGCGTCAGGCAAAGGCGCTTTGCGATTTCGTCACCCAGGGTGATGCGCATGCCCTTGAGAACGCCGCTGCTGTCGACAAACTGCATCGGCGGCAGTGTCGGGTTTGTCGACATCACCAGCGTTCCCGGCTTGACCAGTTCGGCCGCAGCAACCTTGGGCGTGCAAGGCTGGGCAACCGCCGCGCCGGCAAGCGCCAACGAACCGAGCACGCCGAGGCATGCACGCACGCCGAAGATCGAGGTTATCTTTTTCATCGCAACGCTCCTTCAATGGGTAAGGGGTGACTGGCAGGGGAGGGAAATCGAATTCTTCAGGGCGAGGCGATCCAGCATCGACAGCATCTCGAGGCGGTCAGCATCGGGGAGCGGCAGTCGGGGCGTCCGCGGGGCGCCGACCGGTAAGCCCATGTAGCCGAGCGCGAACTTGCTGGCGGACACGTATCGATGGCCACCGACCATCTTGATGAGCGGCAGCATGCGGCGGTAAAGCGCTAACGCCGCGGGCTGATCGTGCTGGTCGGCCACCAGTTCGAACAGGCGCGCCGAGTCGCGCGGCAGGAAGTTGGAGCACACCGCGACCCAGCCCTGGGCGCCGAGCCAGAACGACTCATAACCGAGGATGCCGGCGAACACCGTCATCCGGTCGCCGCATAACTCGATGATGTCGCGCACCCGGGTTACCTCCAGCGTGGACTCCTTGATGTAGCGCACGTTGTCGATCTGGGTGAGGCGGGCCACCATCTCGGGTGTCAGGTCCACGTTGGCGGTGGCCGGGTTGTTGTAGACCATGACCGGAAAACCGACCGCCTCCCCGATCGCGCGGTAATGCGCGAATAACTCGTCGGATGTGGGCGTGCTGTAGTAGGGAGGAATGACCATCACGCCGTCAGCACCGAGTTGCTCGGCAAGCCGGGCCTTCGTCACCGCCTCATCGGTCCACTCGGCACCGGTCCCGATCAAAACCGGCACCCGACCCGCCGCCTGCTTGACACACACCTCCATGACCTCCTCCTGCTCGGTCAGGGTCATGGAAAGGAATTCTCCGGTGCTGCCCAGCGGGATCAGTCCGTGGATGCCTTGCTCGATCTGCCAGTCCACCAGTCGCCGCAACGCTGGCACGTCGACCGATCGCCCGTCTGGCGTGAACGGGGTTACCAGAACCGTATAGGTTCCACGCCATTTTTTGAGCGGAGTATTTTTCGGATTCATGGATCGCCTTCAGGCAACTGTGCAGCTGCCTTAATCACGCAGACCGCCATGATACTGTCGGTGTACTCTTGGTATTCAACTGTTTCCAAACACTTTTTCACCCACCAACTGAATGCGGATCAAGCTAGCCACTGTCTCGCCCACCGAGGCCGTCGTCGGGATCCGCTTCGACGGGAAGCCACTGTCCGCGCTGGCTGGTGAGACCATCGCCGCCGCGCTGCATGCCCACGGCATCCGCGCCTTCAGAACGACACGCAACAACCAGACCCGCGGGCTTTATTGCGGCATGGGCGCCTGTTTCGACTGCGTGGTGACCGTCGATGGGCGCGCTGGGGTACGGGCGTGCATGGAAAAAGTGCGCGATGGGCAAGTCATTCACTCATGCATGCCCCTTGGCACGGCGGCCGACCCCCTGTCGCCCCTGTGCGCGTTGCCCAGCGGGGCCGAACCGCCCGCGGTGACCGTCGACGTGCTGGTGGTAGGCGCCGGCCCCGCCGGTCTGAGCGCCGCGGTCGCCGCGGCAGGCGCGGGCGCCAGCGTGGTGGTGCTGGACGAGCGGCCACAAAGCGGGGGGCAGTACTTCAAGCCGCTGGCGCCTTCGCACCTGACCGAGCGGCCCACCGACAGGCAATTCGCCGAAGGCCTCAAGCTGACCCAGCGCGCCCTGGATCGGGGCGTGCGCATCATCCAGGACGCCACCGTCTGGGGCGCGGACACGCCCCGCGAAGTGATCGCGATGGTCGATGGCGCCGAGACCCTTTTCAAGCCTGCCCAGCTGATCCTGGCAACGGGGGCCTACGAGCGGCCTGTCCCGTTCGACAACTGGACCTTGCCGGGTGTGATGACAACCGGCGCCGCGCAAACGCTGGTACGCGCCTACAAGGTGACGCCCGGTCAACGCGTGGTGATCGCCGGCAATGGTCCGTTGAACCTCCAGCTGGCAGTGGAGATGGTGCGGGCCGGCGTCAAGGTGGAGGCGCTGCTGGAAGCAGCTCCGGCGCCATCCGCCGGGCAATGGCGCACCCTGCTGAGGGCCTGGCGCTTTGCCCCCGGCCTCATGGCGCAGGGCTTGCGGTACCTTGCCGAACTGCGCGCGCATGGGGTGCGGGTCCAATGGGGGCACGCGGTGGTCCGGGCCGATGGCGAAGATTGCCTGCGCCAGGTGACCTTCGCACCCATCAATGCCCGGGGCGAGCACGATCTGGAGAAGGCCCGGCAACTCGACACCGACAACCTGTGCCTGGGCTACGGCTTCATTCCGTCGACCGAACTCGCCCGCGCGCTCGGCTGTGAGCATCAGTTCGTGGATCTGCACCTCGGGTACCTGCAGACCAGGACCACGCTCGATGGCCAGACCAGCATACCGGGCGTTTTCGCCATCGGGGATGGAAGCTCATTGGGAGGAGCGCGCGTCGCACTGGCGCGCGGCACGCTCGCAGGTGCTGCTGCCGCTGCTGCGCTCAGGAAAGACAGCGACGTGGCCGCCGTTCATGCGGCCACTTCTGCGCTGGCGCGTGCCCTGTCCTTCCAGGAAGCGCTCTGGGAGCTGTTCAAGGCGCCGCCCAGCCAGTTGCGCCACCTCCCCGGTGCAACCATCGCCTGCCGCTGCGAAGAAATCACTCTGGGGCAGTTGCGTGCGGCAATCGACCAGGGCTTTGACAGCCTGGGCACGCTAAAACGGATGACACGGCTGGGCATGGGCCGTTGCCAGGGCCGCTATTGCGCATGTACCGCGGCGAAACTTCTGAACGAGCTCACAGGAAAGGTGCGCGAACCCGAACAGCTTTTTGCACCGCGCCTTCCCGCCAAGCCCGTGCCAGTCGCCTGCATGGCCTTCGAGAAGCCGGAGTGGGGTGGGCACAGGCGATCCATCACACCCAACCTCGCGCGACCCTTCGAAACCGCACCGCTGCCAGCCCAGACGGCCGACGTCGTGGTGATCGGCGCCGGCATCATGGGCGCGTGCCTGGCCTATTACCTGGCGCGGGAAGGCAAGGACGTCTTGGTGGTCGAGCGCGACGAGGCCAATTTTCAGGCTTCGGGCGCCAACGCCGGCAGCTTGCATGTGCAGTTGCTGTCGTTCGATTTCGGAAGCAAGGCCGAAGCCGGCGGCGGGCCGGCTGCGCAAACCCTGCCGCTGGGCCCGGCATCGGTGGCGTTGTGGCGCCAGTTGGAACAGGACGCAGGCACCGATTTCGAAATATCCACGACCGGTGGCCTCATGGTGGCCGACAGCCGCGCCGCGCTGGACTTCCTCATCGCCAAGGCCGCGATCGAGCGCAAGATGGGGATCGACAACGACATCATCGACGCCCAGGCGTTGCGTAAGCTGGCGCCGGCGCTTTCGCACGACCTGCTCGGCGCCGAATACGCACCGCAAGAGGGCAAGATCAATCCGCTCAAGGCGACCTACGGTGTGATCGCGGCGGCCCGGGCACTGGGCGCCAGGTTCATGCGGGGCAGCAGCGTGCAGCGCATCGAGAAGGCGGGCAGCGGCTGGCGAATCTCAACATCACGCTGCGACCTGACGGCGGGCACGATCATCAATGCCGCGGGCCCCTGGAGCCGCGAGGTGGCGGCGATGGTGGGCATGGAGCTGCCGGTGCACAGCGCGCCATTGCAGATGATCGTCACCGACGCCGCGCCCGTCCTGGTCAAGCAATTGGTGGCACACGCCGACCGGCACCTGAGCCTGAAGCAGGCGGCCACGGGCGGCCTGATCATCGGCGGCGGATGGACAGCGTCGTACGACGACAAGAGGCGCTTCAACACCACCTTGCGCGAGAGCGTGGAAGGCAACCTGTGGGTGGCGCAACGCGTGCTGCCGCAACTGCGGGGGCTGCGCGTCTTGCGCACCTGGGCGGCGATGAATATCAACATCGACGGCGCGCCGATTCTCGGTGTGGCACCTCGGATACCGGGGTTCTACAACGCGGTAACCTCCAACGGATACACGCTCTCGCCGGTGGTGGCACGCATGACAGTCGACATCATGATGGGGCGATCAACACTGTTCGATCCCGAGCCCTTTTCCGTCAACCGCTTCTGACACGCTTGCCCGCAGCGTCAACCCACTGGACATCTCCATGATTGAAATCGACCACGTCAACAAGAACTTCGGCAGCTTCCGGGCGCTGCGAGATGTTTCTGCCAGCATCCAACGCGGTGAAGTGGTGGTGGTTTGCGGCCCCTCGGGCTCGGGCAAATCGACCCTCATCAAATGTGTCAATGGACTCGAGCGCATAGATGGCGGCACCATCACCATCGCCGGCAAGGTGCTGGGCGCCAAGGGTACCGACATGTCGCTGCTGCGAGCGCAGGTGGGCATGGTGTTCCAGAACTTCGAATTGTTCCCGCATCTCACGATTCTGCAGAATCTCACGCTGGCCCAAAGAAAGGTGCTCAAGCGCTCCGAGGCGGAATCGGTGGCCAAAGCAGAAAAGCTGCTCGACCGCGTCGGATTGACGGCGCATGCCTACAAATACCCGGGCCAACTCTCGGGCGGACAGCAGCAGCGCGTGGCCATAGCGCGGGCGCTCGCGATGGACCCCATCGCCATGCTGTTCGACGAGCCCACTTCGGCGCTGGACCCCGAAATGATCCAGGAGGTGCTGGAGGTCATGGTCGCACTCGCCAGGGACGGCATGACCATGATCTGCGTGACACACGAAATGGGTTTTGCGCGGCAGGTGGCCGATCGCGTCATCTTCATGGACGAAGGGCAGATCGTCGAAGACTGCTCCAAGGAGGAATTCTTTTCGACTGTGCGGTCCGAGCGGTCGCAACAGTTCCTGTCCAAGATACTGTCGCACTGACTACTTGGCGTACTTGCGGAAGTTCGGCTTGCGCTTTTCCTTCAACGCGTTGACGCCCTCACGCGATTCTTCGGTGTCGTAGTACAGCTTGAGCGCATACATGCCCAGGCCGGCGATGCCGCTCTGGTGGGCGGTGTCGGCGTTGAAGCTGCGCTTGGCGATCGCCAACGCCGTGGGGCTGCGCTCACACATTTCTTCACCCCACTTCTGCACCTCGGCATCGAGCTGGTCGTGCGGAACACAGACATTGGCCAGGCCCATCGCCACGGCTTCGGCGCCGGAGTAGCGGCGGTTCAGGTACCAGATCTCGCGCGCCTTCTTTTCGCCGACCACGCGGGCCAGGAAGGCGGTGCCGTAGCCGGGATCGACAGAGCCCATCTTGGGACCGACTTGGCCGAAGACGGCCTTTTCGGAGCAGATCGTCAGGTCGCAGATCGTGCACAGCACGTTGCCGCCGCCGATGGCGAACCCCTGGACCCGGGCAATCACTGGCTTCGGAACGTCGCGAATAGCGGTGTGCAACTCTTCCATCGGCAGCCCGATCGTGCCGCGGCCGTCGTAATTGCCGTTGTGGGCGGACTGGTCGCCGCCGGTGCAGAAGGCGCGGTCACCGGCGCCGGCCAGAACAATCACGCCGACACCTCGGTCGTAACCGGCCTTGTTGAGCGCCTTGATCAGTTCGTCGCAGGTCTGCCCGCGAAACGAGTTCATCTTCTCCGGGCGATTGATCGTGATCCACGCCACGCCGTTGCGCACTTCGTACAGGATGTCTTCGAATTCCATTTGGGTCTCCTTGGTTGAAATCAGCCGTTCATCGTCCGGCCGCCCGACACACTCACCAAGCCGGTGATGAAGCTCGCGTCGTCGCTGGCGCTTGAGCCACGAGCGGCCGATGCAGCGCCTTCCTGGTGCGCTAATAAGCTTCGGCTCATGGCGACAGCGCGCTTCAGTGACAATGCGCCGATGGCAATCATCGAATACACCCGCCAGAAGGGCAAGCAACTCACCTATGTCATCGAAACCGACAAGCACGGCAACTACTCGATCACCCTGGGCCGCAAGGTCGTCAAGCGCTTGACGGTTCCGTCCAATTACCTGGGCAAGCCCCGCTGGGGAACCAAAAAGCTCGAAGCCGACGCCCTGGAGGATGCCAAGAAGGCGATCGAGGATATGAGGACGGACGAAGGCTGACGAACGCTGAGCCGCGGGTGATCAGCCCGGCTTGCCGTCGACGCGCGGCCGTGTGAGCACGGGCCAATATCGTATGGCGTAGAGCCCGAATCCCGCTGACCACAACGCCGCCGACCATAGTGCGGCCGTCATGGTGAGCGCGGGAAAAACCAGCGGGACCAGGACGCGCACCACAGCCGCAAGTGCAATCAGCACATAACAGGCGACCTCCCAGCGTCCCGCCCGCAACGGCCGCCCGGTGTGACCCAGGGCCGTGCGCGTCATCATGCCGATGGTGACCCCGCCGATGGCCCCGACGGTGAGCGCATGTGCCGCGAGCGATGCGCCGATCCACCCGGGATCCGCCATGGCCCGCAGGACGAAGTGCACCGGAATCCACAGATAAGCGACGTGCAATACCCACACGATCGGCACTCGCAGTGTCTTCCAGGGGCGCCACAGCGACCAGCGGGCCAGGTGGATCGCCGCTGCCGCGGCTGTGAGCAGGATCAGCACAGCGCCACGCTGCTGGAACGCGTCGGCGACCAGGATCAAGGCCAGCACGCCGATCGAGGCCTGTTCCAGCACGGCGTGACGGCCGGCGTTGGCGCCTGGCACGCCGTTGTTGGTGAACATGGGAATCACCCGTCCGCCCATCACCGCCACGATGATCAGCACGACATCGAGCGCGACCTGGATGCCGACCCAGCCAGGGAGGTGCAGAACTCCCAGGTGCTCGAGGTGCACGGCCATCACAGCCACTGACATCAAGCAAAGCAATCCAACAAAGAAGTAATTCCGGCGGCTTCCGGCCTTGATGAACGGAATGGCCAGGGCTACCGCCGCGGCGATTGGAAACGCGGCATTCACTACCGCGGCAGCCCAGCCGAACGGCGTGAGCACCAGGATCCTGCCGCCCACCCACAACGCCGCGAGCGCTGCCAGCCGCGCCCCCGTAGGCGTCGGCAGATTGGCCCAGTTGCGCCCGGCGGTCAACAGGAAACCAACGATCACTGCCAGAACGAAGCCGAACAGCATCTCATGGGCATGCCATAGCGGGCCCTGCAAGTACGGCTGCCCAAGCCAGCCGCCCAGCTGCAGTGCCCATAGGGCAATCGACAGGGCGGCGAAGCTGCTGGCCAACAGGTAGAACGGGCGAAAGCCGAGCTCCCATAGCGCGAAGGACGGCTTGGCTTTGCCTGCTGCCTTGGGCTCTTCAATCTGAAATAGGTTTGTCACTGTCAGGCGTGCTCCCTCTGCCTCACGATACCGCAAGGTACGCGCACACCCCTTTTATGCGGTCTGCGCCTGTGAAATCCGGTAGCACTGATGCGCGCAGTAGTCCACCAGCGCATCGATCTCGGTCGACTTGTCGAACACCGCGTCCACGCCGATCTGCGCGCACCGCTTGCGCACGCTGGCGTTGATGTAGTTGCTGAATACGATGATCTTCTGCGTGGGCCGTTGCCTTTCGATGCGTTGTGCCAGGTGAAGGCCGCTGCCTTGCTTCAGGAACAGGTCTACGATCACGAGGTCCCATCGATCCATGTTCCCTTGCAGCCACGCCAGAGCGTCGTCTTCCGTCGAACTCGCGCCAGTGACCTTCACGCAGGTAAGCTCTTCCAATGTCTCGATCAGATTTTCGCGGATGGTCGCGTTGTCCTCGATGACAAAGGCTTGGAGATGCACGGTAGCTCGCGTTTCAGGCAAAAGTAGATGAACCTTCCGATCATGCAAGTCCGGGAACAACGCAGGCACCCGAACTACTCCGCGTTCCCTGGTAGGAACCGGCCTACTCGAAAATTACCCGTCTTGCCTCAACATACCTCGACATGGATGCCGATCGTCAATTGATCAGTCAAGTACAGGCCGGGCAGCTCGAACAGGTCAAGTCGATGCTCAGCCTGGTCGAGCGTGCGGCGTTCGTGGGCCTGTGGGCCCTGGACTTGCCATCCAATGAGCTGAGCTGGTCCGATCAACTCGCGGCCATGCACGATGCGCCGGCAGGCTACAGGCCCGCGAACGAGAATGCTTTCGACGGCTACGCACCCGAATGGCGCGACAAGCTCAGGGCATTGGTGCAAGCGTGCGCCAGCGCCGGCGAACCATTCGACGAGGAGATGCAGATCGTCACGCAGAAGGGCCGGCGTGCCTGGGTGCGCAGCATCGGCCAGGCCGTGCGGGACGGGGCGGGCGCGATCTTGCGGGTGGAAGGCGCGGTGCAGGAGATCGCACCCCACGGGCATGGGCCCGGCACGCTGTTATCCCACACCGTGAGCATGGGAGGTGCGATGGGCAGCGGCGAGGCCTTTGCGACCATCGATCGCCAAGGGCGTTTCACATATCTCAACGAGCAGGCCGAAATGCTGTTGCGCCGGCCGGCTCGCGATCTGTTGGGTCTGCCGATCTGGAACTCCTTCCAGAAAACGGTGCGGATGCGGCTCGAAGAGCAGTTCAGGCGCAACTTCACAGGCGACGCGGTGCTGGAAGCCGAAGAACTTCACTCCAACCTGTCAACCCGGATCGAGGTCCGTGGCTATCCGTTCGGCGGCGGCCTTGCCGTGCACCTGCGTGACGTTACGGCGCGTCACAAATCACAGGAACACTTGAGGTTGCTCGAAAGCAGCATCGCCCGCCTGAACGATATCGTCATCATCACCGAGGCCGGGCCGTTCAGGGAGCCCGGACCGCGGATTGTCTTCGTCAACGAGGCGTTCGAACGGCGCACGGGCTACAGCCCCGAGGAAGTCCTGGGACGCACGCCCCGCCTGCTTCAGGGGCCGCGGACGCAGCGCGAAGAGCTGGACCGTATCCGGGCCGCGATGGAGCAGTGGCAGCCCGCGCGGGTGGACCTCATCAATTACAAGAAGAACGGCGAGCCGTTCTGGGTCGACCTCGAGGTCTCGCCGGTCTGGAACGAAGCGCGCAAGCTGACTCATTGGGTGGCCGTCGGCCGCGACATCACCGAACGGAAGACGGCCGAGGAGAAGATCCAGTACCTGGCCTTCTACGACCCGCTGACCCGGTTGCCGAATCGTCAATTGCTGTTGGACCGCCTGCAGCGGGCGGTGTCCGACCCGGACCGGCCACGCGAGGGCGCGCTGATGTTCATCGACCTGGACAACTTCAAGGTGCTGAACGACACGCTGGGCCACCAAAAGGGCGATCAGCTTTTGCAACTGGTTGCCGAACGCCTTCGGTCCTGCGTGGCCGGCGGCGACACGGTGGCGCGGCTGGGCGGTGACGAGTTCGTGATCCTGCTGGAAAACAGCGGCCACAAGCCGATGGAACCGGTCGCCGGCGCCCGCGCTGTCAGCGAGCGGATCCTGGCCAAACTGGGCGAGCCGTATGTGCTTTCCGGCCATCTGCATCACAGCACTTGCAGCATCGGCGTCACCCTGTTCGGCGGCGCGCCCTGGTCGGTGAGTGAACTGCTCAAGCAAGCCGACCTGGCGATGTACCAGGCCAAGAACGCGGGCCGCAATACGGTTCGCTTTTTCGATCCCGAGATGCAGGCGGTGGTGACGGCGAACGCGGCGCTGGCCACCGACTTGCGGCAAGCCTGGCGCGAGGGCCAGTTCCTGATCGACTACCAGCCGCAGGTGGGCGCGGACGGGCGCATGACCGGCGTCGAGGCGCTGCTGCGCTGGCGCCATCCTGATCGCGACTTGGTGCCTCCAGCGCACTTTATCTCGACCGCGGAGCAGACTTCGCTGATCATCCCGATCGGACGGTGGGTGGTGGAGCAGGCTTGCGCGCAGCTGGCGGAATGGTCGAAGCACCCCGAACGCAGTCACCTGAGCATCGCAGTCAACGTCAGCGTGCGCCAGTTTCGCGACCCCGACTTTGTCGATGAGGTGATGACGGCGATCGCGAATTCGGGTATCGCCCCGCACAAGCTGAAACTGGAGCTGACCGAAAGCCTGCTGGCCGATGGTATTGAAGTGACCGTCGCCAAGATGGGCAGCCTCAAGGCCATGGGCGTGACCCTGTCGCTCGACGATTTCGGCATTGGCTATTCATCGCTTTCCTACCTGAAGCGATTGCCACTCGATCAGCTCAAGATCGATCGCGAGTTCGTCAAGGACATCCTCACCGACGCCAACGACGCGGCGATCGCCCGCACCATCATCGGACTGGCTCAGAGCCTGGGGCTGGGCGTGATTGCCGAAGGCGTGGAGACGCAGGCCCAGCGCGCCTTCCTGGCGCAGCAGGGCTGCCATGCCTACCAGGGTTATTTGTTCTGCAGGCCACTGCCCATCGATGAGCTCGAAACCTTCATGGATGGGCTGGAGCCCTGACGCTCAGACCGGCGCGATCTGCAGCGGCGCGGTCGGGACCACGCGCGGTATCCGCATGACGATGTTGTCCTGGCCGCGCATCAACTCCACCGACTCGGCAAGTGCCAGCGCCTGCACATCCGACCACTCCAGCTGACGGTAGCTGGGCTCGTAAGGCGCCCCTTCGAAGTCATCCTCGCGCGGGCCGACGCGTACTGTGATCTCGGCCAGCGCGTTGACTACTTCGGCCTTCACGCGGACCTGGCACGGGCCGGCAGCGGCGTCGGTCAGCGTGATCAGTGAAGCGACGAGCAGGTTACGAAGAACCACCCGCGAAACCTGAAAGGAGCTGTCCGGTACTTCCTTGAGGACGAGGATCCCGCGAAAATTGAAGTTGCTGGCAAGCAGGGACAAGCAGTCCTCCACGCCTTCGGGCAGCCGAACGCCCTCATCTTCGCCGGGTTCAATCCAGCCCGCGACTTTCAGAGAGTTGGCGACGGCATCGCGCGCCAGCCGATTCAGCTTGGAGATGCTGGCGTGGAATTCCGTGGGCGAGGGGGAGCCGCGCTCAAGGCGCGCGTTCAGCACCTCGGCCATCATCGAAATCGCCTGGAGGTTCACGACCATGTCGTGCTTAAAGGCGGGCGCCAGCCGCCTGAGTACGCCGTAGCGCGCCGCTTCCGCGCCGGCGCGCGAGCGCCGGCCGGTGGCAGGGGCCTCTGCCGAACGCGAATTTGCCGCTTGAGAGAGCGTTGTCGGGGTATCAGCCATGGACCCCTCCGCCGCTAGCCGCACGGAGTAGCCCCCAGAGAGGGGGCACTCATCGCAAAGGTGAGTCCCTTGACCGCAGCGTACTTCATCGATTCCTCCATAAATGCAAGCATGGTGCCCGACGGTAGGTGACCGCTCCGTAGGATCATGCCCCGGCAAATGTAGGAAAAGGCTTCTGCAGAGCTCTCACGTGCCTCGCAGTGCAGGTGTTCGCTATCCTTGCGTCATGAGCAAGGCATTCACCAAGGAAAGCGACGTTGACCACGGCGACGACGCCGAGGAAGCTTTGTTGCCCGAACTACCCGTCGGCGGGAAGAACTACATCACGCCGGAAGGTTACGCGCGGCTGCGGGCCGAGTTGCTGCAATTGATCGACGAGGAACGGCCGAAAGTGGTCGAGGTCGTGCACTGGGCGGCCAGTAACGGCGACCGCTCCGAGAACGGCGATTACATCTACGGCAAGAAGCGGCTGCGCGAGATCGACCGCCGCATCCGCTTCCTGACGCGCCGGCTGGAACTTGCGGAGGTAACCGACCCCACCGTGCACCACGGGAGTGACCAAGTGTTCTTCGGTGCGACCGTGACGTATGTTGAGGAGTCAGGGCATGAGCGCACCATCACCATCATGGGAATCGACGAGGCGGACAGCGCGAAGGGCCAGGTCAGCTGGATCTCGCCGGTCGCACGGGCCTTGCTCAAGGCCCGCGCAAGCGATGTGGTCAGGCTGGTCACGCCGATGGGCGCGCAGGAAATTGAAGTGCTCGATGTGCGCTATCCGGTGCCGCCCGATGCGGGGACCGGCGGTTGAGCGCCCTCTAGGACGTTGCGCTGCCGGGCCTGGCGCGCTGCACCTTCATCACCGACGCGGTACGCCTCAAGGTGCGCATCACCGCATCGAGATGGGTCCGGTCGCGCACCGCGACGATGAACCGCAGGTCGGTGGCGTCCTGCGCCTTCTCGTCGCTCATGTCCACATGCGTGATGTCGGCTTCGGCGCTCGCCAGGGCCGCGGCTACCCGCGCCAGCACTCCCTTGCCGTTGCTCACTGTGACCAGCAGGCTGCTTTCGAATGGCCGCACCGGCTCGTCCGCCCACTCGACGCTGATAAAGCGTTCGCTGTCCTTGTTCTGCAGGCGCTTGGCAACAGCGCAGTCGTCGGTGTGTACGACCAGCCCCTCGCCACGGCCCAGGTACCCGACGATGGAATCGCCCGGCACCGGCCGGCAACAGGTGGCGAACTGCACCGATGCGTTCTCGCTGCCATCCAGGACGACCTCGCCCTGCGACACGTTCTCGTGCGCGGTGTATCGCTCGCGGGTGATCAGAAGTGCATCGGGCTTCTCGCCGTGTTCGGCGAGCATGGTCACCAGCCGTTTGGCAACGATGCTGGCGATGCGTTTGCCCAGGCCGATGTCGGTCAGCAAATCCGCCAGAGTGCGGTTGCCCGTGAAGCGCAGCAGCTTTTCCCAGATCGGGTGGTGTTCCTCATCGTCCTGCGGCAGCTTCTCCAGCCCCTCCGCACGCAGCGCCTGGGTCAACAGCTTCTGGCCCAGTTCCTGCGACTCCACCTGCGCCAGTGACTTCAGATGGTGCCTGATCTTGGAGCGGGCGCGGCCGGTGCGAACGAACCCGAGCCAGGCCGGGTTGGGCGTGGAAACCGGCGCGGTGACTACCTCCACCACATCGCCGTTCTTCAGCTCGGTACGCAGCGGCACCTGCATGCCGTTGATCCTGGCGGCCACGGTGCGGTCGCCGATGTTGCTGTGAATCGCGTAGGCGAAGTCCACCACCGTAGCGCCGCGCGGCAGCGCCATGATCTGGCTCTTGGGCGTGAACACATAAACCGCGTCGGGGAACAGGTCGATCTTGACGTGGTCCCAGAACTCGGCCGCGTCGCGCGTTTCGTGCTGGATGTCCAGCAACGACTGCAGCCACTTGGTGCCGAGCCGGTCCGCGTTCTCGTCGGCCAGGTCGCTGGCTTTGTACAGCCAGTGGGCCGCGACGCCGGATTCGGCAACCAGGTGCATGGCCTCGGTGCGCATCTGGAATTCCACGTTGACGCCCGAGGGCCCCACCAGCGTGGTGTGCAGCGATTGATACCCGTTGACCTTGGGGATGGCGATGTGGTCCTTGAACTTGCCGGGCACCGGCTTGTACATCTGGTGCAGCAGGCCCAGCGCCGTGTAGCATTGGATCACCGAAGGCACGATGACGCGAAAACCGTAGATGTCGGTTACCTGGGCAAAGCTCAGACGCTTCTCGTCCATTTTCTTGTAGATCGAGAACAGCGTCTTTTCGCGACCGGAGATGCGCACGTGCGTGCCGGCCTCCTCGAAAGCCGACTCGAGTTCGCGCTGCACCTTCTGGATCAGGTCGCGCCG
>JBKJHN010000128.1:0-64511 GCA_046599015.1 Ramlibacter sp.
GTCCTGATGCGCAAACCCTTTGTGCACGCGATAGCTGATGGCGCGGTCGTTATAAAGGGAGGCGAATACCTCCTTCATCTTGTGCAGCACGTCCTCGATGCCAACGACATTCAGGAACGTCTCCTGCTGCCCGGCAAAGGAAGCGTCCGGCAAATCTTCCGCTGTCGCGGAAGAGCGCACCGCGAAACTTGCCTGGGCACTGCCGGTGGACAAGACGGCGAACGCCTGGCGGATGGCGCTTTCCAGATCGGCCGGAAAGGGCTGGGCCTCGATCCAGCCGCGGATTTCAGCACCGGCCACGGCCAGCGCACGCACGTCCTCGATGTCCAGAGAACTCAAGCGTGTACTGATTCGCCGGGCCAGTCCGGCGTACGCAAGAAATTGCCGGAACGCATGTGCGGTGGTCGCGAAACCTGTGGGCACACGCACGCCCTGCGGCAGCTGTGAGATCATTTCGCCGAGGCTGGCATTCTTGCCGCCGACAACGGCGACGTCGCTCATTCTCAGCTGTTCAAACGGTACGACCAGCAGATTGGCTAGAGGATGCCCCAAGGCGGGCGAGCCAGAAAGTGCAGACATGGGGAAACTCCATAAGTTGAAACCGGGTCTGCGCTCCAGCGGAGCAGGGCGGCACGACGACGACGCGAACGGCTTTGGTCTTGTTGGAATGGGCCGGAACGTGTCATGCGCGCTGGAATCGGATAATTGACTCATTGTAGGCATGGCATCCCTTTTCGCGGTTCGAATTACTCGAAAGCACTACATTGACTTCCACGCACACGCGCACTGTTTTCTACATCTCCGACGGCACGGGCATCACCGCCGAGACGTTCGGCAATGCCATCCTCGCCCAGTTCGAGTTCAAGCCCAGGCATGTGCGGCTGCCTTTCATCGACAGCGTGGACAAGGCTCATCAGGTGGTGCGTCAGGTCAACCATACCGCCGAGGTCGAGGGTCGCAAGCCGCTCGTGTTCACCACGCTGGTCAACTTCGAGATCCTGCGAGTCATCGAGGAAGGCTGCAAGGGCATGTTGCTGGACATGTTCGGCACATTCGTGCGGCCCCTGGAGATCGAACTCGGCATCACGTCCAATCACCGCATCGGGCGCTTTTCCGACGTCAGCAAGAGCAAGGAGTATCACGACCGCATCGAAGCGATCAATTTCAGCCTGGCGCATGACGACGGCCAATCCAACCGGGATCTTGAACAGGCCGATGTCATCCTGGTGGGCGTGAGCCGCAGCGGAAAGACGCCCACATCCTTGTACCTCGCGATGCAATACGGTCTGAAAGCCGCCAACTATCCTCTCATCCCGGAAGATTTCGAGCGCCAGCAGCTGCCGAGCGCGATCGTGCCGCACCGCAAGAAGATCTTCGGTCTCACGATACAGCCCGAGCGCCTGGCCGAGATCCGTAACGAGCGCCGGCCCGACTCACGGTACGCGTCGCTGGAGAACTGCCGCATGGAAGTCGGGGAAGCCGAGGCCATGATGCGCCGCGCTGGCATCCGCTGGCTCAGCACGACCACCAAGTCGATCGAAGAGATCGCGACCACCATCCTGCAGGAGATCCGGCCCGAGCGGCTGGAGTACTGAGCGGCACGTTGCCTCCTACACTAGGCGTTTTCCCCTCCTAGACCGCTTCTCTCCTACGCCGTGCTGCAGCTCAACCGCAACCTGTTCATTGGTGGCAGTGTCGTGCTGTTCCACCTGGCGGCGATTTGGGCGCTGCACAGCGGACTGATGCGCAGAACGATGGAAGTGGTGGTGCCTGCGGCAATTCTGAGCGAGATGGTGAGCCCTCCGCCTCCGAAGGCGGAGCCCGCGCCTCCTGCCCCCGAACCGCGGCCGCCCGAGATCCGAAGGCAGCCGCCGGCAAAGCAAGTGCAAAAAGTCCAGCCGCCTACTTTCAGGCCCGCCACGCTGCCAGTGGCCATCATCCTGCAGCAGAGTCCGACGCCGAACGCGCCCACCGGAGTTTTGGCGGCTCAGCCGGCCCCCCCTGCCCTGGCTGCGCCCGTCGCGGCCGAACCTGCGCCGTCCGCGCCGGCACCGCCCGCGGCCCGCTTCGAAGCGCCGACAATGGATGCCGACTATGCTCCTAATGAAGATGTGTTCCGCCCGCCGGCGATTTCGGTTCGGCTGGGCGAATACGGCACCGTGCTGCTGCGCGTGACTGTCGGTATCAATGGCCAAGCCACCGCGGTGGAGGTGGTTAAATCAAGCGGCTACCCGCGGCTTGACAATGCGGCTGTGCAGGGTGCCCGCCGGCTGAAATTCAGGCCCGCGACACGAGGCGGGGTTGCCGTCGAGGCCAGCTATCAACTTCCAGTGAAATACTCGGAACCCAGATGAACACGGAATTCGGACTGGTCAACCTTTGGACACAGGGAGATTTCATCACCAAGGCGGTGGCGGTGCTGCTGCTGCTCATGTCGCTCGCGACGTGGATGGTGCTGATCATCAAGGCACTGGACCTGCGCAAGTTCGCCGCGCAGGCGCGTTCCATCGAAAGCTTCTGGCATGCCGCGGACTTCGCGGACGGCTTGCACAAGCTGGGTGCCGACCCATCCAATCCGTTCCGCGCGCTGGCGCTGGAAGGGCGCGAAGCCACGGCGCACCACCACGCACAGTCGAGGTTGCATGACTCCCTGGACGTAAGCGATTGGTTGACGCGCGCGCTGCGCAACTCGATAGACGAATCCACTGCGAGGCTGCAGTCCGACCTGGCCATCCTGGCTTCCGTCGGTTCAACGGCGCCTTTCATTGGCCTGTTCGGTACCGTGTGGGGCATTTATCACGCGCTGATGTCCATCAGCGCCGCCGGGCAAGCCACCATCGACAAGGTCGCCGGCCCGATCGGCGAGGCGTTGATCATGACCGCGCTGGGTCTGGCGGTGGCCATTCCCGCCGTCCTCAGCTACAACGCCCTGGTCCGTGGCAACAAGTCGGTGCTGAACAAGCTGAACCGTTTTTCGCATGACCTGCATGCTTACTTCCTCACGGGTGCCCGGGTGTCCAGCAATGGGGACCCCAAGGTGGTAGCCATGAAAAACAGGAACTGACCGTGGCTTTTGGAACCCAGGACGACACCGACGACGTGATGAACGAGATCAACATGACGCCGCTGGTCGACGTCATGCTGGTGCTGCTGATCATCTTCATCATTACTGTGCCCGTGATGAAGCACTCAGTGGAAATCGACTTGCCGCGTGCCAGTAGCCGTCCGCAAGACGCCCGGCCGCAGACGGTGCGGCTTTCCGTCGATGCGCGGGGGGCGTACTACTGGAACGAGAGCCGAATCGAAGACAACGACCTGCCCCGCATGCTCAAGGTCGAGGCCGCTAAAGACCCGCAGCCCGAATTGCACATCCGGGGCGACAAGGCGGTGCGCTACGAACGCGTGGCACAAGCCATGTCGGCAGCTCAGCAGGCGGGGCTGCGCAAGATTGGTTTCATCACCGAACCGAAACCCAATTGAAGCCTTAGAAGCCGAGCGCCGCAATACCGGCGCGCGCAATCTGCGCATCCTCGGTGGATTTCACGCCACTGACCCCGACCGCGCCCAGGCATTGACCATCCTTCAGAATCGGCACGCCGCCTTCGAGCAAACCCTTCAGGCCCGGCACACTCAGGAATGACACACGACCCCCGTTGATCATTTCTTCGTAAACCTTGCTTTCGCGGCGTCCCATGGCAGCCGTGTTGGCTTTGGCGGGCGCGATCTGGGCGGAAATCGGCGCCGCCCCGTCCAGGCGCTGGAGCCAGAGCAGATGGCCGCCGTCGTCCACAATCGCGATACTGACGGCCCAGTTGTGTCTCAAGGCTTCGGCTTCGGCTGCCGCAGCCACGGCTTTGATGTCGGCCAGGTCAAGCGCGAGTTTGGTTTGCATCGGAGTTCGCATTGTGGGAAAAGCTGTAAGCATAACGGTGCCGGACAGGCCGCCGGCGGGCTTTTAGGACGGGAACCTTGAACCAACTTAGAATGCGCCCATCTAACCGCGGTAACGCAAAAGGAGAGTTGGATATGAACGAACGAGTCACGACCGCCAATGGCTACGCGCTCCCCGCCGAGCAGCGCAACCGGGTGCTGCGCAACACGTATTGGCTGTTGGCCCTCAGCATGCTGCCCACGGTGCTGGGCGCCTGGGTGGGCGTCGCCACCGGCATCACCCGCGGTTTGGGTGGCGGCCTCGGTCTGATCGTGTTCCTCGCGGGCGCCTTCGGATTCATTTTCGCCATCGAGAAGACCAAGAATTCAGCCGCCGGCGTTCCGGTGTTGCTGGCTTTCACCTTCTTCATGGGGCTGATGCTGTCCCGGATCATCGCGATGGTGCTGGGTTTCAGCAACGGCACTAGCCTGGTGATGACAGCGTTCGGCGGTACGGCTGGTGTGTTCTTCGTGATGGCGAGCCTGTCGACCGTGATCAAGCGTGACCTGTCGGGGATGGGTAAATTCCTTTTCGTCGGCGCGTTGGCCATCATGATCGGCGCGATCATCAACGTGTTCGTCGGATCGACGGTGGGCATGATGGTGATCAGCGTGATGGCGATCGGCATTTTCAGCGCCTACATGCTTTATGACCTGAAGCGGGTGATCGACGGCGGTGAGACCAACTACATCAGCGCGACGCTGGCCTTGTACCTGGACGTCTTCAACGTGTTCCAGAGCTTGCTGGTCCTGCTCGGGATCGCGGGCGGCGAACGCGACTGACTGCGAGCTTCGCGACACACACAAACAAGGGGGCCATCGGCCCCCTTGTTCATTGCCGGAGATCGAACACCGCGAGCGATTCGACATGCGCGGTGTGCGCAAACATGTTCACCACGCCCGCCGCCGTGCAGTTGTAGCCCGCCTGATGCACCAGTAGCCCGGCATCGCGCGCCAGCGTGGCCGGGTTGCAGCTGACGTACACGATGCGCGCAGGCGGCAGCCAGGCCGCGCGAAGCTCCGGCTGCTGATGCAGGTCAGCCAGTGCCTTCACCAGGGCAAAGGCACCTTCGCGCGGGGGGTCCACCAGCCAACGCTGGGCCGGACCGTCGCCCATCAACTGGGCCGCCGTCGTCTCGAACAGGTTGCGAACTGCGAAAGTCACTGGCGCCAGCGGCCGCCCGGCCGACCGTGAGAGCCGGTTGCGCTGGTAGTTCTCACGAGAGCGCGCCACCAGCGCTTCGCTGCCTTCAATGCCCAACACCTCGCGTGCACAGGTCGCGATGGGCAGCGTGAAGTTGCCCAGTCCGCAAAACCAGTCAATGACACGATCCTGCGGCTGCGCATCCAGCAGTCGCAGCGCACGGCCCACCAGCACCCGATTGATCTGCGGATTGACCTGGGTGAAGTCGGTGGGCTTGAAAGGCATGGTGATGCCGAACTCGGGCAGCGTATACGACAGCTCCCGTGCGGGCGCGCTTCCTTCCAGCAGCCCAATGGTGTCCGGCCCCTTGGGCTGCAGCCACCACTGCACGCCGGGATGGGCGGCCGCGAAATCGCGCAGTCTCCCCAAGTCTGCATCGCTGAGCGGCTCGAGGTGCCGCAGCACCAGTGCCGTGACCTCGTCGCCACAGGCCAGCTCGATCTGCGGACAGGTTTCAATCGCGTCCATCGAGCCGATGAGTTCGCGCAGCGGCAGCAGCAACGCACTGACATATGTGGGCACAACGTGGCACTCCCGCATATCCGCCACGTAGCGGCTCTTGCGCTCGTGAAATCCCACCAGCACGGCGCCTTTCTTGTGCACATGACGCACTGAGAGTCGAGCTCGCCACCGGTAACCCCACGCCGGGCCTTCGATGGGCCGCATCACGTTGGCGGCCTTGACTTTGCCAAGGTGCCACAGGTTGTCCTCGAGCACACGCTGCTTCATGGCGACTTGCCCGCCCACGTGCAGATGCTGCATCTTGCAGCCGCCGCAGGCGCCCTCGTGCAATCCGAAATGCGGACAACGTGGCCGCACGCGTTGCGACGATTCCCGGTGAATTTCCGTGACGGTCGCCTGCTCCCAGTTGTTCTTGCGCCGGTTCACCTTGACGGAAACAAGCTCGAACGGCAGCGCCCCCTCGACGAACACGACCTTGCCGTCTGGCCGGCGTGCGACGCCCTGGGCGTCGATGTCGAGCGCGTCGACCTCCAGCCAGCCTTCGGGCTGGACGGTCTTCTTGTCAATCTCTGCTGTCATGCCGCGATTGTCTAGCCCCAGGCGGCGAGGTATTCCTGCCAGTGAGGCTCGAGCGGCGCCAGGTTCGCGAGCGTCGCTTTCACCATCGCGATCTCCTGGTCATACTCTGCCTCGGTGAGTCCGCCGCGCATCTTCTGGAAACGGCAGTACAGCAGATAGGTGTTCATCACATCGGTTTCGCAGTACCGCCGTATGTCCTCGATCTTGCCCTCGAGGAATGCCGGATACACCTGCGAGCCATCCATGCCGAGTTTTCCGGGAAAGCCGCAAAGCTTGGCCATCGCGTCCAGTGGCGCATTGTTCTTCGGCTGGTACATCGCCAGCAGATCCATGAGGTCGAGGTGCCGCATGTGATACCTGCTGATGTAGTTATTGAATTTGAACTCTCGCGAATCCGATCCGCCCTCTTCGCCCATGCACCAGTACCTGTCCGCCACCACGCCGTGCCGCAGCCCGCGATAGTGCAGCACCGGCAAATCGAAGCCGCCGCCGTTCCAGCTCACCAGCTGCGGCACGTGCTTCTCCAAAGCATTGAAAAAAGTCTGGATGACCTTGCCTTCGCTGGCGTTGTCGCGGTCGACGAAGGAGTGCACGCGCAGCCCTTCGGCGTTGCGGAAAACGCAGCTGATGACAAGCACGCGCTGCAAGTGCAGCGGCATGAAATCGCCCTGCCCCCTGTCCTTGCGCTCCTGGCACCAGCCCTCATACACCTGCCAGTCCGAGAGGTCGGGCGCACTCGCGCGCAACAGCCGCAGCCCGGCCACGTCGGGCACCGATTCGATGTCGAAAACAAGAACAGGCCAGCTCATGCGGGCAACTGTAGCAGGCGGCTAGAACAGTGCTTCCTTGCCGATCCCGTCGCGCGCCATGTGCCGCTTGAGCTTGAGCAGGGCTTCGTTCTGGATCTGGCGCACGCGTTCACGGGTCAGGCCCAGTCGGCCGCTCAGCACCTCGAGTGTCTCGGGGTCGCGGTCATGCAAGCCGAAGCGGCCCTCGAGCACCTCTTTTTCGCGGTTGGAGAGCGCCTCGATCCAGTTGCTCAACAACCGCTCGACCTCGTGATTCTGCGTGATGCCCGTCGGGTCGATGGCCAATTCGTCGGCCATGGAATCCCCCAGCGTGTGCTCGTCGTCGGAGCGGTCCATGGTGGCGTCCAGGGACTTGGGCGCCTCCGCCATCGCCAGCAGTTCGGCGACGTCCTGCACGTCACGCCCCAACAGCGCGGCAACATCCTCGACTCGCACGCCTTCGCCCTCGAAGCCATTGCGCACAGCGGCAAAGGCCGGGTCGTTCTCGAGCGTGCGACGCGCTCTCAGCACTTGTTGCAGCTCACGCACCACGTGCACCGGCAGGCGGATCATCCTGCCCTGGTTCATCACCGCGCGTTCCACCGACTGACGGATCCACCACGTCGCGTACGTCGAAAAACGGAAGCCGCGCTCCGGCTCGAACTTGTCGATCGCATGCATGAGGCCCAGGTTGCCTTCTTCGATGAGGTCCGACAGCGGCACGCCGCGGCCAAGATAGCCTTTGGCGATGCTCACGACAAGCCGCAGGTTGTGCTCGATCATCGCTTGCCGCGCGGCGAAATCACCGGCGCGCGCGCGGCTGGCGGCATCGAATTCTTCCTGCGCGGTAAAGAGTTCGGTGCGCCGCACCTCGCGCAGGTAGATCGTCAAGATATCGCTCGACTCGCCCGCAATGTCGGCGAGAATCTCACGGGGCTTGGGTTCTTCAGCGGTTGAGCCCGCGGCCGGGTTCTTGCCCGGACCGCCGGTCAGCGCCTTGC
Source organism: Ramlibacter sp. (assembly GCA_046599015.1). Classification (GTDB taxonomy): domain Bacteria; phylum Pseudomonadota; class Gammaproteobacteria; order Burkholderiales; family Burkholderiaceae_C; genus Ramlibacter. Next base: position 7,965 of record JBKJHN010000128.1, read on the forward strand.
GCGCGCTGTCAGTCGCAGCCGGAATCGCAGCCTTGCCCGCTCCGTTGCGCTTTTTCATGTTACCTCGCAGGCAGATACCTGGCTGGGTCCACCGGCTTGCCTTGTCGACGGATTTCGAAGTGCAGCTTGACACGATCGGCATCGCTGCTGCCCATCTCGGCGATCTTCTGTCCCTTGCGCACGGTTTGATCTTCCTTCACCATCAGAGCCTGATTGTGCGCATACGCCGAAAGAAAGGTGTTGTTGTGCTTAAGAATGATCAAATTGCCGTAACCGCGCAGTCCAGCCCCCGCATACACCACACGGCCATCGGCAGCGGCGAGCACCGGATCACCCGGCTTGCCGGCGATGTCCAGGCCTTTGTTGCGCTGCTCGTCGAATCCGGCCAGAACCGTCGCGGCTCCGCTGGTAGGCCAGGCCCACGGAACATCGTCCTCGCCAGCGGGCGCAGGCGGCTGGTTCACCGGAGGCAGGCTTGCGATCACCGGAGGTGGAGTGACTCGCGGCGCACTGGCGGTTGCCGCTGGCGCGGCGCTCACGACCGATGCGGGCGCAACCACCCGCGCGCCCGCCAGTTCCGAGCCGAATGGCGGTATCACTCGAAAGACCTGCCCCACTTCGATCAGGTTCGGGTTCTCGATGTTGTTCCAGCGTGCGATGTCGCGCCAGTTCTGTCCGCTGTCCAGAGAAATGCGAATCAGCGTATCGCCCGCACGCACCGTGTAGTAACCGGGCCTGCCCGCGTTCTCCACGCCGGGCGGCGGCTTGGCAGGCTCCGCGACAACCGCGGGCGGTGGGGCCTGTGCCCCTGGACTGCGGTCCTCAACGGGAGCCGGGGTGCGCGATCTCGAAGCACATCCGGCGACCAAGCCCGCTGCCAGCAGCCCCACTGCCCACATCAACCGCTGACCGCGTAACTCGAGCATCTGGTAATTTCCTTCAGGCGACGCCTGATTTTAGGGGGACAAAGTGAACAGCCTCAAGCACGATTTGTTTCATTTCGCGCGGCGTTCTCTCGATCACCATCAGAGCCTGAGCGCCCGCTGATGTGAACATGGGAGCGACAATGCGCGCGCCCATGCCCAGTTGATCTATCCACGCTTGCGGCACCGATTCACCGCCTGCAGCTGCGATGATTCCCGCATACGGCGCGCCCTTGTCGTACCCCGCCATACCGTCGCCGAACAACAGGTGCACATTGGCGAGCCGAAAGGCGCGCAGATTCTGGCGAGCCTTTTCATGCAGCCCGCGCAGACGCTCGATGCTGTAGACCTCGCAAGCGACTCTGCTCAAGACCGCCGCCTGGTACCCGCAGCCCGTTCCGATCTCGAGTACCCGGCCGAGCCTGCCTGAGGGCTCCCTGGCGCCCCCCAGCAGGAGCTCGATCATGCGCGCAACCACATTGGGTTTGGAAATCGTCTGGCCCAGCCCGATCGGCAAGCTGGTCTCTTCGTAGGCCTGATTCACCAGCGCGCTGTCGACGAAGCGATGCCGTTCCACCGCCCGCATGGCGGACAACACTTGCGGATCGGCGATACCCTGCGCGACGAGCCGGTCAATCATTCGCACGCGCACGGCGTGCGAATCCAGCCCGATACCCCCCGTGGGAACCGGCGCCGGCGCCACGCGTCTGCGGCTCGCATCCGCACTCGCGGGCCCAAGCTCGATACGTGCGGGAAAGCCAGGCCGGCGCGACATCAGCGTGCGGCCGGGCCTGCCGCCGTCAGCGCGTTGGCAGCTTGCGCCCAATGCGCCAGCCCGTCATGGTCCGTGAGGTCCACCTTCAGCGGCGTGATCGAGACATAGCCTTGCGAAGTCGCGTGGAAGTCCGTTCCTTCAGCATCGTCCTTGGCCGCGCCGGCGCCGCCGATCCAGTACATGGGCTCACCATGCGGACTGGTTTGTGAGATGACTTTCTCCGCCGCGTGACGCCGCCCCAGCCGACAGACCTTGAATGCCTTGAGCTGTTCGTGAGGCAGGTTCGGTATGTTCACGTTCAGAAGCCATGGCTGCTCGCCGGAAAGCCGGCTTTCGATCACGTGCTGCACCAGTTCACGCGCCTTGCGCGCCGCTGCGTCGAGATGACCCCAGCCTTTCTGCGTTTGCGAAAAGGCGATGGCCGGGACACCAAACAGGTAGCCCTCCATCGCCGCCCCTACGGTGCCCGAGTAGATGGTGTCGTCGCCCATGTTGGCGCCGTTGTTGATGCCGCTCACCACGAGATCCGGGCGATAGCCGAGCAGCCCTGTCAGGGCGACATGCACGCAGTCCGCCGGCGTGCCATTGACATACCGGAAACCGCTGCCCGATTCATGCACAAACAATGGCGAATGCAAAGTGAGCGCATTGGACTTGGCGCTGTTGTTGTGCTGCGGCGCGACCACCTCGACCTCACCCAGATCCTTGATCGCCTCGTAAAGCGCAACGATCCCCGGCGCCTGGTAGCCGTCGTCATTTGAAAGCAATATCTTCATTGGGAAACAGGAATGCAGGATTGTAGAGGTGGAAGGCCCACGATCCAGGGACATTCACCCGGTTTTAGTACCGCCTATCATTGCAGCAAGCTCTCACGGAAAAAACATCACCATGCATGCCTGGCTTTGCGAGAACCCTGTTGGCGTGGATTCGCTGCAGTGGAAGGAGTTGCCCACACCCGTACCCAAGGCGGGCGAGGTCCTGATCGAGATCAAGGCAGCCAGCTTGAATTTCCCCGATCTGCTGATCGTCCAGAACAAATACCAGGCCAAACCGCCATTGCCATTCGTGCCGGGTTCGGAATACGCCGGTGTGATCGCCGCAGTCGGTGAAGGAGTCACGCACTTGCACACAGGGCAGAGCGTGGCATGTCTTTCCGGAACCGGCGGATTTGCCACGCACACCATCGCCCCCGCTGCACTCTGCATGCCGTTGCCGCCTGGCTTCCCCTATGTCGACGCCGCCGCCTTCATCATGACCTATGGCACTTCCCATCATGCGCTGGTCGACCGCGCCCAGTTGAAGGCAGGCGAGACGGTGCTGGTGCTGGGCGCCGCCGGCGGCGTCGGCACTTCCGCCATCCAGATCGCCAAGGCGGTCGGCGCGCGCGTGATTGCGGCAGCGTCGAGCGACGATAAACGCGCGCTGTGCAAATCCATCGGCGCCGACGTCACCATCAACTACAGCAGGGAAAATCTGCGGGACGCCATCAAGGCGGCAACCGGCGGCAACGGGCCTGACGTCATCTACGACCCGGTGGGTGGCGACTTGGCTGAGCCTGCGTTTCGCTCCATCGCCTGGCGTGGCCGCTACCTTGTCATAGGCTTCGCATCGGGCCAAATCCCGAACCTGCCATTGAACCTGCCGCTGCTCAAGGGCGCCTCGTTGGTGGGTGTGTTCTGGGGCAGTTTCTCCACGCACGAGCCGCAGGCCAATGCCCGCATGCTGGGGGAACTCGCGCGCTGGTATGGCGAAGGCAAGATCAAGCCCGTGATCGACCGCACCATGCCCATGGCCGAGCTCAAGGCCGCGTATGCGCATATGGGCTCGCGCGGCGTCAAAGGTAAACTGGTCATGATCAACTAGGCGAGCGCCTCGCCAGTGAGGGCCGCTATAATCGATGCCTCAACGGTGGCTGTAGCTCAGTTGGTAGAGTCCAGGATTGTGATTCCTGTTGTCGTGGGTTCGAGCCCCATCAGCCACCCCACCTTCCAAAAGTCCTTGTAGTTCAAGGACTTTTTCGTTTTCAGGTTCTCGCGGTGTCACGAATAGGTGTCACGCATGCAGAACTTGAAGATCAAAGCACCTCGCCCCTGGGTCGCAACCGCTTGGGCGTCTTCTTTGTCCGCTACCCCTCCTCCACTCTCCGCCTGCCTGTAGAAGTTTCCCACCGTCGTGGCCGCCTGGCGCGCGGCCTGGAGCCATGTGACTCCGTTCTTCGCCTTCCCGCCGCAAATTCGAAAGGTGATCTACACGACCAACGCGATCGAGAGCATCAACGCGCGCTTGCGCAAGATCATCAAGACGCGCGGGCACTTTCCCAGCGACGATGCTGCGACGAAGCTGATCTGGCTGGCGCTGAGAAATATCACCGCTGACTGGGGTCGCGCGGCCAAAGACTGGAAGGAGGCGATGAATCAGTTTGCGATCCTCTATGAAGATCGTTTCACGAAAGTCACTGCGTAGAATGAGCACCGACTTTCCCACCGCGGCGGTCGGTTCGTCGCAAGCGCCGACCGCCACCGTGGAAAAATGTTCACCGCCTCGAACACAAAAATTCAGACAGCCCCGCGGCACGCCGCGCCGACCAAGTAAGCAGGTTCCTGTGAGCGGGGTTCAACGTGCTTACGATCGGTGCGCAACCCCATGGAAGCCAACGGGGCACCGACGCGCTGACCCGTTTACTCACCAGACATGCCCCGCTGTGACGGCTGGTCCCGCGAACGCGTGTCCGCCTGCATCGTGAGTACCTGACCAAATTGATCAAGACGTTCGAAAACTGCATCCGACTGGCTTTTTGGTTCGTATGCCGAATATCAGATTTGTCATACTCACCTTTCTGGAAGCGAGACGCTATGGAACGCATCACCATCTCCATGGATACCCAGCTCGCGTCGGACTTCGACGCGTGGATGGCCGAACGCGGCTACTCGAACCGCTCGGAGGCCATGCGGGATATGGTTCGCGAGCAGCTCGGATGCGCTGCGCTGGGCTTGGGCGAGGCCAAGTGGTGCGTCGCGACCCTCACTTACGTGTATGACCGCAGCGAGCCCGCTGTGGCGGCCAGGGTCGTGCACTGGCAACACGAGCATCACGATCTGGCTGTCTCCAGCGGAGGCGTTCCGTTGGACCACCGCGACTTCCTGGTGACGGTCGTCGCTCGAGGCAAGACATCCAGCCTGCAAGCCTGCGCGCGCGAGCTAGTGGCGACACGTGGCGTTCGCCACGGAAACATTCATCTGGTGCCGCTGCGGCCCACCCACTCGCACACCCACGCGGGAGACTGGGCCGACCACCACAGCCATCGGCACCTCCGCCCCCTTTCCTAACGACTGCCCGCCAAAAATGATCAAGACCCCTGCCAACCTTCGCTCGGCGCGTCGATGCTTCGCTCTATTCCCCATCGCCTTTGCTGCGATCGGAGCATGGGCGCAAACGGCTCCGAACTCGGAGACCGCCAACACGCTGGCGCCCGTCCTCGTCCAAGGCTCTCGGAACAGCCAGCTGGGGATTGCCGACTCGGCGAACTCCGGCGTGATCACCCAGAAGCAGCTTGAAGCCCGCACCGTTTACCGGCCAGGCGAGGTGTTGGAGGCGACGCCAGGACTGATCGTCAGTCAGCACAGCGGCGAGGGCAAGGCTAATCAGTTCTACTTGCGCGGATTCAACCTCGACCATGGCACGGACCTGCGAACCACGATTGACGGCATGCTGGTTAACCAGCGCAGCCACGCGCACGGCCAAGGCTGGACGGACCTGAACTTCTTGATCCCGGAGCTCGTAACGCGCCTGGACTACCGCAAGGGGCCCTACTACGCGTCGGAGGGGGACTTCGCCTCGGCGGGGGCGGCGTCCGTGGTCTACGCGAACCGTCTGGACCGCGGCATCGCATCGTTCGGGCTGGGGCAGAAAGGGTACCGTCGAACGCTTCTGGCCGATTCGCCGCAATTGGCGGATGGCCGCCTGCTCTACGCGATCGAGCTGTATCACAACGACGGCCCGTTCGCGCGCCCCGACGACTACCACAAGAAGAACGGTGTTCTGCGGTACAGCCAGGGCTCGGAGACCAATGGCTTCAATGTGGCGGCGATGGCTTACGGCGCCAAATGGAAAGCGACCGACCAGATCCCCCTGCGCGCGGTCGCCAGCGGCCAGCTCGACCGCTTCGGCGCCATCGATCTCACCGACGGGGGCCAGGCCAGCCGCTACAGCCTCTCGGGGGCTTGGCGAGCCACCAACGAGCAAGGCTCGACGAGCGTGAACGTTTACCTGGTGCGTCAACGGCTCGACCTTTACTCGAACTTCACTTACTTCAACGACGACCCGATCAACGGGGACCAGTTCAACCAGCCCGATCGCAGGACCACAGCGGGGGTGAAGGCGACCCATCTCTGGAACGGCAAGTTGATGGGACGCGATTCCCAAACCACGGTGGGCGTCCAGCTGGAGAGCGACAACATCTTCAACGCCCTCCACAGCACCGCGGCGCGCCAAAGGATCTCCACCACGCGCGAAGACCACATCGTCGAGAGCAGCTTGGGCGTGTACGTGGAGAACACCACCTACTGGACCGATTGGTTCCGCACGCTGGCCGGCCTTCGCGCCGACGCGTATCGGTTCAAGGTGGGCAGCGACAACCCGGCGAACTCCGGGCGCGCCCGCGACAGCATCGCGAGCCCCAAGTTCGGCATGGTCTTCGGCCCTTGGGCGAAGACTGAATACTATTTCAACGTCGGATCGGGCTTCCATAGCAACGACGCGCGCGGCACGACCATTGGCGTCGACCCGAAGACCGGAGATGCCGCCAACCGAGTGCTGCCACTGGTACGCTCCAAGGGCGTCGAAGTCGGAGCGCGCTCCGAGATCATCCCTGGTCTGCAGAGCGCCTTGTCGGTCTACCGGCTTGATTTCGCTTCGGAGCTGGTGTTCGCGGGCGATGCGGGGACCACATTCGCGGGGCGTCCGAGCCGCAGGACCGGCTTCGAATTCTCGAACTACTACAAGCCACTGCCTTGGCTGACAGTGGACGCCGACGTGTCCTTCGCTCGAGCGCGTTTCCGCGATTTCGATCCGGCGGGCAACAGAGTTCCAGGCGCCGTGGAGGGCGTGGCTTCCGTTGCGCTCGCCGTCGACCGGGGTCCTTACTATGGCGCCCTGCAGCTTCGATATTTCGGGCCGCGCCCTTTGATCGAGGACAACACGGTTCGCACCAAAAGCACCTCGACCCTGAACGGCCGGATCGGCTACCGTGTCAACAAGGACGTTCGCATCGAGCTCGAGGGGTTCAATCTGACCAATCGGAAACACTCGGCAATCGATTACTTCTACGCGTCGCGCCTGCCCGGCGAAGCGGCTGAAGTGAACGACATTCACTTCCACCCGATCGAGCCGCGATCGTTCCGGGTCAACCTCACCCTTAATTTCAACTAACCTAAGGTGACAGGGTTGTCACCTCCACAGCTCCGGGATAAAGTAGGTGTCCCGACTTGATGTCACGACTTTTTGTCCAACCCCACCGCGAACCCGACGAAAACCTCCCTGATAATCAAGGACTTACAGTTGTGGGGCTGATCCCCATCAGCCACCCCATCAACAGTCGATGATCAGGCCCTTTTAAGGGCCTGATTTCATTCGGGATGCACATCTGCGCGCGACTTCGCGTCAGGCGTGGTCGCCGGCAAGCGGCTGACAGGCCACAGGCCGCAGACCCATCAGACACCTTCGACGAACCGGACGTCCCGCACCACGGCGTCGCCTCCCAGTTCCGCCAGCGCCCGCTGGTAAGACGCACTTTCGTAAAGGCCGGTAGCAGTTGCCATGTCGTCGAACTCCACCAGGACAACCCGCTGCGGCAAACCATCTTCCTTGACCGTGGACGGCATGCCTCGCGCCAGAAAGCGCCCGCCAGCTGCAATCACCGCCGGCCCTGCCAGCCTGGCGTAGGCGGCCAACGCGTCAACGTCCCGTATCTCCCGGTAAGTCACGATCCAGTAGGCCTTGGGCACGTTCGCTCTCCTTGGGTGAACCACAGTGAAGATGCCTTGTCAATCCCGTGTTTCTGCATCTTGGACTGCGCCAGGCGCAGGCCGTATAGTGTGATAACAAATGTCAACACCGCACAATCCGGCAATTACCCGAAAGTCCCGGCGCGCGGGCATCGGGGACGCTCTTGAGCGGGCCAATGCGGCAAAACCGGGCCTCCTGAAAAAACGGGGTGCCGTCCTGGACCGTTCGGGCAATCTGCACGATGCGGCCTACGAGCAGTTGCGCAACGCGCTGATGGACGGGCACTTCAAGCCTGGCCAGACCTTCACCATCCGGGCGGTGGCGAGCGTCTTCGGAACCAGCCCCATGCCGGTGCGGGATGCCCTCAAGAGGCTCGTCGCCGAGCATGCACTGAAGCTCCTGCCTAACCGGTCGGTGGTGCTGCCGGTCATGACACGCGCGCGGTTCCAGGAAATTCTTCAGATTCGCCTGAGCCTTGAATCCATGCTGGCGGCGCGCGCTGCAACGAAGGTAACGCCAGCGGTGATCGATGCCATGGCCGCGGACCACAAGGCCATGTGCCAGGCACTGGCGATGGGGCAGACGGCCGAGTACCTGGCTTCCAATCGTCGTTTCCACTTCCGCCTGTATGAAGCGGCTCAGACCGTGGTCATGCAACCGGTCGTCGAGACCATGTGGATGCAGATCGGGCCCCACCTGAACCAGCTGTTCAGTTCCCGCGAGCGCGCCGTGTCTGATGTGGATCACCATCACAAGGACCTGCTGCGCGCGCTCCGCAGGCAGGACGCGCCCGCGGCCGCCAAAGCAATCTGGAACGACCTGTCCGCTGCGGCGGACGCCATCCTGGACGCGAACCAGTTCGAGGAACAATCTTGACAGGATTCCCATGAGCACCAGCAAGAAAGTCATCATTACCTGCGCTGTGACGGGCTCCATTCACACGCCTAGCATGTCACCCTACCTGCCCGTGACGCCGGACGAAATTGCGCAGGCTGCCATAGGCGCTGCGCAGGCGGGCGCAGCCATCGTTCACCTGCACGCCCGCGATCCGGTCGATGGCCGGCCCGTGCAGACGCCCGAGGCGTTCATGCGCTTCCTGCCACGCATCCGGGATGCCTCGGACGTGGTGATCAACATCACCACCGGCGGCGCTCCCACCATGAGCGTCGAAGAACGTCTGCAACCGGCCCTGAAGCTCAAGCCCGAGGTGGCCTCGTTGAATCTTGGTTCCATGAACTTCGGCCTATACGAGATGCTCGACCGGTTCAAGGAGTTCAAGCACGACTGGGAGCGGCCGTACCTGGCGGGCAGTGACGACCGCGTGTTCAAGAACACCTTCCGCGACATCGCGCACGTGCTCGAATCATGCAGTGCCAACGACACGAGGTTCGAACTGGAGTGCTACGACATCGGCCACCTGTACACGGCGGCGCATTTCCTGGATCGGCAACTGGTGAAGGCGCCTCTGTTCATCCAGTCGGTCTTCGGCCTGCGCGGGGGCATCGGCGCCCACGCGGAGGATGTCCTGCACATGAAGCGAACCGCCGACCGGCTGTTTGGCAAGGACTACCTCTGGTCCGTTCTGGGGGCCGGCCGCAACCAGATGTATACCGCGGTTCAGTCGGCGGTGATGGGCGGAAATGTTCGCGTGGGACTGGAAGATAGTCTTTGGGGCGGCCCCGGCCAATTGACGACGAGTAATGCGGAGCAAGTGAGCCGCATCAAACGCATCCTCAATGAGCTGGGGCTGGAAGTTGCAACTCCCGACGAAGCCCGGGCGATGCTCAAGCTCAAGGGCGCCGACAAGGTGGGGTTCTGAGGTCGTGTCGGGCCAAGGAGGACCGCGGATGGACTTCGACAGTTTGCGCTTCGGCTCGGGCAAGAACGGTGGCCACGACGAGCTAGAGCAACTGCTTCGGGGGCAGGGATCCTTCACCGACGACATCGAGCTCGACGGTCAGCTCCATGCCTGCTTTGTCCGCAGTCCGATGGCGGCCGCACGCATCCGGAGCATCGACTGCCGTGCGGCGTTGGAACTGCCCGGTGTCAACGCCGTATTCACCGGAGAACAGTTTGCGTCGATGGGGTTGCGGCCGATCATGCCCTTGGCCGTGTTTGCCGGGCGCGACGGTCAACCCATGGTCAAGGCTGGCATCCCGGTGCTGGCCTGGCCCGAGGCTCGCTACGTGGGCGAGGCGGTGGCGCTGGTCGTCGCGGTGGACGCATCCACCGCGCAGCTGGCGGCCGAACAAGTCGTGGTCGATTGGGAAGCGCTTCCGGCCATCACGAACCCGCTCGATGCCCTTCAGGAAGGCGCACCAGCCGTCCACCCAGACGTGCCTTCCAACATTGCGCTCGACTGGGAAGATGGCGATCTGCAGCGGTCGAGCTCGGCTTTCGCCGGCGCCCACCATGTCGAGACCGTGGAACTTGCGGATCCCCCGATCACGGCCTGCGCGCTTGAACCCAAGGCGGCCATTGCACAGTGGGACGCCGTCACGGGGCGGCTGACGCTGATCGCGCCGACCCAGGGGGTGATGCTGGTGCGCAAGATCCTGGCCGAACACGTCTTCGACCTGCCGTTAGACAAGGTTCGGGTGATCACACCCCATGTCGGCGGAGGATTCGGCGCGAAGGTCCAGACCTATGCGGAGTACGCGGCGCTGTTACAGGCCAGCCGCGAGCTGCGGCGCCCGGTCAAGTGGACGGCATCGCGGCTGGAATGCTTCCTGACCGACACGCACGGCCGCAATTCGACCCTGCGCGCGAAGATGGCATTCGACGCGCAGGGCCGCATCCTCGGAGTCCAGGCGGACGTCGTCGTTGGCATCGGCGCCTACACGTCGACCTACGTGGGCATCGTGGCAACCAACAACCTGAAGAACTGCCTTTCCAGCGTCTACCGGATTCCGTCGATTCAGATGCGCTCGCGGCTGGTTTTCACGCACATGATGCCGCATGGCCCCTACCGCGGCGCCGGCCGGCCAGAAGCCATCTACATGCTGGAGCGCCTGCTCGACAAGGCCGCTGCGCAGCTGGGCATCGACCGCGTGGAGTTGCGCAGGCGCAACCTGATCCCGGCCAGCGCAATGCCTTACGCGGCGCCGAACGGACAGGTCTACGACAGCGGCGAGTTCGAGCAGGTGATGGACAAGGCGCTGGAACTTTCGCAGTGGCACTCGTTCGAGCAACGCCGGCAGGATTCGCAACAGAGCGGGAAACTGCGCGGCATCGGCATCTGCTGCTTCCTGGAGGTGGCCGGCGGCATTCTGGAAGAACCGGCCGACCTGCGTTTCGGCGATGACGGCACCGTGCGGATCCACATCGGAGCGCAGGACATCGGGCAGGGACACCTGGCCACTTACCCGACCCTCATCGCGCGCCGCCTGGGTATTGACGTTGGCCTGGTCCGCCTGGTCGCCGGGGACAGCGACCAGACCCCCGGCCTGGTCGCCACAGTCGCTTCGCGCTCGACCATGATGGCGGGCAGCGCGACGGTCATGGCCTGCGACGAATCGATACGGCGCGGCAAACTTATCGCGGCGCACCTGCTGGAGGCGGGCGAGCCGGACGTCGAGTTCAGCGCCGGCGAGTTCCGGGTGGTGGGCACCGACAAGTCAATTCGGCTGATGGACCTGCCGGCGGTGCTGCGCAAAACCCGCTTGCCAGACGCGCTCCCCGCCACTTTGGACAACGTGGCCAAATTCGTCTCTCCCACCATGAGCTTTCCGAACGGCTGTCACGTGTGCGAAGTGGAGATCGATCCGCAAACCGGCTGGGTCGATATCCTGCAGCACACGGCCGTTGACGACGTGGGTGTCGTCCTGAATCATGCGATCGTCCAAGGACAGGTCATGGGCGGCGTGGCGCAGGGCCTGGGCCAGGTCTTGGGAGAGCGGCTTCACTACGACACGGAAGGCCAGCTGCTCAACGCCTCATTCATGGACTATTCCCTGCTTCGCGCGGAAGCCATGCCGCCCATCCGGATGGCGCACCATGAAGTACCGTGCCGCAATAATCCCCTGGGCGTCAAGGGCGCGGGCGAATCGGGCGTGGCGGGCTCGCTCCCCTCTGCAGTGAATGCCATCCTTCATGCGTTGTCGCAAAGGGGCATCACGCAGATGGACATGCCTTTCACGCCAGACCGCGTCTGGACCGCCCTGCAGACTTAGGCGCGCCCCGGGAACGCCGTTCAGGCGCCGAGAACCGCGCGGCTGACCATGGCGTGCACGCCTTTATTGCCGTCGACGAGTTGGGTGACGCGCAAGTCGCAGGCAAGACTGCAGAACACATAGGCCTCTTCGGCCTTCCACGCCCTCAATTCCTGCAGCCAGGCAATCATGTTGCGCAGGGCCTGCTTGGCCGCATCGTCGAGGTCGGCATCCATGCCCATGGCGATGTAATGCGTGGGCGTGATGGCTCGCGGAAAATTGAGCGTCTTCTTGTGCAGCACCGCCTGGAAACGGCCCTTCATGCAAGTCTCCAGCGCGGTGAGGCAGACCTCCCCGTCACCCTGAACCGCGTGGCCGTCGCCCACCGAGAAGTTGGCGCCGGGTACGAATACCGGAAGGAACAGAGAGCTGCCCGCGATCAGTTCCTTGTTATCGATATTTCCACCGTATTCGCGCGGTTCGATGGAGGAGACCCGGCCATAGACCGGGGGCGGCGCGACGCCGATGATGCCGAAAAAAGGGCGCAGCGGAATCTGCACGCCCCAAGGCAACCGCGCCACGAGGGCCGAGCGATCGATCGGGATGATGCGGCGGCTGAGAACGGGAAAATCCTCAGGCAGCGCGCCCTTGAGCGGACGAATGATGTTCCAGCCCCAGTCTGCCGTCAGCTGAACGTCCAGGATGCGAATCTCCAGTGTGTCGCCGGGCTCTGCGCCGCGCACACGGACCGGGCCCGTGAGGATGTGAGGACCCATGATTTGTGGAACTTGATCGACGATGAGCCGGTGGTCAGGCCGAAACAGCCCCGCATCGACCACTTCCTGAGGGCCACCGGACACCGTGTCGATGGTCACCGTATCGCCTGATTCGATCTCCAGGACGGCCGGAAGCGTTGCGTCGAAATGGCCCCAGTGCACCGTGCCGGGACGCGGGTCCAGAACGTGTTCGCGGCTCACGCGTGCACCTCGATGTCCTCGAGCGACTTCGAGCCGGAGACGCCAAGATGCTCGTCCAACACGTCCGGGCGCGCCTTCAGCGCATCGGCCGTTCCCGAAAAGACGATCCGGCCCGATGCGATGATGTGCACGTAATCGGCCACCGACAGGGCCAGGGCCAAATTCTGCTCGACCAGCAGGATGGCATGTCCCAAGGCGCGGATGCGGCCCATGATTTCGCCCACGTGCAGTACGAATCGCGGTGACAGGCCTTCCGAAGGCTCGTCCATCAGCACCAGCTCCGGGTTGGCGACCAGCGCGCGGCCAATGGCGAGCATTTGCTGTTCGCCGCCGCTCAGTTCGTTGCCGCCGTTCTTCAGGCGCTCGCGCAGCTGGGGAAACTCGTCCAGCACTTTCTCCAGCGTCCAGCCCGACCCATCGGTTGACGCGTGCACGCTGGCGCGGGTCGAAGCGAGCGAGCTCGTGGGAAGCTTCAGGTTTTCCAGAACCGACAGATTGCGGAAGATGCGGCGGCCCTGGGGGACCAGCGCCATTCCAAGCTGGGCGATACGATAGGGCGGCAGCCCGACCAGCGAGCGTCCCATGAATGACACCGAGCCCTCGCGAGGCGGCGTAAGACCGAAGATGGAACGGATCAGGGTTGTCTTGCCCATCCCGTTGCGTCCCAGGATGGCGACAACCTGCCCGCGCGGCACTTCAAGGCTCACGCCCTGCAACACATAACTGTCGCCATAGTAAGTGTGAATGTCGCGCACCGACAGCAGCACCTCAGACTTGTCCAAAGTAGACCTCCCGGACCTGCGGGTTGGTGCGGACCTCCTGCGCGCTGCCTTCCAGGATCATTTCACCGCGGTGCAGGACGGAGACGCGGTCGGCAAGGCCGAGGGCGATGTCCATGTCGTGTTCGATCATCAGCATGGTGATGGAGCGTGGCAACGCCCGGATGATGGAGGACAGCCGCGTCCTTTCGGCGGCCGACAGGCCCGCGCAGGGCTCGTCGAGCAGTAGCAGGCGTGGCTCATTGACCAGCGCCAGCACCAACTCGAGCTGGCGGCGTTCGCCATAGGAAAGGTTCTTGACCCGCATGTCCTGCTTGCCGGGCAGGCCGACCAGTTCCAGCTGGCTGATTGCCTTCTCGCGGATCTCCGGCTGCTTGTGCACGTTCGACCACAGGCCCCACTTCTGCGCCCGGATGCCCAGCACGGCCAGGGCGATATTGTCCAGCACGGTCAGGTCGGCGAAGACGCTGGAGATCTGGAAGGTGCGGCCTACGCCCTTGTGCGTGCGATCTGCCTCGGGCAGGTTCGTGATGTCCTCGCCGAAGCATAGGATGCTCCCCGTGGTGGGGCGCAGCGTGCCGCTGATGCAGTGGAACAGCGATGTCTTGCCGGCGCCGTTGGGACCGATGATCACACGCCGTTCGCCCGGCGCGACCTCGAGGCTGACGTCGATGACGGCACGCAGTCCGCCGAAGGTCTTGCCCAGGGAGCGCAGGGACAGGGCCGGTGGGTTCGTTACAGCCGTCATTTTGGGTCTCGCGGGCGGCCCCGCAACAGCCCCATCACTCCCGCTGGGGCCCAAAGCACCACGGCGATGAACACCAGGCCCATGATGGCGAGGTGGAGCTCGAAGAAAGTGCTGACGACGTTGCGCAAGCCGAGCACCAAAGCAGCTCCAATCAGGGGGCCCAGCAAGGTGCCGGAGCCGCCGACGATCGCCATCAGAACCGCTTCGACGTTGTTGTGCAGTGCGGCGGCAACGGGGTTGACGAAGCGGTTAAGGTACACGTAGAGCACACCAGCCACGCTGGCGATGAACGCCGAGATCACGAACGCCGCATAGAGGTGCTTGGCCGGTTTGAATCCCAGGCTGCGCATGCGTGGCTCCCCGGTCTTGATGCCCCGAAGTGCCAGGCCGAATGGTGAATCCATCAGCCTCTGATAGGCGAACAGGATGAGCACGAGCACGGCCAGAGCCAGGTAATAAAAATGAACGGCGCTGGAAATCTGGAACCCCGCAAATGCCGGCGCCGGCACGTTGGTGATGCCGCTGTCGCCGCCCGTCAAGGCGGTCCAGCGGTAGCCGACGCCCCAGATGATGTAACCCATGGCCAGCGTCACCAGGATGAAGTACACCCCACGCGTGCGCACCGACAGCCCAAACACCAGGCCGAGCGCGGTGCCGGCGAGCAGGCCAGCCGGAACCGCCCAGACCGTCGCGACGCCGTAGCGGACCTGCAGGATGGCAGTGGTGTATGCAGCCACCGCAAAGAAGGCCGCGTGGCACAACGAGAACAGGCCGGCCTGACCCAGGAGCAGGTCAGCCGACAGCGCGAGCATCCCGAAGATGAATATCTGGGTAGCCAGGCTGACCCAATAGGTGCCCGCCACGAGCGGCAGGAGGACGGCCACCACCAGCAGAACCAGGCCGATGCGTTGCGTTGTGCTCATGTGAGGTTTGCCGACCCAAAAAGACCGCGCGGGCGAAATAGCAGCAGGATGGCCATCGGACCGAAAAGGACGAAATAAGACATCTCCGGCACCAGCCAGCGGCCGTAGGCGTCGAGCAGTCCCACGATCAGGGCACCGACCATCGCGCCCTCCAGGCTGCCCAAGCCGCCGACGATGACCACCACCAGCGCGAAGACCAGGATCTCCCACTCGGCGCCCGGGTACACGGTCAGGAACGCGCCGCCGAGCACCCCCGAAAACCCGGCCAGAAAAGACGCGAGTCCCGACACGATGACGAACAGCCGGTCCACGTCGATGCCGGTCGCGCCCACCATCTCGCGGTCATCCACGCCGGCACGGATCGCCGCCCCCACCTGTGTCCGGCGATAGAGCAGCCACAGCAGAACGGCCACCAGCACGCCGACGGAAGTCAGGAAGAACCGGAAGACTGGATAAACGATGCCGCCCGGCAACTCGACGACGCCCCGCATGATGAGCGGGACCTGAAGCTTCTGGGCGTCCCCGCCCCAGATCTTGAGTGCGAGGTCGCCGACCACGTAGGCCAGCCCCACCGTGATGAGCACCTGCGCGAGGTGGTCATCGCCGGCACGCTTGATGAGGAACTTGTCGGCGACGAACCCGAGTACCGTCGCCGCGGCCCCGCCCGCAAGGAGAGCGAGGCCGAAGTTACCGGTTGCCTTGCCAACCACCAGCCCGACGTAGCCGCCGATGAGGTAGTACGCGCCGTGCGCCATATTCACGATGCGCATCAGCCCGAATGTCAGGGTGAAGCCGCTCGCCAACAGGAACAGCAGCGCAGCGTACGAGATGCCGTTGAAGGTCTGAAGAATGAAACTGTTCATGTCGTCCGCAGAAGGGCTTTCCACCCCGTGAGGGGGGCGGAAAGCTGGCTCGGATGGGCGCTCGCGAGGACCGGGTCAGGGCTTATAGGGGCCGCGTTTGAGGAAGTCTTCGGGCTTGTCGGTCCAAAATTGGGACACGGCCGGATACGTCTTGACCGGCACGTTCATCAGCTGGTCGCCCAGTATCGGGTGCTTGACCTTTTGCAAGCGGGTGATATACACGTTCTGGATCGGGTTGTCATAGGCATCGAGCTGGAGCGGGCCACGCGGCGCCTTGACCTGAACCGTGCGCATTGCCTTGAGGAAGGCGGCCCGGTCTTCGACGTTACCGTTGATCGAGTCGATGGCGGCCTTGGTCCAGAGCCCGGAGGTGTAGGCGGATTCGGCAAACCAGGACGGCAGCTTCTTGAACCGGCGGGCGTATTCGTCCACGAAGGCCTTGTTCTCCGGCGTGTCGATGCCTGCAACGTAATGCACGGAATTGGAAATCAGGCCGACGGCACGGTCGTCGATCTGCGGAATCGCATCTTCGTGAAGCCAGTAGCCGCCATGCAGCTTGAACTTCTTGTCGTAGCCGAAGTTGTACCAGGCCTCGAAGAAACGGATCCGGGCGACACCCGCCAGGGCGACCACGACCGCGTCGCTGTCAGCGGGGATCGCGGCCAGGGAGGCGCCGTAGTCGGTGGTGGCGAGCGGCGCCCAGATCACTTTGTTGACCTTGCCGCCCAGCTCTTTGTAGGTCCGCATCATGCCGCCGGCAACCTCGTGTCCCCAGGTGTAGTCAGAGCCGATGAAGGTGGCGTTGCGCGCCCCGAGCTCCTTGTACAGGTAGTCGCCGAACGGGTGACTGATCTGGCTCGCGGAAACGGCCGTACGAATCACCGAGGGTGTACGGTCCCACTTGGTGTTGGTGTCGGCTCCGGCGGGATCGAGCACCAACGGGATGCCGGTTTCCTTGCTCACCTGCGCCACGGCAGGACCCTCGTGCCCGCACAAGGGCCCGATGAGGAAGTGCACCTTTTCCTGCAATGTGAGGCGGCGGGCCTGAGTGAGCGCCTGGTCAGGGTTGCACGTGGTGTCCGCCGTCACCAGTTCCACCTTGCGTCCGCCCGCCGTGTAGTTGTTCTTCTCCCAAAACAACTTCATGCCGTCGACCATTTCGGCCCCGGGGGTCGCCAGCGGCCCGGTGATCGGCGCCAGCACGCCGATCCGGATGGGGCCCCGTGTCTGGGCGATGGCACTCCCGGCGGCTGCTGCGGCAAGGAGGGCAAGGGCTGCGACGATCCGACCGATCCAGGCCCGTTTGACGCTTTTCATACTGTCTCCAATTTTTGGAAGGTGGCAAACACAAAACGTGATAACAAATCCACTTTCAAAGACAATGTAGAGGCGGGCGGGCTGATTTGCTCATGGGGTTATCCCCAGAACCGCTATTGATGCAACCGATGCTCGGTCCGTGGCAAACATTGCGGCTGCGGCTGCCGTTCAGCAAACCGAAGGACAGAAATGACGACGGCACTGACTCCGAACGTTGCGGCTCACGCAGCCCTGGCTCCCCTGGCATCCAGGCTGGTCGATGTGGACGCCCTGCCCTGGCAGCCGACGAACTTTGAAGGCGTCGAGGTCAAGCAACTGCTTTTCGATCGATCCAGCGGGCTGGCGAGCACGCTGTTGCGCATGGCCCCAGGCGCAGTGCTTCCTGAGCATGAGCACCCGGCGATCGAGCAGACCTGGGTTCTCGAAGGCCACCTGGTCGATCGGACCGGCCCTGATGCGGGTATCGAGTGCAAGGCGGGGCAGTTCATCTGGCGACCCGCAGGCAGCCGCCACAGCGCGTGGTCGCCCAACGGAGCCGTGTTGCTTGGCTTCTTCCAGCTTCCGAACAAGTTCCTGCATGTTCCCGGACGGGTGACCGACATGGCCGGAGCCGACTGGGATTCGCTCTGGGGCGCGAGCGGCCGCTGACACCGGCCGAAAATTCGCGCCGCGCATCACTTGCCCCCTGGACGCCACAAACCAGCGAGCCAATGCCGCAGGGCCTGCCACGCGACGAGCGCGATGTTGAGTCGTGGCGTAGCAGCCTGTTCATGCGACGGCACGTCAGGCGCTTCGCCGCCCTTGTCTGAGGCCGTCGGCATTGCGACGGCCTTCTGTGAGAAATTGCCAACGAAGCTGCGCAGCATGCTCTCCGACACGGGGACCAGCAGCCGGCTGCCGAACTGAGCCAGCTTGCCGCTGACGGACACTGTCGTGTCGCCGACAAGCACGGATGAGGCGGCCGTTTCGCCGCGTTCGATGCGGGCCGTGAGGGCCATCGTTGCCGAAGAGCCTGAGGTGTCGCCGCCTTTGCCCACCATTCTCAGCGACCTGGCCACGTCATCGCGGTCAAGCACCTCCACCTGGCCGGTGAAGTTCATCGTCGCCGGGCCGATGCGGGTTCGCATGAGGCCCTTGAATACCCCTGGCGCCACTTCCTCGGTAACTTCCACGCCCGGCATGCAACTGCCGGTCTCACGCACGTCACAGAGCAGCTGCCAGGCTTGCTCGGCGCCCACCGGAAGATCGAAGCGCTTCTGGATTCTCACCTCCATGATGGCGTCCTGTTCCGCTTGGCCCGCAGGCTGCGCGTGCCCAACCTTGCGGTGTCGGGCACTTCGCTGCCGTCGGGCAGTCTCACCTGCCCGGGGAACAGCTGAGCCAGGACGCGAGGCGCCGCGCCATCGAGGTAGAAGAGCAGATTGGCGATGACTTCCTCGATGCGCGTATGCACCTTCACGCCATACACGTGCTGGCGCATCCGGTGGTAGAAAACGACGCCGTGCAGTTCCCAGATCATCTCGATCTCCATCCGGGTGATTTCTTTCGCGGCGACGACCGGAAGTGCGTGACGGCGGCGAAGCTCAACCCCGAGCGGCCGGAACACGTCGCTCATCAGTTTGCGGAATACCCGCTGGGTGTACGGATAGCCCTCGAGTCCGGAAAACACGAAAAGACGCACCCATTCGCGCGTGAGCAAGCGCGCGTCGAACTGGGTGTAGAAGGTCTCGATGCGCTCATCGAGCGGACGCGTGTCGTCCGTGATCAGGTCCTTCCAGGCCGGCGACCAGCGCTTGACGAATAGCTCCTCGAACACCGTGTCCAGCAGTATCTGTTTGGAGGGGAAATAACGGTACAGCAGGGGCTGGGCGATCCCGAGGCTGGCCGACAGCTCCCGCGTGTTGCCCGTCAATCCATGTTCCGCGAAAAACGCCGACGCACCCTCGAGGATCTGGGCGCGCCGTTCGTCGCTGCGCATCCTGCTACACCCGGCCCAACGCGCGCAGCACCTTTTCCGGGGTGAAAGGCATGTCGAAGAGCTCGGCGGAAAAAGGCGCCAGTGCGTCGTTCAGGGCCGTGAGGATGGCCGCCGGCGCGGCCGCCGTGCCGGCCTCGCCGGCGCCCTTGGCGCCAAGTTCCGAGCTCCGGGTGGGTGTGCAGACGTGGCCGATTTCCACGTCCGGCATCTCGAAGGCCATCGGCACCAGGTAGTCCGCCATGTTTCCATTGAGCAGTTGCCCACGCTGGTCGTACAGACACTGCTCGTACAGGGTGGGACCGATCCCCTGCACCAACCCCCCGCGGATCTGTTCATCCACCAACTGCTCGTTCAGCACCGTACCGCAGTCCTCCACCACCCAAAAACGCAGGAGTTTGATCGAGCCGGTCTCCACATCGACCTCCAGGTGACAGGCCGCCGCGCCGTTGGTGAACGTGAACGGGTAGGCCTTGGGCACGAAGTGCCGCGTGACGTTGAGCTCAGCCTGGAAAGCGCCCAGCGTATCAGGACGGAAGTAGGCTATCCGCCCCAGCTCGGCGAGGTCGGTGCGCGCTTCCCCTGTCAGCACGTCCCATACCTTGCCGCCGCGCACCTCCAAGCGCTCGGCCGGCGTCTCCAGTACCACGGCGGCCAAGGCCAGGATGTTGTTACGCAGCGCACGCCCGGCCTGCCAGGTGGCCTCGCCGCCGACACCGGCCCCGCGCGAGGCCCAGGTTCCGCCGCCGTAGGGCGTGATGTCGGTGTCGCCCCCCACGACGCGCACGTCGGCCAGGTCCACGCCGACCGCGTCTGCAGCCACCTGCGCGAAGACGGTGTCGGTTCCCTGCCCCTGTTCGCCGGTCCCGTTCATGACGACGATGCTTCCGCTGGGCTCCATGCGGACGGTGCAGCCGTCCTGCGCGGAAATCCGCGCGCCACCGACACCGTAAAACATGGCGGAAGGATTGGTGATCTCGATCATGCTGATGACGCCGATCCCCCGGTAGATTCCCTTTTGCCGCAACGCGGCCTGGTCGCTGCGCAACCGAGGCAAGTCCATCATGGCGACGAGCTTGTCCATGCACTGGTGGTGTGACATCCCCTCGAACTTCATGCCCGACGGGGTCGTACACGGGAAGGCATCGTCGTTCAGCAGGTTCTTGCGGCGAAACTCCACTGGATCGATGCCGGCGGCCCGCGCCGCCACATCCACGATGCCCTCGGTCACCGCCACGGCGACCGGATGGCCCACCGCCCGGTAGTTGGAGTAAATGCCGAGGTTCGTGAATACGTTCGACGTGCTCGCCCGGTAGGCCTCATGGCGATACCACTGCGCCGTGATGTTCACGATCTGGTTGCCTTCCACCACACTGGTGCGCGGATAGACAGAATAAGGTCCGATCGCAAGCCGGTCGTCGAAGCTGAATCCCTTGATCGTCCCGTCCCTGGAAAAAGCCATGCGCATCTTGACGCGATGGTCGCGGGAGTGAATATCGCTCAAGAAAGATTCGGCCCGGTCAGCCACGAACTTGACCGGCCGCTTCAGGAGCATGGAAATTGCACAGGTTGCCAGCTCGTCGCCGTACACATGCGTCTTGATGCCGTAAGACCCTCCGACGTCGCGGCATATCACGCGCACGGCCGCCTCCTTCAATCTCAGCAGGCGCGCGTAGCAGTCCTGGACCATGTGCGGCGCCTGGTGCGAGATGTACACCGTGAGCCTGCCGTCCGCCGCGCTGAAGTCTCCGATCACGGAGCGGCCTTCCAGGCACACGCCGGTATGCCGCGGGAACCGGAACGTCCGCTCGACCATCAGGTCGGCCGCCTGCCCGACCGCATCGAAATTGCCGGTGTCGACATCGCGAGTGAAGCAAAGGTTGTCACCCAGCTGCGGATGTATCACGTACGCGTCGGGGTCGAGCGCCGTCTCCATGTCGGTCACAACTGGCAGTTCCTCGTAGTCGATCGACACCAACTGGGCCGCGTCCTCCGCGGCGCGGCGGGTCCGGGCGACCACCGCCACCAGCGGCTCCCCCTGCCAGCAGGCGCGGTCCACAGCCATGCAATGCTGCGCCGGGGCTTTCATTCCCTTGAAATGAGCCAGTGTGGCGACCATCGGCTCCACATGCTCCTTCAGGTCGGCCCCCGTGTACACGGCCACGACGTCGCGGGCAGCTGCGGCGGCCGCGGTGTCGATCCCGCGAATGCGCGCGTGCGCGAACGCAGACCGCACGAAATGAACATGCAGCATGCGAGGCAGGCGGATGTCGTCCACATACACCGCCGCGCCCTCCACCAGCCTGCGCGCGTTCGGGCGCGGCACGGACGCCCCGATGTATCGTTTGTGCTCCAGTGCCCGCCGCTCCGCGGGACTCAGCGGCGCATTCATGTCCCCTCCTTGGCCATGTCGAGGCCACGGGCGACCGCCACCTTCTCGACGGCATCGACGATGGCTTCGTAGCCGGTGCAGCGGCAGTAGTTGCCGGAGAGGTGTTCCCGAATGGCGGTGCGGCTGCATTCGTTGGCGTTCTGCAGCCAGTCCTGGCACGTGATCAACATGCCGGCGGTGCAAAATCCGCATTGCGAAGCATTGCGTTCATGGAACGCACGCTGCAAGTCCGCGATCTCGCCAGTGGCCGTCAGTCCTTCGACTGTTTCGACAGTGGTGCCGTCCAGCTGCATGCCGAGCATCAGGCAGCCGCGCACCACCTGACCGTTCACGCGCAAGGTGCAGGCGCCGCACACGCCGTGCTCGCACCCGACGCGCGGGCTCGACAGCTCGAAGGCCTCACGCAGGAAGTCCACCGCATGCAGGCGGGCTTCGACCCGGGCTTCCACCTCCCGGCCGTTCAGCCGGAAGCGCACGGTGACCTCGTTCATGATTGAGTCCTTGGTTGGAAACCCATCAGCTCGTTGGCGGCGCGACGCGCCAGCACGCCGCACAGGTAACGCTTGGTCGCGGCGGATGTGTACAGATCGCCCCGAATATCGTGGCTTGCCATGAGCTGCGTGACCAGCGGGCCCAGCTCCTCGATGTCACTGTCTTCAAGCTTGCGTTGAACGGCCTCATTCAGCTTCGCGTCGTGCAGCGCCATGTCCCCAACGCCGAAGAAGACCATTTGCAGATTGGACGGGCGGCCCGGTTCGCGCGCCCGTGCCATCACGCCCGCGCTGGCAAAGTCGCCCCGCCGGCGCGCGAGTTCGAGCACGCAGCTGGCCTCCCCGGCCGGCTGGCTCGGGATGCTGACGGATTCGAGCAATTCGTCCTCCGCCAGATCCGTCATGTACATGCCCTTGAAGAACGCGGCGGCCGGCACGTCCCGGCTGCCGGCAAGGCCCGTCACGCGCATGCTGGCTCCAAGCAGCAGGCAGGCGGCGGGCCACTCTGCCGCGGGATCAGCAAGCGCCACGCTGCCGCCGAACGTGCCGCGGTTACGGATCGCGACGTGCGCAAGGTAGCGGCCGGCTTGCACCAGCACGGGCGCGGCAGTACGCACCAGCGGCGAACCCACCACCTCGGCATGACGGGCCAGCGCGCCAATGACCAGCGTGTCGCCCTCCATGTGAATCCCCCGAAGTGCATCGATTGCGTTGAGGTCGATGAGGCACTCGGAGTTGCTCAGCCGCATGTTGACGGCCGGCATCAGGCTCTGGCCGCCTGCCAGGAACCGCGCGGCCTCCCCCCATCTGGCTTTGCAGTCCAAAGCCTGCCGGATGCTGTCCGGACGCTCCAACGTGAACTCGCATGCTTTCATTGACACCTCGCTGGATTGGGCAAGCGACGCCTAAAAAGTGATCATCCGATCATTTCTGCCGGGCGCGCCTCCATGAAAACCCGCAGTCCACGCTGCACAATTGCTGCGCTCGACGCTGCTCGTCAGCGTCGCGGTGATTCTCCAACAGGCGTCTCTCTGAATTGACCTGGCGAGGATGGCAGAGGCGCCACTCCAGGTTCGGCGCGGCTGCTTACTGCCCGAGGTCCAGCCCCGACGGCTTGGCAACCTTGATCTGCGCCTTGAAGCGCTCTTTGAGCAGGCTGTAGTACGCCATGTTCTCCGCGGTGCCCCACCATTGGGCGTACTGCTGGCGTTCCTGGCTGGCCTCGGCCTCGGAAGGCGCTGCGCGCGGCAGCACCTTGTTGATCTTGACCACGGCATAGCCCTGTTCGCCAAGGTCGACGCCGGCCAATGCCGGGAGGGCGGCGGGGTCTGCCCGCAACGCGGCCTCCACCACGGCCTGCGGCAGGTTCTGCGTCTCCTGCCGCGAAACAGGTGTTGCCGCAGATAGGTTGGCGCTGGCGGGACTGGCCTTCCATGCGGCCAGCTTCTCCATGCCCTCTTTCCTGGCGAGTTCAGCGGCCCGCACGCCGACCACGCGCTGGCGCACCTGGTCCTTCACTTCGGTAAACGGCAGCGTGCGAGCTGGCGTGTACTGCACCACACGTCCGGCGGCAAGTGAATTGGGCGCGATCTCCACGGCTTCGGTGTTGCGCTTTTTCTCGATGCTGTCCGGCGAGAACAAGGCCGCGAGAAACTTGGCATTGGCCAGCGGGCCAGTCGCGCCGGGAGCGGGGGTGCGCCGGACGTTGGCGGCGGACCTGATTTCCAGCTTTAACCGATCGGCCGCGGGCTTCAGGCTGTCGGCCTGCTCATAGACGCTGTTGCTGAACGCGTCCGCGCTCTCGGCGAATTTGCGCTGGGCCAGCTGTTTCTTGATTTCGGCTTCCAGCTCAGGCTTCAATTCCTCGAAGCTGCGCTGCTTGGGCGCCTTGATGTCGGTCACCCGGATGATGTGGTAGCCGAACTCGGTCTCCACGACACTACTGGTCTCGCCTTTTTTGAGGGCGAACGCGGCATCTTCAAAAGCCTTGGCCATTGCCCCACGCGCAAAAAAGTCGAGGTCACCGCCATTCGCCGCGGAACCTGGGTCCTGGGAGTTCTTTTTCGCGATCTCCGCAAAACTGTCGGGAGATTTCTTCACAGCGTCCAGCAGCTCCTGCGCCCTGGCCTTTGCCTTCTCCCGTTCGGCCGCAGGCGTCCCCTTGGACACGGCGATCAGGATGTGGCTGGCTCGGCGCTCTTCTTGCCCTCCGACGCGGCCTGCATTCTGCTCGTAGTAAGTCTTCAGGTCCTGCTCGTTCACCGTCAGACCTTTCTTCATCGTCTCCAGGTCCAGCACCAGGTACTCGATGCCAGCCTGCTCGGGAGCCTGGAACATTGTCCCATTGGCCTTGTAGAACGCCTCGAGCTCGGCATCGGTCGGGTTCACCCGGGCCGCATAGTCGGCTGCCGGGAAGCGGGCCACTTGCACCTCACGCCTTTCAAAAAAGGCGTTGAGCGCGGCCGAGGCGAGCGCGGGGGTCGCAAAGCTGGTGCCGCCGACGCCGGCCAGGACCTGGCCCGCCGAGAGGTCGGCCCGAACTCTTGCCTCGAAGGACTCGGGGGTCATTCCCTGTGCGCCCACGAGCTGGCGGTATCTCGCCATGTCCAGCTTGCCGTCGGGCCCCCGCAAGGCGCTGATCATTTCATTTTGCTGCAACTCGCGCGCGAGGCGCAGATCGCTGGTGCCCAGTTTGGAGTTTGCCGCCGCTGCTGCCAGCACCCGGTCACGCACGATGCGCTCGAGCGTCGCATAGCGGCCCGCGGGCGAATCCAGCAGCTTCGCGTCGATGGTGGGCATTTGCTGACGAATCCGCTCCACTTCCTGCTTGTGCGCCGCGTCCCATTCGCCTTGCGTGATGTCCTGGCCATCGACTTTCGCCACGGTTTCGCCTTTTTCGTTGAAGCGGTTGTAGCCCTCCAGCCCGAACAGCACGAACGACGGAAAGATCAGCAGAACCAGGATCCCCTGCATGATCCGGGTGTGCTTGCGTACTAGGTCGAACATTGTCAAAACTCGGCAATAAAACAAAGGCGAACATGTTGTTCGCCTTTGTTTTGGGTTGGTGGGTGCTGACGGGATCGAACCGCCGACCTACGCCTTGTAAGGGCGCCGCTCTACCAGCTGAGCTAAGCACCCCACCGAAAACTTAGCCGCTCAGTTCAGCGCATCCTTGAGCGCCTTGCCGGGACGGAACTTGGGAACCTTGGCTGCCTTGATTTTAATCGCTGCGCCGGTGCGCGGGTTTCGGCCGCTGCGCGCCGCCCTTTTTCCGACGGCGAAAGTCCCGAACCCGACGAGCGAAACCGAGCCTCCTTTTTTCAAGGTGGTCTTCACGGCGCCGATCATCGACTCCAATGCGCGCGTGGCCGCGGCCTTGGAAATGTCGGCATGCTTTGCGATGTGCTCAATCAGTTCGGTCTTGTTCACAAGGGCCCCTCGTAGAGAGAAAGAGTTGACAGGAGTGTCTCTTCGAAAAATTCTTGTGTCCCCCGCTCCTGCGAACCACCACACGCGGTGCGCCAGGACGGAAATGCAGGGGACTTCTACACGGCGTCAAGCCACAACCGATTAAAGCGAGGGACACATACTGTGTCAATACGATAAGCGGCTTTACAACAGCGCGGAGGCGGATTCTAGTTGGGTTTTGTCCAGACTCCATGCGGGTTGCCATCCAATTTCCATGCCGCACTGCGCAACTGCGGCGCTGAAATTCGCGGTCTCGCTAAAGTGCCGATGCAATAGCGCGACCCACATCCCTGGTATTTGCGCGTCCGCCGATGTCCGGCGTGCGCGGCGCACCGCTTTGCGGATGCAAGACTTTCTCGATTGCGCCAAGCACCGCGTCATGCGCCTGCCTGTATCCCAGGAACTCCAGCATCATGGCGCCGCACCAGATCTGTCCAATAGGATTGGCCAGGCCGCGTCCCGCGATGTCCGGCGCGGAGCCGTGAACGGGTTCGAACAGCGAGGGGAACTTGCCATCCGGGTTGAGATTGGCGCTCGGCGCGATGCCGATGGTGCCGGTGCAAGCCGGGCCGAGGTCGCTGAGGATGTCGCCGAACAAATTGCTGGCGACCACGACATCGAAGAAATCTGGCCGCTGCACGAAATGGGCCGTAAGGATGTCGATATGGAACTTGTCGATCTTCACGTCCGGATAAGCCTTGGCCATCTCCGCGACGCGCTCGTCCCAGTACGGCATCGTGATGGCGATTCCATTGGACTTCGTCGCCGACGTCAAGTGCTTTTTGGGCCGGGATTGCGCCAGCTCAAAAGCGAACTTCAAAACGCGGTCCACGCCGATCCGGGACATCACGGTCTCCTGCATGACGATCTCGCGCTCGGTTCCGGGATACATCCGTCCGCCGATGCTCGAATACTCCCCCTCGGTGTTTTCGCGCACGATGTACATGTCGATCTCACCCGGCTCGCGTGCGCTGCCGTCGCGGCGCACCACCGGAGCGATGATGCCGGGCATCAGCCGTGCCGGGCGCAGGTTGACGTATTGGTCGAACTCGCGCCGGAACAGCAGCAACGAACCCCACAACGAGACATGGTCCGGAATCTTCGCGGGCCAGCCTACGGCTCCGAAGTAAATTGCATCATGGCCGCCAATCTGGTCCTTCCAGTCGTCAGGCAGCATCTTGCCGTGCTTCTCGCAATAGTCCCAGCTGGAAAAGTCGAAATGGTCGAACGCCAGGTCGATGCCGAACTTGTCGGCTGCAGCCTGCATCACGTGGACGCCTTCGGGCATCACTTCCTTGCCGATGCCGTCGCCGGCGATCACCGCGATTCGCTTCTTGCTCATATTCGGGGCTCTTTTGGAAAATTGAATGCGCGCGCGCAAGCTCAGGGGCCGGAGGCGGGGACAGGCCGCAGCACCAGACTCACCCCCAATGCGGTGATCGCCATGCCCGCGATGGTACCGGCGGTCATGGCCTCGCCGAACAACAGCCACGCCATGACCGCGGTGCAGGGTGGCACGAGATAGAACAGGCTGGTCACGCTGGTGGCGGCGCCCCGCTGAATCAGCAGGTAGAGCAGTGAGCTGCCGCCCAGCGTCAGCGCCAGCACCGACCAGGCCATCGCGCCGAACAACTGCGGACTCCAATTCATCTGTTCCCGCTCCAGCAGAGCCAATGGGAACGTCACCAGCAATGCCGCGAACATCTGCACCGCCCCGGCGACACGGACATCGCATGGCGCTAAAAACCGCTTCTGGTAGAGCGTGCCCGCGGTGATGCTGAGCAGCGCGCCCAGCGCGAGCAGAAAATTGACCCGGTTGATCTCTCCGATGCCCAGCTTGTGCCAGACCACGAGCGTCAGTCCGGCAAAGCCCAGGGCCAGACCTCCCCACTGCCGGGTCGAGACGGCGCCGCCCCTCGAAGAGACCCACATCGCCGTCAGAACCGGCTGCAGTCCGACCAGCAGCGCCGCCAGCCCGGCGCCCATCCCTAGCTTCACCGCAGCCCAAACGCCGCCGAGATAGCCAGCCTGCACCAGCACACCGGTGACCGCAAGGTGGACGAATTGGATGCGCTGTCCCGGCAGCGCCGCGCGTGCCGCGAACGCCCACGCGGCAAAGCACGCAAGCGACAGCACATACCGAAGTGCCAGGAATTTCATCGGCGGCGCGTAGGGCATGCCGAAGCGCGCGACGATGAAGCCCGTGCTCCAGATGAGCACAAAAACGGCCGGCATGGCCGCGATGAGGCGGTCTTGCCGCGCTGTGCTGGTCATGTCTGCCGAAAAGTGTCTACTTCGCGCGCTGGCGGATCTCGGGCAGCGCCTTCTGCAGGTAGTAAACCATGGACCACACGGTCAGGATAGCGGACAACCAGATCAACCAGACACCCCACTCGCCAGTGTCGATCAGGCCGAACAAGCGGCCGTCGAACAGCAGGAAGGGAATCGCGATCATCTGCACCGTCGTCTTGACCTTGCCGAGCATGTGGACCGCCACGCTCTTGGACGCGCCGATGTGCGCCATCCATTCCCGCAACGCCGAAATCGCGATTTCCCGGCCGATGATGATCAAGGCCACGAACACGTCCACCCTTTGCAGGTGCACCAGCACCAGCAGCGAGGCGCAGACCAGGAACTTGTCGGCTACGGGATCGAGGAAGGCGCCGAACGAGGAGATTTGATTGAGCCTGCGGGCGAGGTAGCCGTCGAGCCAATCCGTCAGCGCGAACACCACGAACATGGCTGTGGCGATCAGGTTTTGCACGGCGGGCTGCAGGCCGATGTAGAACACCCCCACGATCAGCGGGATGGCGACGATGCGCGTCCAGGTGAAGATCGTCGGAATCGTCAGGAACATTTCCCGATTCTGGCATGGCCGCCAGCCGCCCTAATGGAGCGCCCGATAAATCTGCTCGGCCAGCTCCCTGGAGATGCCGTCAACGCTGGCGATGTCGTCCACGCCGGCGGCCGCAACACCCCGCACCCCGCCGAAACGCTGGAGCAGGCGGGCCCGCTTCTTGGCGCCGATTCCGGGTATCTCCTCCAGGCTGCTGCCGCCCACCCGCACCTTGGCCCGCCGCGCGCGCATCCCGGTGATGGCGAAGCGATGCGCCTCATCCCGGATTTGCGCCACCAGCATGAGCGCGGCCGAATCCTTTCCCAGGTAGACCTTGTCGCGGCCATCCGCGAACACCAGTTCTTCCAGCCCTACCTTGCGCCCTTCTCCCTTTTCCACGCCCGCGATCACCCCCAGGTCCAGCCCCAGCTCGGCAAATACTTCCCGCGCCATGCTGACCTGCCCTTTGCCGCCGTCCACCAGCACCAGGTCGGGCAAGCGAGCTGCGCCGCCGCTGGCGCCCCGGGGCGGCGTCGCCTCTGGTGGGTCGCGGCCGGCTTCGGCCAGCCTGCTGTAGCGGCGCATCAGCACCTGACGCATGGCCGCGTAGTCGTCGCCCGGCGTGATGCCTTCGATGTTGTAGCGCCGGTACTCCGAGTTTTGCATCTTGTGGTGATGGAAGACCACGCAGGACGCTTGCGTCGCCTCACCGGCCGTGTGCGAGATGTCGAAGCACTCGATGCGGAATGTGTCCAGGTTGTCCGGCGCCAGGTCGAGCGCGTTGACCAGCGAACGGGTGCGCGCCTGCTGCGAGCCTTCTTCGGCGAGCAGCCGTGCCAGCTGGATGTCGGCGTTCTTTTGAGCCATTTCGAGCCACAGGCGCCGCTGCTCGCGCGGATTGTGGACGGCTGTGGTCTTGACGCCGGTCTGCTCGCAAAGGGCATCCATCAGCGCCTGACCCACCGGCTCGCTGGTAATCAGCGCCGGCGGAACTGGAACGGCGATGTAGTGCTGGGCGATGAACGCCTCCAGCACGTGCACCTCCACCGGCATGGGCGCGGCGGCGACGCCGTCCTCAGCGGCGCTATCGAAGTTCTGCACCGCCGCCGCGTCCTCCACATGGCTGGGAAAGTACGCTCGATCGCCCAGGTGCCTGCCGCCACGAACCATCGCGAGGTTGACACAGGCCTTGCCCCCGTGCACCTTCACGGCGAGGATGTCCACGTCCTTGTCGGAGAGGGTCTCGACCGATTGCTGGTGCAGCACTCTCGACAAAGCGCTCATCTGGTTGCGCAGTTCCGCCGCCTGCTCGAACTCCAGTCGCTGCGCATGCAGCATCATGCGCTGCTCCAACTCAGCCAGCACCGCCTGGGTCTCGCCGCGCAGGAACGCCTCGGCGTTATTCACATCCTGCTGGTAGTCCGGCGGTGAGATCAGGTTGACGCAGGGCCCGGAACAGCGCTTGATCTGGTAGAGCAGGCAGGGCCGGGCCCGATTCGCGAAAACCGTGTCTTCACAGGTGCGCAGCCGGAACACCTTCTGCAGCAGCTGAATGGATTCCTTCACCGCCCAGGCGCTCGGGTACGGGCCGAAATAGCGGTGCTTGCGATCGACGGCGCCGCGGTAGTAAGCCACACGTGGAAAGGTGGCTGCCGAATGCGGGGTTTGGCCGAACCCCACCTTTTCCGGACCGAATATCTTCAGGTACGGATAGCTCTTGTCATCGCGAAAAAGAATGTTGTAGCGCGGGTTGAGATTCTTGATGAGGTTGTTTTCGAGCAGCAGCGCCTCAGCTTCGGAACGCACCACGGTGGTTTCGAGCCGCGCGATCTTGCCGATCATGTGGCCGATGCGGGTGCCGCCGTGGTTCTTCTGGAAGTAGCTGGACACCCGCTTTTTCAGATTCCTCGCCTTGCCCACGTACAGCACGCCGCCATCCGCGTCGAAGTACCGGTACACCCCAGGCAGCGGCGGGAGCCCGGCGACCTGCGCCAGCAATGAATCGGAGTGAACTGCGGACATTCAGCCGCTATTGTGGACAATCCCCGAAAAGCTTTAGTGCGACTCATGCTCTGGGACATCTTCTGCAAGGTCATAGACAACCATGGCGACATCGGCGTGTGCTGGCGCCTATCCGTCCAACTGGCGGCACGAGGCGAGCAGGTGCGGCTCTGGGCCGACGATCCGTCCGCGCTGACATGGATGGCTCCCGGGGGAAGCCCCGGCGTGCAGGTTCTGTCGTGGAACGCAGAACCTTCCCCAGTGCCGCCCGGGGATGTCGTGATCGAGGCCTTCGGCTGTGAACTGCCGCACCACTTCCAGGCGGCGATGGCTGCACGGGCTCGCAACATGGGCCGACAGCCAGCCTGGGTCAACCTCGAATACCTCACGGCCGAGCGGCTCGCCGAGCGCAACCATCGACTGCCGTCCCCGGTGTTGGCCGGACCCGGCGCGGGTTTGACCAAATACTTCTTCTACCCGGGGTTCACGAAAGGCACTGGGGGATTACTGCGCGAGCACCATCTGATGCAACGTCAAGCCGAATTCGATGCGGGTCGCTGGTTGCGGCGGTTGGGCATTCCCGCGGACGACGGATCGGCCCGAGTATGCCTCTTCTGCTATGAGCCGGCGCTGCTCACGCCCTTGTTGGAGCGGTTCGGCACCGGCCCGGGGCGCACCCGCCTGCTGGTGACCGCCGGGCGAGCGGCCGCAGCGGTGCGAGCCGCCGTTGACGCGCTGAGTGCGAACAAGCGCCTGTGGAACCCGATGGGGCTGCTGTCGATAGACTGGCTGCCATTGCTCTGCCAGCCTGACTTTGACCACTTGTTGTGGGCCTGCGATCTGAACTTCGTGCGTGGCGAGGATTCGCTGGTGCGGGCGCTGTGGGCCGGCAAGCCATTCGTCTGGCAGATCTATCCACAGCATGACGCCGCGCATCACGCCAAGTTGTCGGCACTGCTCGATTGGCTGCAGGCGCCACCGTCGCTGCGCGGCTTGCATGACGGGTGGAATGGAATGATCGGACAGTTGCCGCTCTTCGACCTGAAGGCCTGGTCAGCAGCCGCGGTCGACGGCCGCCGCCGACTGCTGCAGCATGACGATCTCGTCTCGCAACTCGTGGGGTTTACCAGGCGCCTCCTGGGAGCGCCCACATGAGATTGCTGCTGGTGCCTCAGCGCAGCTGCATCAACCCGGGCGCCGGCACGGGGCGAACACATCAAGCCGCGAGTCGTAGGCCTGCGTCCGCACACCGAAGATGCCGAGCAGCGAATGAAACAGGTAGTCGTGGCTCACGGCCTGCTTCTTCGCGTAGTCACGCAGGCACCCGGCACCCAGGCCCCGACGTTCCGAAAATGCGCTGGACAACCACAGCACGAAGGGCACGCGCGTCTGCACGTCGGGCGCGATCGCCCATGGCATGCCGTGCAGATACAGACCGCCCTCGCCCAGCGACTCACCATGGTCGGAGACATACAACATGGCAGTGTCGTGTGTCTGCTGCGCCGATTGCAGAAAGTCGATCACCTTGCCAAGGAAGAAGTCGGTGTACAGGAGCGAGTTGTCGTAGGCATTGACGATCTCCTGGGTGCTGCACAGTCGCAGGTCATCGGTCTCGCAAGCAGGGGTGAACTGCTTGAAGGCCGGCGGATACCGCTTGAAGTAGGCAGGGCCGTGGCTGCCGAGTTGGTGCATCACGACCAACAGGTTCCCCTGGCGGTCGCGCAGGACCTGGTCCATGCCGTGCAGCAGGATCTCATCCATGCACTGACCCCGAGCACAGAGTGAATCGACACCGGCGCGATCCAGCTGTTCCACCGGGAGGCCTTCGCACACGGTCTTGCAGCCCGACTGGTTGTCGCGCCAAAGCACCTTCACGCCGGCGCGCGCCAGGACATGCAGCACCGACTCGTGGGTCAGAATCTTTTCCTCGTCGTACCGCGCGCGGCCGAACGGCGAGAACATGCACGGCAGCGAGACCTCGGTGGACGTTCCGCATGCCGTTGCATCCGGGAAGTTGATCACATCACGCCTGGCCAGTTCAGGATTGGTGAGGCGTTCATAGCCATTCAAGGAAAAATTCTTCGCGCGCGCCGTTTCTCCGATCACCAGCACGAACAAGGCCGGCCGCGCGCCTGGCGCAGCAACAGGCATGGTCGCATCCGCGCCGACCGCAATGCGCGGCTGGTTTGGCCGTTTCACGCGGCCCCAGGCGTTACCGGCCAGCGACGCGACGATGTTGCCGGGGGTGATCAGGTGCCTGACCTCGCGGTGATTGCGCATCAGGGACGCGACATCGGCAAACACCAGCAGCACGCTGGCTACACCGACGACCAGCGACCCAGCAACCCAGCCGGCGCGGATCGCGGCGGCTCGCTTGAACGGCCTGCGTTTCAGCGTGGGCCAGCACAGCAACCCCGCGGGTAGAACGCCATACATCAGCACGTAAGCCGCCAGGCGCCAGCCGAGCAGCTCGCCGGCTTCCTTGTAATTTGTCGCAAGCACGTTGCGGATCATGGCCCGGTCGAGGTAGACGGCGTACCGGTCCATGTAGTAGGCCGCCGCTGCCGTCACCACCAACAGGACCGCCAGCAGCGGGCGCACCGTGTGCCGTGTTGCAAACAGGGCGGTGATGGCGAGATAGAACGAGGACAGGGCCACGAACATGGCCCCGGCAAAAAGCCAGGTTCCGGGCTCGGACCACGCCCGTCCGGCCAGTGCCGCTCGCCAGAACGGACTGTTGCCCGCCAGCAGCAGGTACACCGCCACCAGCGCCACAAGCGTTTCGGTATGGACCGCCGGCCGGGCCAGCCGCCGCCTTGGACGGACGGAAATGCTCATGGAGTGGGGAGTATGCCTTGATGGTCATAACCCGTGCTTGGAGGGTTGGGGCCGACCGTCTTGAATGCCGGTAAAATGAAGGGCTTTGCGCCAAGGCGCACCCGCCGCAGCCCGCGCCCGTTCTGGCGCCACCGCGGCCTACTTGCAACACTTTCGTTATGAAAATCGCTCAAGAAATCCGCGCCGGCAACGTGATCATGAACGGCAAGGACCCGATGGTAGTCCTGAAGACCGAATACGCACGAGGCGGGCGAAATGCCGCCACCGTGCGGATGAAGCTCAAGAGCCTGATCGCCAACTTCAACACCGAGGTCGTGTTCAAGGCGGACGACAAGATGGACCAGATCGTGCTGGACAAGAAGGAATGCACCTACTCCTACTTCGCCGACCCGATGTACGTGTTCATGGATGCCGAGTACAACCAGTACGAGGTCGAGAAGGAAAACATGGGCGATGCGCTGAACTACCTTGAAGACGGGATGCCCGCCGACGTGGTGTTCTACGAGGGCAAGGCGCTTTCGGTCGAACTGCCCACCAACGTGGAACGGGAGATCACTTGGACCGAGCCGGCCGTCAAGGGCGACACCTCCGGCAAGGTGCTCAAGCCCGCCAAGATCGCGACCGGCTTCGACATTGGCGTGCCGATCTTCGTGGCGCAGGGCGACAAGGTGGAAATCGACACCCGCACCGGCGAATACCGCCGGCGGGTCTGAACTGCACTGAAGTCGATGAAGGCTCCGCAAGGGGCCTTTTGTTTTTCGGTCTCCATGGAATTCGATCTCAACCAGATCCCGGTGCCATTCCGGATGCAGCCCGGTCTGCGCCGGCTGGATGCGGGCGAGCCGCACCTGACGCGGCTTGATCCCGACAGCGTTCTGTACCGCGAAAAGCGCGCAGTGTTCGAAGCGGCCCAGTCGCGCCACGTGGTGCCGGGATTTGACTGCGCCCCGGCACTTGCAGCGATCGAAGCGGAACCCGTAGTGCACGCGAACGACGAGGGAACCGGAGAGCGCCCGCTGGAATTGGCATTCGAGGAAGACCTGGCAATTCTGGACGGTGCAACGGGGACGATCCCCTGGTTGTGCGTCTGCGTGCCCTCTCATTGGGCACCCGAAGAAAAACTGGGTCTCGATTTCGCGGCCTTGCATCGGCCTGTGGCCGACAATGCGGCGCTTGTTGCCGCGTCCCAGCAACTGGTGTCACTGGTGACCTCGGGCGATCGGTGGGAACGGCATGTCTGGACCATCACTGCGTCGAACCGGTACGACCAGCATCCCCGCCGTCATCCACGCGCACCTTGGCCCGCTGAACCGGATGCTCAGGCGTTCGCGCAGCAGTGCTGGGTGCGACAGGAGCGGCAGACCTTCTTTCCAGTCGGCAGGGGCACCCGCCAAGCCGTCTTCACGATCCGAGTCGCACTCCAGCCATTGCCTGACGCAGTCCGCCCTTCAGGAAGTGCCAGGCGCTTGCGTCAATCTCTGGCCTCGATGTCGCAAGCGATCCTGGATTACAAGAACCTTGGCGCCGCGCGCGAGCGCTTGCTGCACTGGCTGGAATCGCAACCCTGATGGACCCGGATGGCTGCGACGGAGAACCGCCACGGATTGCCGCAGAATGGCGGCATGCCTTCCAGCCGAAACATCCACGACCGCCGCCTGGCCGACGCCTGGGCCACCCTGCATGCCCATTCGAGCGCCGGCCTGCCGCTGGACCCAGACGCCAGCCGTTTGGCATTCGCCGACCCCGAATTCCTGCTGCGACGTGAAACGCGCGGCATTCGCTTCCAGCTCGAACTGCTCAAGCCCGACCTGGAGCAGCAGGCGCTCGGCATAGAGAACACGATTGTCGTGTTCGGCAGCGCCCGTTTCCGCAGCGAGGAGGAGTCCGCGGAGCTCGTGGTGGCAGCCCAGGCTGGGGGCGACGAAGCGCACATCCGGCGTGCCCGGGCTCTGGCGCGCAACGCCCATTACTATGAAAAGGCCCGCGCCTTCGGCAAACTCATCGCAGAGTACAGCACTGGCAAGGCTCCGGAAGACATGCTCTTCATCTGCACAGGGGGCGGGCCGGGCATCATGCAGGGCGCCAATCGCGGGGCTTACGAGGGCGACGGCATCAGCGTCGGCCTGTCTATTGCCTTGCCAATGGAAGAAAGCGCCAATCCGTACGTCACGCCCGCGCTGTCCTTCAAGTTTCATTACTTCGCCTTGCGCAAGATGCACTTCATGATGCGGGCCAAGGCGCTGGTGGCATTTCCGGGGGGATTCGGGACGCTGGACGAGCTGTTCGAGGTGATCACCCTGGTCCAGACGCGCAAGGCGAGGCAGGTGCCGATCGTGCTGTTCGGATCGGAGTACTGGAAGCGCCTGATCAATTTCGATGTGCTGATCGAGGAAGGCGTGATCTCCCCGGCTGACCTCGACCTGTTCCAGTACGCTGACGATCCAGCCGATGCCTGGAAGAGCATCAGGGACTTCTACCGCCTCTAGGTTGACCGTCGAGCTTGAAGGCAATGCGGGTTCCCGCGCCGACCGCGGCGCCTGTGATCCAGAACACGCCCGCAATACCGATCACGCTGCCGACCAGGCCGAACAACATCGGCATGATCACGCTGGAGGCATTGATGGCCATCAGACGCATCGCGATGGCTTCCCCGTGCCGGTGTTCCGGGGTCATCTGGTGCAGGCTGCTCATGATCATGGGCTGCACGGATCCGAGAGCGAACCCCAGCAGGATCGAGCACATGCCCATCGCCGCAGGGGTCTGCAGCAATGGGTAGATGCCGAACAACACGGCTGTGCAAGCCATTGCGCCGGCAATCACCTTCCATTCGCGCAACCGCGCCGCCAGCAGGGGCAACAACACCCTGACCAGTACCGCGGCGACGGCGAAAGCCCCAAGGATGGTTCCGATCACCGACGCCGAAAAGCCCCGCTCATGCCCCAGCACGGGAACGACAAAGGTATGGACGTCCCAGCAGGACGAGAGAAACCAGTTCACCAGCAAGAGCCGGCGGAATCCGGGCTCGCGCAAGAGGTCCCAGGCCTTGTTCGTCGCCGCGGTCGGGGATGGCGCGACACGTGGCAACTCGTGCAAGGAGCGGACTGCGAGCCAGGAAAGCACCGGCAGCAAAGCCATGATCAGAAAAGCGAAGCGGAAGCCGCCGTAGTCGATCGCCAGCCCGGCACTGAAGGGCCCGAGGAAATTCGAGATCGCAGGGCCGATGGCCAGCCAGGAGAACACCTGCATCAGCTGGGTCGCGTTGCCGGCGGCTCGGCCGGCGTGCCGCTGCAGAGCGATCGATGCCGCCCCAGTGGCGCCACCGGTGAGCAAGGCACTCAGGCAAAGGACGGGGAACACCGGAAACGCAACGGCGAGTCCGGCGCCTGCCGTGCCGGCAATGACGCTCAGGCCCATCGGCCGCTTGAGTCCGAACCGGTCGGAGAATCGTCCCGCCGGTAGTGCCAGGAATACCTGAGTCAGCGCGAACAGCGCCAACAGTACGCCCACGGCTGCCTCACTGTAGCCCTGACGCAGTGCGAGCAGAGGCGAAGCCATGCGCATGCCGGCCATGCACGCATGCAGGAAGACAAAACCGCCAATCAGACGGGCCAGCGTCGGACTGAGACCGCCGGTCATGAAAGCGCGTCATCTCCTTCGGCGGGTGGGAGCAGCGCCTGCGCCTGCGCTTCGGGCAGGGCTTCGACCACCTTCAGGGCCCGGCGCATCTGGTTGGTTCGAGTTTGCGCCGTCTCCAGCGTGTCCGATGCCTTGCGCACTTGTTCGCGGATCTTCTCGACCCAGTTGCCGTAGCGCTCGAACTCGGTCTTCACCGCTCCGAGCACCTTCCAAACCTCCGATGCCTGCTGCTCCAGTGCCAAGGTGCGAAAACCCATGTGCAAACTGTTGAGCATCGCCAGCAACGTGGTGGGCCCGGCCAGAGTCACACGGTAGTCCCGCTGCAAGCTGTCCATCAGCCCCGGCCGGCGCAACACCTCCGCGTAAAGGCTTTCGATCGGCAGGAACAGTATCGCGAAGTCGGTTGTCTGCGGCGGGCACAGATAGCAGTCGCTGATCGACTTTGCTTCGGTCCGGATGCGCGACTCCAGTGCACGCGCCGCGATGTCCGCCGCGGCGGGGTCGGCCCGGTCCTGCGCATCGAGCAAACGTTCGTAGTCATCGCGCGGAAACTTGGCATCCACGGGCAGCCACACCGGCGTGCCGTCCGCGCTTCGCCCGGGGAACCGGATCGCGAAATCGACGCGCTGGTTGCTGCGCGGCTTGGTCTCGACCTGCTTGGCATACTGCTCTGGGGTGAGCACCTGTTCAAGCAACGCCTCCAGCTGCACTTCACCGAATATGCCGCGGCTCTTGACGTTGGTCAGCACGCGCTGCAAGTCGCCGACGCCCTGAGCCAGGGTCTGCATCTCGCCCAGGCCCTTGTGGACCTGCTCCAGGCGATCGGCGACCTGCTTGAAGCTTTCGCCCAACCGCGTCTCCAGCGTGGCATGGAGTTTCTCGTCCACGGTCTTGCGCATCTCGTCGAGCTTGGCGGCGTTGCTCTGCTGCAAGAGAGTCAGCTGTGCATCCAGGGTCGCCCGCACTTCCGTCATGCGCCTCGCATTCGACTCGCCCAAGTTCTGCAGTTGCAGCGAGAGCGTGTCCGAAAGCGTCTTCTGCAGCAACGTGAGCTGCTGGGCGAAGGCATCGATCTGCGTGTTCTGGGTGCGCGTTGCCTCGGCTCCCTGCTTGACGATGGCGTCCTGAAAGGTCGCCAGCGTGTGCGTCAGCTCGGTGCGGGCGCCGCGCGACGACTCGCTGATCTCGCGGCGCAACTCACGCTCCATGCGCTCGTTGGCAGCCAGCGCCTCCATTCGGGCGGCTTCATTGACCGGCGGCTTGCGCATCAACAGGAGGAAAACCAGCACCAAGTTGGCGATCGCCAGGGCGATCAGGGACCATAGCTCCAAGTGCGGCCTCAGTTCAGCGCTTCGGGGTTCAGGGGCGTCACAGCCTTGCCGTGCACCAGGAACCCGATCAGGTTGTCGGCGGCAAGGTTGGCCATCGCCATCCGTGTCGGCACCGTGGCGCTGGCGATGTGCGGAGTCAGGACCACGTTCGGCACCGTCAGCAGGTCCGGGTGAACCTTGGGCTCGCCTTCATACACATCGAGCCCGGCGGCCGCGATGCGCTTGTCCCGCAAGGCCGCGGCCAACGCCACATCGTCCACGATGCCACCGCGAGCGATATTGATCAGTGTCGCTGTCGGCTTCATCAGCGCTATCTCCGCGGCGCCGATCGCGTGGTGGGAGGACGGCGAATACGGAAGCACCAGCACCAGGTGATCCGTCGTCTTGAGCAATTCCTCCTTGCTCACGTAACGGGCCCGGCACTGCTCTTCGAGCTCGGGTGCCAGCCGTGAACGGTTGTGGTAGATCACTTTCATGGCAAAGCCGTGGGCTCCGCGGCGCGCGATGCCCTGGCCGATGCGGCCCATGCCAAGGATGCCCAGCGTGCTGCCGTGAACGTCCGACCCCGCGAACATGTCATAGCTCCAGCGGTCCCATTTGCCGGAACGCAGGTAATGTTCGCTTTCCGTGATTCGCCGCGCAGTGGCCATCAGCAACGCGAATCCGAAATCCGCCGTGGTCTCCGTCAGAACGTCGGGCGTGTTGGTGCCCAGCACCTTGCGCGACGTCATGGCCGGGAGATCGAAGTTGTTGTAGCCCACTGCCATGTTGGCGCAGATCTTCAACCCGGGTGCGGCCGCGAGAACCTCCGCATCGATCCGGTCACCGCCGGTTGTGAAGGCGCCCGCCTTGTCGCGCAGCTGTTCGGTCAGCTGCTGTCTGGACCAGGGCTGGTCGCCCTGATTGGACTGCACCTCGAAGTGCGGCTCCAGCCGGGCGAGAACCTCGGGAAAGATCGCTCGGGCGACCAGGATCTTGTGCTTTTGCATCGCTGTCACGGCACGGCGCCGCGTTTTTCTGTGGCCGCCCGATTATGCGGCTCGGCCCCCACCTCACCTGAAAGACGCGCTGAACGCCACTCGACTGTAGGCTGGTACCTACGGCAGTTTTTCCGGGAATCCTACCGGCCGAGCACCGGAGCCACCCTACATTTTTCCTACGCCTGCCCCTGCGCGGTTGCGCACGCAGGCGAAATCAACTTCTGGAGAATCGCGATGAACGAAGACCGTATGCAAGGCAACTGGAAGCAGGTCAAGGGCAAGTTCAAAGAGCAATGGGGCAAGCTGACTGACGACGACCTCGACGTGATCGCCGGAAAACGCGACCAGCTGCTCGGGCGCATCCAGGAGCGCCATGGCATCGCCAAAGACGAGGCGGAGCGTCAGGTCGATGCTTTTGAGCGCCAGAACCCGGACTACCGGTTCGACAAATGATCCCGCTTCACGCCAAGGTCGAAATCAGGTGACCAAGGCGGGCAGCGAGCGAACCGGCGCTGGGGCATTGACCACGGTGTCGAACCAACTGTAATAGACGACGTTGTTGACGTGCCCGTAGACGTCGTTGTCCATCCACCGGGTTCCCAGGCCCCAGAAGACACGGTACACACCCCGCGGCGAGGGGTGAGGCTTGTCGGGCGTGTTGTCGGTCATCCCGACGGATTCTGCCAGCGGCGCGCGTAGTCCGCTGCAACCCGGAAAGTGTTGATCTGGACTTGAACCGTGTCTTCGATGCGTGTGCCATAGCCGCCCGCCATCGCGAATGCCAGCGGGATGCGCCGCTGCCAGGTCCAGTCGAACACACGCCGGTCCCGCGCCTCGAGCCCGTCCCAGGTGAGCTTCAGCCGGCCCAGCCGGTCGCCCTCGTGGGGATCGGCGCCAGCGAGATAGATGACCAGACCGGGCTCGAACCTTTGCTGCATTTCCTGGAGCGCATGTTCGAGGGCGGCCAGATATTCGTCATCGCCACATCCATCCGGCAACGCCACGTCCAGGTCGCTCGCCTCCTTGCGAAACGGAAAATTCTTTTGCCCGTGCAGCGATAACGTGAACACGCTCGAGTCATCCCTGAAGATATGAGCCGTGCCATTGCCCTGGTGCACGTCGAGGTCGATGATGGCTACCCTCAGCGCCGCCGGATACGATCGAACCCACTCGGTCTGCATCAGGCGCGAAGCAACTGCAGCGTCGTTGAAAACGCAGAAACCGCCGCCCCGGTCGGCATAAGCGTGATGCGTCCCCCCAGCGATATTGGCGGACACGCCTTGTCTGATGGCGGCACGACAGGCCGCGATCGTCGCGCCGACCGAACGCCGGGCTCGCTCCGCCATGGCTTCGCTCCATGGAAAACCGATCTCGCGCATGGCTTTTGCGTCCAGTCGGCCATGGGTGATGGCATCCACGTACCCTGGGCTATGGATCAGCGCAAGCTCCCCGTCCGTCGCGGGCAATGCCTGCATCAGCTCGACGCAGGGAAGTTCGCAAGCCAGCCGGTCCCGCAACAACTGGTACTTGACCATCGGGAAACGATGGCCAGGGGGCAAGGGGAGCACGAACTGGGTCGCGTAGAAGACCTGCATGCCACCATTGTGGGCAAGGGTGCGGCGCCAGTTTCTAGGTACGGCATTCTAGAATGTTGCAATGCAGCAAAAATCACTTGCAATCGCCGTCGCCGACCGTATACTTCTATCCATGCTGCGCTGCAACATAACAGGCTCTCCCGGCCCAGTTCAGAGCAGACATCGATTTGTCACTTAACCACTGGAGATTTTTATTATGCTGACCGCTGAACAAGTCATGGCCTCGCAAAAAGCCACCGTTGAAACCCTTTTTGGCCTGACCACCAAGGCATTTGAAGGCGTCGAGAAGCTGGTCGAACTGAATGTGACTGCTTCCAAGGCCGCGCTGGTCGAGGCCGCCGACACGACACAAGCGATGCTGAGCGTCAAGGACGCGCAAGAGCTCCTGGCCCTGCAAGCCTCGCTGTTCCAACCCCTGGCCGAAAAGACCGCCGCCTACAGCCGTCATCTGTATGACATCGCTTCGGGCGCAGGCGCTGAATTCGGCAAATCTTTCGAGTCGCAAGCTGCTGACCTGCAGAAGAAGTTCCTGGCTGTCGTCGACAACGCCGCCAAGAACGCGCCGGCCGGCAGCGAGACCGCTGTTGCCGTCTTCAAGAGCGCTGTGGCCGCCGGCAACAACGCCCTTGAGTCGGTTCAGAAGGCCGTCAAGCAAGCCAGCGACGTCGCTGAAGCCAACTTCAACTCGGTCGCGAACCAAGCCGTGAACGCCGCCAAGACCACGACCTCCAAGAAGCGCTAATCAGTAGCGGAGCCTCTATCCGACACTCGTGTTGAACGAGAGTTCTACAGGTTGTCTCCTCGGGTCCTTTCGACACCCCTCGGGGTTCAGGGATCCCTTAAGCCCCAGTCGCAAGACTGGGGCTTTTTTTATTGCGCCCCCCGGGCGAGGGAGCGCAGCGACGCTCGCCCCAGTCGCAAGACTGGGGCTTTTTTTGTTTGCGCCCCTGCATTGTCAGTGCTTGCCTTTCGGGTGCACTCGTTATGTCAATGGCGATCGCCGATCAGCTTGCCTCTCACCTTCGCTTTCACATAGCGCCCGAGTGCTTCGCCGCGCAGCAAGCCCCTGCTGAACAGCGGCAGCGGCCAGTCGGTGTAAGCGGCCTCCTCCACCGCGCTTTCTGCCACTTGCTGCAA
Source organism: Ramlibacter sp. (assembly GCA_046599015.1). GTDB lineage: Bacteria > Pseudomonadota > Gammaproteobacteria > Burkholderiales > Burkholderiaceae_C > Ramlibacter. The sequence continues at coordinate 50,104 of JBKJHN010000128.1, forward strand.
CTGAAGGCCAGTTCGCCCGCTTGCGTACAAGCAACAAGGCATTGATCTGCGTCAACCACATGCAATTGAGAATGATTCGTGTTTGCTATATGATCCCATACGTCCCTTTTACCGCTTCAAAGGAATCTCATGTTCAATAAAGCCATTGGCCTGGCCTGCGTTCTGTTAAGCGCGGCAGCAGGCGCGCGCGCGCAGGAACAGGTGCTCAACCTCTACTCCGCCCGCCACTATTCGACCGACGAGGCCCTCTACGCCAACTTCACCAAGGCCACCGGAATCAAGATCAATCGGGTCGATGCGGACGACGCCGGTATTCTCGCCCGCCTCAAGGCCGAAGGAACCGCTTCAGCAGCCGACGTCATTCTCCTGGTAGACGCAGCGCGCCTTTACAAGGGCGAAGTCGACGGGCTGTTTCAGCCGATCAAGTCCAAGCTGCTGGAAGATGCGATCCCCGCCCAATATCGCGCCAAGTCGACGCCCGAGGGTATCCCCTGGTTCGGCTTGTCCAGCCGTGCACGCGTGATCGTGTACGACAAGATCAAGGTGAAGCGGGAAGATGTCGACACGTACGAGGAACTGGCGGATGCCAAGAACAAGGGCAAGATCTGCATCCGTTCGGGCTCGCACCCGTACAACCTTTCGTTATTCGGGGCGGTGACCGAACACCTTGGCGAACAGAAGGCCGAGGCCTGGCTCAAGGGAATCGTCACCAATCTCGCACGAGACCCCAAGGGCGGCGACACCGACCAGATCACCGGGGTGGGCTCGGGCGAGTGCCAGATCGCGGTCACCAACACCTACTACATCGCCCGCCTGCTTCGCTCCACCAAGCCCGAAGACAAGGCGATGATGGAGCGTGTGGGCGTGGTATTTCCCAACCAGGACTCGTGGGGCACGCATGTGAACATCGCCGGCGGGGCCGTTGCGAAGAACGCCAGGCACCCCGCCAACGCGGTGAGGTTCCTGGAGTACCTGGCCAGCGCCGAGGCCCAGAACTACTTCGCCAACGGCAACAACGAGTGGCCGACCGCCAAAGGTGTGAAGGTCAGCAACGCCGCGCTGCAAGCGATGAGTGGTGGCGGCGACTTCAAGAGCGAAACGATTCCGCTGGCCGCCGTCGGCGCAAACCAGGTCAAGGTGCAGCAGATGCTGGACCGGGTCGGATTCAAGTAGGCGCCACGGGACGCTTGTGCCCGATTGCACTCGGCTCGTGCGACGGGGCGCGATAATGCTGCGTCAAAATCCAGGAGCGATACATGGAAATCAAAGGCAAAGTCTTCATCGTGACGGGCGGGGCATCGGGTCTGGGCGAGGGCACGGCGCGCATGCTGGCTGCGGAAGGCGGGAAGGTGGTGATCGCCGACATGCAGGACAAGGGCGAAGCCATCGCCAGCGAGATCGGTGGGGCCTTCGTCAAGTGCGACGTGAGCCAGGAGGCGGACGGCCAGGCCGTGGTCGCCAAAGCGGTGTCGCTGGGCAAACTGATGGGGCTGGTGAACTGTGCGGGCATTGCCCCGGCGGAAAAAACCGTCGGCAAGAACGGCGCGCATTCGCTCGCCGTCTTTTCCAAGACCATCACCGTGAACCTAGTGGGCAGCTTCAACATGATCCGTCTCGCCGCAGACGCGATGTGCAAGAACGAGCCTGAAAGCACCGGCGAGCGGGGCTGCATGATCTCCACCGCCTCGGTGGCGGCGTACGACGGCCAGATCGGCCAGGCGGCCTACAGCGCGTCCAAGGGCGGGGTCGTCGGCATGACGCTGCCGATCGCACGCGACCTGGCGCGCAATGGCATCCGCAACATGACGATCGCGCCCGGCATCTTCGGCACGCCGATGATGTTCGGCATGCCCAAGCAAGTCCAGGAAGCGCTCGCTGCCAGCGTGCCGTTTCCTTCCCGCCTCGGCACGCCCGAGGACTACGCCAAGCTGGCGAAGCATATTTTCGAGAACGACATGCTCAACGGTGAGGTGATCCGGCTCGACGGTGCGATCCGCCTCGCCCCGCGTTAGACGTTCGCGGCTTAACATGCGTCTCCTCTTCCAGGAGATGCAATGAAGGTGAAGCTTGCGCTATGTGCCATGGCAGCTCTGCTGGCTGCCTGCGCCACCGCCCCGTCGAATTTCAGTTACAGCCCTCCCCTGCAGCCCGAGAGCGCCTCGGGCTACACGGAGAAGCCCGGCTGGGCCGCTCGCAAGTTCGCCGTGGCCGCGGCCAACCCGCTTGCGACGGATGCGGGCTATCAGATTCTCAAAGCCGGCGGATCGGCGGTGGACGCGGCTGTCGCCGTGCAGATGGTCCTGACGCTGGTGGAGCCGCAGTCCAGCGGGATCGGCGGTGGCGCCTTCCTGCTGCACCACGACGGCAAGGATGTCGAGGCGTTCGACGGGCGTGAGACCGCGCCGGCCGGCGCCGACGAGAAACTCTTCCTCGACGCCGACGGCAAGCCGCTGCCGTTTTACCAGGCTGTCGTAGGTGGCCGTTCCGTGGGTGTGCCCGGCACCGTGCGCATGCTCGAGCTGGCGCACAGGCAACACGGCAAGCTGCCCTGGGCCCAGCTGTTCGAGCCCGCGATTGCCTTGGCTGAAGGCGGCTTCAGGGTCAGCCCGCGGCTGAACACTCTGCTGAAGAACGACGTCCACTTGAAAAAGGACCCGGTTGCGGCGGCCTATTTCTACACACCGGATGGAGTCCCGCGGGACGTCGGCACGCTGCTGCGGAACCCGGAGCTGGGGTTGGCGCTTCGCAGCCTTGCGGCTGGCGGCTCGAGAGCTTTGCACGAAGGCGAGATCGCGCGCGCGATCGTCGCCAAAGTGCAATCCCATCCGACGAATCCCGGGAAGATGACGCTGGCCGACTTGACGAGCTACCAGCCAAAAAAGCGAAAGCCGATTTGTCATGAGTACCAAGGGACAGGCCGCGACTACCGCATCTGCGGATTCCCTCCGCCGAGTTCCGGCGCGATCGCGATCGGGCAAATCCTGGGCATGCTGAACCACGTGCGTGCCCAAGCGATTCCGTTGGAGAATGGCCTGCCTTCTACCGCCTGGCTGCACTTGTACACAGAGGCGGCGCGCCTGGCTTTCGCGGATCGGGCGCAGTACCTGGGTGACCCCGACTTCGTCCAGCCACCCGCCGGCGACTGGCTAAGTCTGCTGGACCCTTCTTACCTGGCCGGACGCAGCAAGTTGATCGGCGAACAGAGCCTCAAAGTCGCCAAGCCCGGCAGCCCGGGCGGATTGAAGTCCGGTTACGCGCCCAGTTCCGAGCAGCCCGAGTACGGCACTTCTCACATCAGCATTGTGGACGCCTACGGCAATGCCATTGCGATGACGACCACCATCGAGGACGCATTCGGCGCGCGCCAGATGGTCAGCGTTCATGGCGGTGCCGGCGGCTTCCTGCTGAACAACGAACTCACCGACTTCAGCTTTGCTCCAAACGATGCCGAAGGCAAGCCGGTGGCCAATCGGGTTCAGGGCGGCAAACGCCCGCGCTCTTCCATGTCGCCGACGCTTGTGTTCGACAAGGCCACAGGCCAGCTGGTGATGAGCGTGGGCAGCCCGGGCGGCGCGGTCATCATCCACTTCACGGCAAAGACACTCTATGGCGTGCTGAACTGGGGACTCAACACGCAGCAGGCTATCAACCTGCCCAACTTCGCTTCCATGAACGGGCCCACCCTCCTGGAAGAGAAGCGCTTTCCGCAAGCCACTGTCGAAGCGCTGCGCGCCCGCGGCGCCGAAGTGCGGGAGCAATCGATGACCAGCGGCCTGCAGGCCATTCAGAGGACGCCAATCGGCTTCTTTGGGGGCGCCGACCCGCGCCGGGAAGGCGCAGTCATGGGCGACTAGACGACTGCTCGAGCGCGCGAGCCTCGTCGGTTTCCAGTGGATTGGCCGGCTCGGGCTCCTTCGGCCGATCGATGCGCTCGAACTCCGAGATCACTTGCGCCCCCAGCAGCAGCAGGGTCGCGGCAATCTCCAGGCTGAGCAGGACCACGATGGCGGTGGTGAGAGAGCCATAGACCACATTGACCTGGGACAAGGTGCCGAAATACCAGATCAGCACGTGCCGGGTGGCCTCCCACAGCAGGGCCGCGGTGACCCCGCCGAGCAACGCATGCCGAACCGACAGCCTGCCCACCGGCATCACCATATACACCGAGGTCAAGACAAAAATCTCGCCCGCCAGTCCCAACAGGTACAACAGCACGCCCGAAACCCCTTTGAGCGACCATTCACGGCCCAGGAAATAAACGCTTTCCTCCCCCATGGCTTGCAGGCCGCCGGACACCAGCGTTACTACCAGCAAACCGAACCCAAGGCTGAGAATGTAGCAATAGGGCAGCAGCACGGACACGATGTAGCGGCGGCGGCGGGTGGCGATCCGGTGCAGGAAGATCACCGACATCGCGTTCTCCAGCACGGTGAACGCGAGTGAGCTGAAAAAGAGCATGGTGCCCAGCAGGACCCAACCGATCACGTCGCGGTGATCGAGAAAATTGGCCAGTTCCCTGACAATCGCCTGCGCTTGACCCGGCATCAGCCACTCCAGGTAGAGCCCCAGGGTCTGCAAGAGCTCGGCCTGATCGATCACATGCGACAAGGCAATCACCGTGAGGATCAGCAGCGGCACGACCGAAAGCAGCGCGTAGTAAGCCACGGCGCCTGCCAGCAGCAGCCCTTGGTTGGCCTTGAACGCCTTGAGCACACCCCAGGCAAACCGGCCTGGGTGCGCCACGACGTGCGCCACACGATGAGTGAGGATGCGCATTCGTCCAGTATGCCGCCGCCGCCGTGTTCCGGTGCGGTTGTGTTCGTTTTCGTGACGAAGGGGCCGGTCCCCCTCGCTTACCCTGAAGCAAGAAGCGCCTCCCTTGTTCTAGATTCGAGTTTCTTCCAGGAGACGTCAATGAGCAATACTCACCCAAGCCGCCGCCGGTTCATCCAGACTGCAGCGGTCTCGTGCGCCACGGTCGCGCTGCCTGCGCTGGCTCAGGCTTTTCCCAGCCGTCCGGTCCGCCTGATCTGCCCGTGGCCCGCCGGGGGATCCACCGACGCCGTGATGCGGGCGCTGGCCGAGAGTGCATCGAAGACCCTGGGCCAACAGATCGTCATCGACAACAAGCCCGGCGCCGGCGGCATGCTTGGCGCCAACGAGCTCGCCAACGCCCGTCCCGATGGCTACGCCCTCAGCCAGTTGCCCCACGGCGTCTTTCGCATCCCGCACATGCAGAAGGTGCAGTTCGACCCCCTCAAGGACTTCACCTGGATCGTCTGCCTCACCGGCTACACCTTCGGCCTGGTTGTGCCGGCTGAGTCGCCAGTCAAATCCATCAAGGACCTGGTGGATTACGGCAAGGCCAATCCCGGCAAGTTCACCTATGGCTCCACCGGCACCGGTACCAGCCCGCATCTGGCAGTGGAGGAATTCGCCCAGCGGGCGGGCATCACGCTCAATCACATCCCCTTCAAGGGTAACGCCGACAACATGCAGGCGGTGCTGGGCGGCCATACCATGGCAGCGAGCGACGCCACCGGCTGGGCCCCGCACGTCGAATCCGGCAAGCTTCGTCTGATCGCCACCTACGGCAGCAAGCGCACCAAGCGCTGGCCGAGTGTGCCGACGCTGGATGAACTGGGCTACAAGACGGTGTCGGATTCGCCTTTCGGCGTCTGCGGCCCCAAGGGCATGGACCCGGCGGTCGTGCGCACCCTCCACGACGCCTTCCGCAAGACGCTGGAAGATCCGGCCGTGATCAGCACTTTCGACAAGTACGATCAGACCGTGATCTACATGAACACCGACACCTATACCAAGTGGGCTCGCGAAACCTACGCGGCCGAGAAGGCCACCATCGAACGCCTTGGCATGGCTATGAAGAGCTGAGCCCAGGGAAGCTCTGAAAATCAGAGCTTCCTAGACGTCGATCGCCGCGGCCGAGCCGGCCTGCTTGCGCAACTCGAACTTCTGGATCTTGCCGGTCGAGGTCTTGGGCAGTTCGCCAAAGACAACGGCCTTGGGTACCTTGAAGCCGGCCAGGTGCTTCTTGCAATGAGCCACGATGTCCGCAGCCGTTGTCGTCGCGCCGGCCTTCAATTCGACGAAGGCGCACGGCGTCTCGCCCCAGCGCGAATCGGCTTTCGCGACCACGGCCGCGGCCAGTACGTCCGGATGCCGGTAAAGCACGTCCTCGACCTCGATAGATGAAATGTTCTCGCCGCCCGAAATGATGATGTCCTTGCTGCGATCCTTGATCTTGATGTAGCCGTCCGGATACTGCACGGCGAGATCCCCCGTGTGGAACCAGCCGCCCGCGAAAGCGTCCCGCGTAGCGTCGGGGTTCTTGAGATAACCCTTCATGGTGATGTTGCCGCGGAACATGATTTCGCCCATCGTATCGCCGTCCAGCGGAACCGGCTTCATCGTTTGCGGGGCGATGACGCGCGCGTCCCGCTGCAGGTGATAGCGCACGCCCTGACGGGCATTCAGGCGCGCCCGCTCGCCGATGTCCAGATCGCTCCATTCGTCGTGCTTCGGGCAGACCGTGGCTGGGCCATAGACTTCCGTCAGGCCGTAGACATGCGTGAGGTCAAAGCCCATGCGCTCCATGCCTTCGATCATCGATGCCGGCGGCGCGGCGCCCGCCACCATGGCTTTCACGCCGGCAGGCAGGCCCTGCTTCATTTCTTCGGGCGCGTTCACCAGCAATCCATGCACGATCGGTGCGCCGCAGTAGTGCGTGACCCCGTGCAACTTGATCGCGTCGATGATGGCCTTGGCCTCAACCTTTCGCAAGCACACATTGACCCCGGCCCGCGCCGCTATCGTCCACGGAAAGCACCAGCCATTGCAATGAAACATGGGCAACGTCCACAGGTAGACCGGGTGCTTGCCCATGTCCCATTCGAGGATGTTGGAAATCGCATTCATCGCCGCGCCGCGATGGTGGTACACCACCCCCTTCGGGTTGCCGGTCGTCCCGCTGGTGTAGTTCAGGGCGATGGCGTCCCACTCATCGGCTGGCAGATCCCAGGCAAACTCCGGGTCGCCACCGGCCAGGAAGCCCTCGTAACCCACGGAGCCGGCACGTTCGATGGGGCCGGCGTAAAGCGCGTCGGCTACGTCAATGATCAACAGCGGTCCCGTCTCCTTGCGCAGTGCAACTGCCTTCTTGATGACGCATGCGAACTCGGGGTCCACAATCAGCGCCTTGGCTTCACCATGATCCAGCATGAAAGCGATGGTTTCCGCATCGAGGCGAGTGTTTAGCGCATTGAGCACGGCACCGCACATCGGAACGCCGAAGTTCGCCTCGACCATCGGCGGCGTGTTCGGCAGCATCACCGCCACGGTGTCGCCCTTTCCGACGCCATGACGCGACAACGCGCTGGCCAGCTGGCGGCAACGGGCATAGAGCTCAGCCCAATTGCGGCGCAGATCGCCGTGAACGACGGCCGGCAGCCCCGGATACACCTGCGCGGAGCGTTCGATGAAGGAAAGCGGCGACAGCGGCGCATGATTGGCTTGATTGCGCGCCAGGTCCCGGTCAAAAATGCTTGTCATCTGTTCTCTCCAAGTGCCCGGTTGTTCCGTGTCCCGGCAGGTTAAGGCTTCGGTGCGGCGCTGTTAGGTAAAAATACCTGTCGGTACCGTTCCGGTACCGCATCTCGTCATGACCATCCCACAGTCTTTCATCCAGGAATTGCTCGCCCGCGCGGACGTGGTTGAAATCGTCGGCCGCTACGTGCAGCTGAAGAAGGGGGGCGCCAACTATATGGGGCTCTGCCCCTTTCATGGCGAGAAGTCACCGTCCTTCTCCGTCAGTCCGACCAAGCAGTTTTACCACTGCTTCGGCTGCGGCAAAAACGGTAATGCCATCGGCTTCCTGATGGAACATGCCGGCATGAATTTTGTCGAGGCCGTAAAGGATCTGGCCGGGCAGTACGCGATGCAAGTGCCCGAGGAGGATGCCTCTCCGCAGGACCGCGCGCGAGCCGCCCAGCAGCGTGAAAAACAGTCAACCCTCACCGACGTGCTCGAGAAGGCGGGTGAGGCGTACCGCAAGCACTTGAAGGCCTCGCCCCGTGCCATCGACTACTTCAAAGGCCGCGGTGTGTCGGGCCAGGTGGCAAGGCAGTTCGGCTTGGGATATGCGCCCGAAGGTTGGCGCAGCCTTGCCAGTGTGTTCCCCAATTACGACGACACTCTGCTGGTGGAAAGCGGGCTGGTCATCGTCAACGAAGACGAGGACAAGCGCTACGACCGCTTTCGGGACCGGGTCATGTTCCCGATCCGCAACGTCAAGGGAGAGTGCATCGGGTTTGGCGGGCGCGTGCTCGGCGAAGGAACACCCAAGTACCTGAACTCACCGGAGACGCCCGTGTTCAGCAAGGGGCGGGAACTGTACGGCTTGTTCGAGGCACGCAACGCATTGCGCGAGCACGGGTACGTGCTGGTGACCGAAGGCTACATGGACGTGGTCGCACTGGCGCAACTCGGCTTTCCCAATGCCGTGGCAACACTTGGCACCGCCTGTACACCCGAGCATGTCCACAAGCTTTTTCGCTTTACGGACTCCGTGGTGTTCAGCTTCGACGGCGACGAAGCCGGCCGGCGTGCGGCGCGAAAGGCGCTCGACGGCGCCCTGCCCTATGCGACCGATGTGCGGAGCGTCAAGTTCCTGTTTCTGCCCGCCGAGCACGATCCGGACAGCTACATTCGCGAGTTCGGTCGCGACGCCTTCCTGCGCTTTGTTCAACAGGCCGTGCCGCTGAGTGTCTTTCTCCTGGAAGTCACTTCGGAAGGGAGCGATCTCAGCACTGCGGAAGGGCGCTCGCGAATGCTCAGCGCGGCAAGGCCGATGTGGACGCTGCTGCCGGACGGAGCCTTGAAGCGGCAGATCTTCAACGAGATTGCCGAGCGGGCGTCGATGGGACCGCATGAACTCAAGGAGTTGTGGGGAGAGGCCCAATCGGCCATGAAAAGCTGGAAGCGGCCGGTCAATCGGCCGCAGTTCGCCGGCAAGCGAAAGGCCATCAAACCCAAGATGCAGGCCTTGGCCGAGCACATCGCCCGGCTGGCGCTGCGAAACTCAGCTGCATGGGACCTGTTGACCGGACCCGATCACGAGCTTCTTTGCAGCGTTGAAGGGACCATCGGAGACTTGTTCTCCTGGCTTGAAACCGGCCACCACGAGCATGGGGCGCAACCCTGGGCGGCGTTGGCGGTCGGCTTGGATGGGCAGTCTTTTTCGTCCCTGGCTGCCGGACTGATGGAGTACGACAGCTTGCAGCCGAGCGGCCGGGTCATCGAAGACGTCGAGACTCCCGAGGACGACCTGAAAAAAACCATGACCCGGCTGCACCTGGGGGTCATCGAGGAGGAGATCGCCCTTGCCAACCAGTTGCCCATGAGCGATCCCGGCCGGCTCGAACGGCTGAAGGAACTGAGCAGGCGGCAGATGGCCGTCCAAAGTCAAAGAATTAACGCCGGGCCTTGAAAACCGCGGCAGACGTTATAATCTTAGGTTGCTAGCGGCAAGAGCGACAGCAGCACCTCCGGACCTCGGCCAACCGACGCCATTGCGCGCGACCGGCCCACCTTTTCCGCAAGGACTGCACACCAAATGTTCGCCCACCCATCTTGCCCAGAGGACTGACGAGGACACCGCGTGGCGGCTTGTCCGCCTCATCCGCCACTCGCGCCGGGTTGTAGGGGCGCTATTTTGTTCTGTCTCATCTTGCGTCCCGAGGTATTTTCATGCCCGCTCCAAAGTCCCGAAAACTTACGAAGCCCACGGCGAAACCCGCCGCCAAAAAATTGATCAAGCCACCGCAGCCAGTGGCCAGGACCAAGCTCACGGTCGTGAAGACCGCGCCGATGCCCCGAGCCAAGGCTGCAGTGAACCCCGTAACGAAAGTCAAGCCAGTGCCCTTAACGAAGTCCCCAGCCAAGCCGATCGACAGAGCCCCCACCAGGGATGAGCTGAAAAAGCCGGTCAAGGTCCTTGCTGCCGCTGAACAGGTGGCCCGGAAGAAACCGGGCCGGCCGCCCAAGGCGCAGCCTGCCCAGGCCGAGCCCGCGGCCGGCGCCAAGCGCGGCCGCAAACCAAAAAACGCGGCGGAGGCCAAGACGCGTGAGCACCTGGACATGTCCGATATCGAGGAGGATCTGGTCGGCGAGCCGGTCGCCGAGACCACCGAGAAGGTCAAGCCCCTGCGCATGAAGATCAGCAAGGCCAAGGAGCGGGCCTTGATGAAGGAATTTGGGCTGGACGAGACCGTCCTGTCCGAGGAGGAAATGCTCAAGCGCCGCCAGCGCCTGAAGGCGCTGATCACGCTCGGCAAGACGCGCGGCTACCTGACGCACGCCGAAATCACCGACCACCTGCCCGAAAAGCTGGTCGATGCCGAGACGCTGGAAGTTGTGGTCGCGATGCTCAACGACCTGGGTGTGGCGGTGTACGAGCAGACGCCCGACGCCGAAATGCTGTTGCTGAACAACACGACGCCGACCACTGCGACTGTCGAGGAAGCCGAAGAAGAAGCCGAAGCCGCGCTGTCCACTGTCGATAGCGAGTTCGGCCGCACGACCGACCCGGTTCGCATGTACATGCGCGAAATGGGCACCGTGGAACTGCTCACGCGCGAAGGCGAGATCGAGATCGCCAAGCGCATCGAAGGCGGCCTGATGGCCATGATGGAAGCCATCTCGGCCTCGCCCGCCACGATCGCCGAGATCCTGCGCCTGGCCAACGAAATCCGCGAGGGCAGAGTCGTCATTTCCACGGTGGTGGACGGCTTCTCCAACCCGAACGAGGCCGATGACTATGTGGCCGAAGAAGACTTCGACGAGTTCGACGCCGACGATGACGACGACGGCCAGGGCGGCTCCAAGGCGCTGACCAAGAAGCTCGAGGAGCTGAAGACCCAGGCGCTCGAACGCTTCGACCGCATCCACCAATTGTTCGAAAAGGTGCACAAGGTCTACGACAAGGAAGGCTACGGCACCCCGGCCTACGTCAAGGCGCAGCACGCCCTGTCGGAAGAGCTGATGACTATCCGCTTCACCGCCAAGACGATCGAGAAGCTGTGCGACATGGTGCGTGGCCAGGTCGATGACGTGCGCAAGAAAGAGCGCGAGCTGCGCCGCATCATCGTCGACAAGTGCGGCATGCCCCAGGAAATCTTCATCAAGGACTTTCCGCCCAACCTGCTGAACCTGAAGTGGGTGGAAAAGCAGGCAGCTGCGGGCAAGCCCTGGTCCACCATCATGTCGCGCAACGTGCCGCCGATCCAGGAACTGCAGCAGAAGCTGGCCGACCTGCAGTCGCGGGTCGTGGTGCCGCTGGCGCAACTGAAGGACATCAACAAGCGGATGAACGAAGGCGAAGCATCGTCCCGCGAAGCCAAGAAGGAAATGATCGAGGCCAATCTTCGGCTGGTGATTTCGATCGCCAAGAAGTACACCAACCGCGGCCTGCAGTTCCTCGACCTGATCCAGGAAGGCAACATCGGCCTGATGAAGGCCGTGGACAAGTTCGAATACCGGCGCGGCTACAAGTTTTCGACGTATGCCACGTGGTGGATCCGCCAGGCGATCACGCGTTCGATCGCGGACCAGGCCCGCACGATCCGTATCCCGGTGCACATGATCGAGACGATCAACAAGATGAATCGGATCTCGCGCCAGCACTTGCAGGAGTTCGGCTTCGAGCCCGACGCCGGCATCCTGGCGGCCAAGATGGAGATTCCCGAAGACAAGATCCGCAAGATCATGAAGATCGCCAAGGAGCCGATCTCGATGGAAACGCCGATCGGCGACGACGACGACTCGCACCTGGGCGACTTCATCGAAGACCAGACCAATACCGCTCCCATCGAAGCAGCCATGCAGGCGGGCTTGCGGGACGTGGTGAAGGACATCCTGGACTCGCTGACACCGCGCGAAGCCAAGGTGCTGCGCATGCGCTTCGGCATCGAGATGAGCACGGACCACACGCTCGAAGAAGTCGGCAAGCAGTTTGACGTGACCCGCGAGCGCATCCGCCAGATCGAAGCCAAGGCGCTGCGCAAGCTCAAGCACCCCAGCCGCAGCGACAAGCTGCGCAGCTTCATCGATACGCTGTAGAGACAGTCACCCCGGGCTTGAGGAGCCGCTGGACCTAGAAAGGCAATCTGCCGTATCTCGCTTTCAGGCGCTCCTTTTCCAGGCGCGAGCGCTCTGTCGCTGGACCGCCGCTAAGAATCGCCCTCATCCCCGAATATTCATTCTCGAAGCGATTGATCAGCGGCAGCGGCTTCCCGATCGGAAACAGTGCACTGCCTTCCCGCGCGATTCTGGCCAGAATCGGCCGAAAGTCCCGCAACAATCCGGCCGAGCGCGGCGCGGTTTGTTCAACGACATGGACCCGGCGCAGCCCAAGCGCCTTGGCCCGCCCCAGCCAATCGTGATCGAGATGGTACTGATACGCCACATCCATCGGCCCGACCCGGCGAAAGGCTTCGGCTCTCACCAGCCAGCTCGATGGCGTAGGGAAATCGGATATGCCGAGGAATTTCCCCTCCTGAGTCAGGACCACCTGGTTGGAAGTCTGCATATCGGCCTTGACACGGTCCATGGCATCCAGAGCGGTCTGGCAGAAGCTGTCGCTCCAGCTGTCATCATCTTCCAGGAACGCGATGAAATCCCCATCCGCGAGTGCCAACGCTGCGTTCAGCGCAGCAGCCTGGCTGGCGATCTCGGCACGCGCAAAATGCACCTTGCCGGGTGTCACCGAACCGGCCAGCTCGGGTTCGGCCGCGCCCGGATCGAGGCCGACCAGGATGCGAAACTCGATCGCCTGCTTGGTGCTCTGCCGGGCCACCGACGAGATCATCCGCTCCAGGTACGCGCTCTGGCGCGGCTGACTGCGAGACGGAGTGACGATATCGATGCGCACTGCGGCCTCTTGGTTTGAGCTGGCCGCCGGGCAAGTCCCCGTGAATTCGGATAGGAGCTGACGGCTTTCGGCGATTCTGGCGTGGACAGCTCCAGCCATGCAGCGACCGCTTCCACAATCGCTTGCCGGCATATCGCCACCGCCCAGTTTACCAATTTTCCCACAGGAGACTCAAGACCTTCGATGCGAGTTGCCGCTGGAGGCAACGCATCGCGGCCAATGGGATCGGGCCAACCTGCCGCGCCGCGTCACGGCATTCATACTTCGCCGCCGCATTGGCCGCATTCGATTTGCGCCCGCGGATCAGGCAGCCGGGTCTGTGAACTCCTCGGTGTCCACTTCACTGGTCGACTGAGCACTGTATCGAGCGCCGTTCACCGTCTTCTGATTGATCAGGATTTCGACCCGAGCGATCAAGTCTGAAGTCAACTTCACCTCCATCGCAGCGAGGTTTTCGCGCAGATGGTCCACGCGGGTCGTGCCGGGAATCGGCACCCCATGCGGCACCTTGTGCAGCAGCCACGCAAGCGCGAGCTGGGCCGGCGTGCAGCCCGCCTCTTCCGCCAGCGCCTTGTAGGCGGTCAGCAACTGCAGGTTGGCGGCGTAGTTTTCCGGGAAGAAGCGCGGCAAGCCGCGCCGGATGTCCTTGGCGTCCAGGGTCTGCACGTCGTGCAGCGCATCGCAGAGAAAGCCGCGTGCGACGGGACTGAACGCGACAAAAGCCGCACCCAGTTCGCGGCAGGTTTCGAGCACCGCGATCTCGGGATTGCGCGTCCACAGCGAGTACTCGGTCTGCACTGCGCTGATCGGGTGCACCGCGTGGGCCTGGCGAATCGTGGCCGCGGAGACTTCGGACAAGCCGACACTGCGGACCTTGCCGGCTCGCACCAGGTCCGACATCGCCCCCACGCTGTCTTCGACCGGCACCTTCTTGTCCCAGCGATGCAGGTAGTACAGGTCGATCACATCGGTGCGCAGCCGGCGCAAGCTGTCTTCACAATTCTTGCGAATGGCAGCCGGCCGGCCGTCGATCACCCGCTTCATGCCGTCCTCGGACTGCACCCCGGCCAAGCCGCCCTTGCTGCAAAGCGTGAATCGGTTCCTGTGGCGCGACAGGACGTTGCCGAGCAGCGTCTCGTTGGCGCCGAAACCGTAGAGCGCGGCTGTGTCGAACAATGTCACGCCTTCATCGAGCGCCGCGAGCAGCACACGTTCGCCCTGCTCCGCCGATGGTGGCGTGCCATAAGCATGGCTGAGGTTCATGCAGCCCAGCCCGATCGCGCTGACCTGAAAGGGTCCGATGTGTCGAGTGTGCATGGGATCAGGTGCCTAGCTGCTGCTCCATCTGGTGCAGAGCCTCATAGCAGGGCAGCACCTGGGCCACACTGGCGTTGGGCTCCCGCCCTTCTCGAATGGCGGCAAAGAACTCGCGGTCCTGCAGCTCGATGCCGTTCATGCTGAC